>NZ_CP099760.1:5860000-6160000 GCF_040760005.1 Pseudomonas sp. stari2
ATTCATCTTTTCCAATTCATCTTTTCAAAGTCAAAACTACTTATGACCACTGAACCGTCTAAAGCGCCACCGCTTTACCCGAAGACCCACCTGCTTGCCGCAAGTGGGATCGCCGCCCTTCTCAGCCTGGCGCTCCTGGTATTTCCCTCCAG
Source organism: Pseudomonas sp. stari2 (assembly GCF_040760005.1). Classification (NCBI taxonomy): domain Bacteria; kingdom Pseudomonadati; phylum Pseudomonadota; class Gammaproteobacteria; order Pseudomonadales; family Pseudomonadaceae; genus Pseudomonas; species Pseudomonas sp. Stari2. The sequence goes on from NZ_CP099760.1 coordinate 5,860,153, forward strand.
TGATGTTGAAGCCAAAAAGACGACCCTGAGCCTCGAACTGGAAAGTCCTGCTGAACAACTGACACAAGACCAAGACGCTGCTGACGCGGTTCAAGCCACAAATGAGCCAGTAGCCTCGCCCTTCGCTCAGATCGAAAACAGCGCAGAAGACAAACCTGAAACCGCCGAGGCCGCGCCAGCGCCTGCACCGGTCGCGCCTGAAAAGAAGGCTCCAGGCCACAGGGAAGTGATCGTCTCCAAGGGTGACACCCTTTCGACATTGTTCGAGAAGGTAGGCCTCCCCGCCGCTGCCGTGCACGAAGTTCTGGCCAGCGACAAACAGGCCAAACAGTTCAGCCAGCTCAAACACGGCCAGAAACTCGAATTCGAACTCAATCCACAAGGTCAACTGACCAATCTTCACAGCAAGGTCAGCGACGTTGAAACCATTACCCTGACCAAGAACGACAAGGGCTATGTCTTCAACCGCGTTACCGCCAAGCCAACCGTTCGTACCGCCTATGTCCACGGCGTGATCAATAGTTCCCTGTCCCAGTCCGCCGCCCGCGCCGGCCTGTCCCACAGCCTGACCATGGATATGGCCAGCGTATTTGGCTACGACGTCGATTTCGCCCAGGATATCCGCCAGGGTGACGAGTTCGACGTGATCTACGAGCAGAAAGTGGTCAATGGCAAAGCCGTCGGCAATGGTCCGATCCTGTCCGCCCGCTTCACCAACCGCGGCAAGACCTACACGGCCGTGCGCTACACCAACAAGCAGGGTAACAGCAGCTACTACACTGCCGACGGCAACAGCATGCGCAAGGCGTTCATCCGCACGCCGGTGGACTTCGCCCGCATCAGTTCCAAGTTTTCCATGGGCCGTAAACACCCGATCCTCAATAAGATTCGCGCCCACAAAGGTGTCGACTACGCAGCTCCACGCGGTACGCCTATCAAGGCTGCCGGTGATGGCAAAGTACTGCTGGCCGGTCGCCGTGGTGGTTACGGCAACACCGTGATTATTCAGCACGGCAATACCTACCGCACGCTGTACGGCCATATGCAAGGCTTCGCCAAAGGCGTGAAAACCGGCGGTACCGTCAAGCAAGGCCAGGTGATCGGTTACATCGGCACCACCGGCCTGTCCACCGGACCGCACCTGCACTACGAGTTCCAGGTCAACGGCGTTCACGTCGATCCATTGGGCCAGAAACTGCCAATGGCCGATCCGATCGCCAAATCCGAGCGCGCACGCTTCCTGGCGCAGAGCCAGCCGTTGATGGCGCGCATGGACCAAGAGAAGGCCACCATGCTGGCTTCGAGCAAGCGTTAAGCCATGGCTCTTTATATCGGCGTGATGTCCGGAACCAGCCTCGATGGTCTGGACATCGCCCTGATCGAGCAGACCTCGGCGATCAACCTGATCGCCACGCACTACATTCCCATGCCTGATTCCCTGCGCGCCGAGCTACTTGGCTTGTGCGCCAGCGGCCCCGATGAGATCGCCCGCTCGGCCATTGCCCAGCAGAACTGGGTGAAGCTTGCAGCAACAGGTATTCACGCCCTGCTCGAACAGCAACAGCTCAAACCCGAAGCCATTCGCGCGATCGGCAGCCACGGCCAGACCATTCGCCATGAGCCGGCACGCGGGTTCACCGTACAGGTCGGCAACCCTGCGCTGCTGACCGAGCTGACCGGGATTACCGTTGTTAGCGATTTCCGCAGCCGCGATGTGGCTGCCGGCGGCCAAGGCGCCCCTCTGGTCCCGGCCTTCCATGAAGCTTTGTTCGAAGAGCGTACCGGCAACCGCGCGGTCCTGAATGTCGGCGGGTTCAGCAATCTCAGTCTGATCGAGCCGAACAAGCCTGTAGCCGGTTTCGACTGCGGCCCCGGGAATGTTCTGATGGACGCGTGGATTCATCGCCAGCGTGGCGAAAACTATGATCGCAACGGTCAATGGGCAGCCAGCGGTAAAGTTGAACCAACCCTACTCAAGGCATTGTTGAGCGATTCCTTCTTCTCGACCAAAGGTCCGAAGAGCACCGGCCGGGAAGTATTCAACCTGCCCTGGCTAGAACAGCATCTGTCACACCTGCCGGATTTCGCTCCCGAAAACGTACAGGCAACTCTGCTCGAACTGACAGCACTGACCATCGTCGAGTCGCTGCAAACCGCTCAATCGAATACTGAAGAACTCCTGGTCTGCGGCGGTGGCGCCCACAACGCGACCCTGATGAAACGCCTGGCCGACCTTCTGCCCAACACGAAAGTCGCCAACACCGCGACCCACGGTGTCGATCCAGACTGGGTCGAAGCCATGGCCTTTGCCTGGCTGGCCCATTGCTGCCTTGAAGGCATCACCGCCAATCGCCCCAGCGTCACCGGTGCAAAAGGCCTGCGCATACTTGGCGCCATCTACCCCAATTGAGATAAAACGCAGATAACAAAACGCCGCAGAACCGTGAGGTTCTGCGGCGTTTTGTTGTGTACGGTGAGGCGAGATCAGATCGAGAACGAAGAACCGCAACCACAAGTGGTGGTGGCATTCGGGTTCTTGATCACAAAACGCGAACCTTCCAGACCTTCCTGATAGTCCACCTCGGCACCCGCCAGGTACTGGAAGCTCATCGGATCAACCACCAGACTCACGCCTTCGCGCTCGACGATGGTGTCGTCCTCGGCCACATCTTCATCGAAGGTGAAGCCGTACTGAAACCCTGAACAACCGCCGCCCGTAACGAATACGCGCAGCTTCAAGCGATCATTCCCCTCTTCATCGACCAGGCTCTTCACCTTGTGCGCGGCACCCTGAGTGAATTGCAAAGCCGTGGGGGTGAAGGATTCGACGCTCATGCTGACTATCTCCCGGCGTTACGCCGCCATAATGCGTGATGACGCGCATTATCCGCTTGTCCTAGAAAATCGGTCAACTATTGTTACGGTATATCAATAAAGCCATCAGCGACCCAGAATGCAAAAAGGCCCGTCAGACGGGCCTTTTCATCAAGCAAGATCAGTCTTACGGCAGCATGCCCGCGTGGGACAGACCAAAACGCTCATCCAGACCGAACAGAATGTTCATGTTCTGCACCGCTTGACCCGACGCGCCCTTGACCAGATTGTCGATCACCGACAGCACCACCACCAGATCACCATCCTGTGGACGATGAACCGCGATACGGCAAACGTTCGCGCCGCGCACGCTGCGGGTTTCCGGATGGCTGCCGGCTGGCATCACGTCGACGAACGGTTCATTGGCATAACGCTTTTCGAACAGCGCCTGCAGATCCACCGAGCGATCCACCACGGTCGCATAGAGCGTGGAATGAATGCCACGAATCATCGGCGTCAGGTGTGGCACGAAGGTCAGACCGACATCCTTGCCTGCTGCACGACGCAGACCCTGACGAATTTCCGGCAGATGACGGTGACCTTTCACCGCATAAGCCTTCATGCTTTCCGACGTCTCGGAGTACAGCGAGCCTACGGCAGCACCACGACCGGCACCGCTGACGCCCGACTTGCAGTCGGCGATCAACAGCGAAGTATCGGCCAGACCTGCCTCAAGCAATGGCAGGAAACCCAGCTGCGTTGCAGTCGGATAGCAACCCGGCACCGCGATCAGGCGTGCTTTCTTGATTTGCTCACGGTTGACTTCCGGCAAGCCGTAAACCGCTTCGTCCAACAGCTCCGGCGCACCGTGCGGCTGGCCGTACCATTTGGCCCATTCTTCGGCGTCCTGCAGACGGAAATCCGCCGACAGGTCGATTACCTTGGTACCCGCTGCCAGTAATTCACCGGCCAGTGCGTGGGCAACGCCGTGCGGAGTGGCGAAGAACACCACGTCGCAAGCGCCCAGGGTCTTGATGTCCGGCACGCTGAACGCCAGACCGTCATAGTGACCGCGCAGGTTCGGGTACATATCAGCCACGGCCAGACCAGCCTCGGATCGGGAAGTGATCACCACCACTTCTGCCTGCGGATGCTGTGCCAACAGACGCAGCAGTTCGACACCGGTGTAACCCGTGCCGCCGACGATACCGACCTTGACCATAAACCTGCCCTCAACGAACCCACTGGAAAGCCGTCGATAATAGGGGCCGCGCGCCCCTGCGACAACCGTCAAGGTGACGTGCGGACGCTCAAGCCTCTACTATCCGGCCTACCGTGAATTGGGGAATAACCAAAAATGCTCTATCTATGGATCAAAGCGCTGCATATCGTCAGCATCGTGTGCTGGTTTGCCGGCCTCTTCTACCTGCCACGACTGTTCGTTTATCACGCGCAAAGTGAAGACACGATCAGCAAGGAACGCTTCAGCACCATGGAGCGCAAGCTGTATCGCGGCATCATGGGCCCGGCGATGATTGCCGCGCTGATCTTCGGCGGCTGGCTGATCTACCTGAACCCGAGCATCTTCAGCAGCGGCGGCTGGATCCACGCCAAGCTGACCCTGGTCGTGTTGTTGATCGGCTATCACCACATGTGCGGCGCGCAGGTAAAACGTTTTGCCCGTGGCGAGAACACCCGCAGCCATGTCTTTTATCGCTGGTTCAATGAAGTGCCGGTTCTGATATTGCTGGCTATCGTAATTCTGGTCGTGGTCAAGCCGTTCTAACTTCAACTGGTTCAACTTTCCGGGGTGCTTCCGATGTCGCTGCCCGCTCTGCTCGAACAACGTCTGCGCTTGCCTGTCGTAGCCGCGCCGATGTTCCTGATTTCCAATCCAGAACTGGTGCTCGCGTGCTGTCGCAATGGCGTGGTGGGTAGCTTTCCGGCACTCAACCAACGCGAGAGCAGCGGGTTCAAGGCCTGGCTGGAACAGATCGAAGCGGGATTGGTGACATTGGATAACCCGGCGCCGTATGCCGTGAACCTGATTGTTCACAAGAGCAATCCACGTCTGGAGGCGGATTTGAACATCTGCGTCGAGCACAAGGTGCCTATCATCATCACCAGTCTTGGCGCAGTGAAGGAATTGGTGGACGCGGTGCACAGCTACGGCGGCCTGGTTTTCCACGACGTGACGACTCGCCGCCATGCGGAAAAAGCCGCCGAAGCCGGCGTCGACGGATTGATCGCCGTTGCTGCCGGTGCCGGCGGACATGCCGGCACCTGGAGCCCGTTCTCGCTGATTGCCGAGATTCGTCAGTTCTTCGACAAGACGCTGCTGCTTGCAGGATGTTTGAACCATGGCCATGAGATTCTCGCCGCACAGCTGCTTGGCGCGGATTTGGCCTACTTCGGAACACGATTCATCGGTACGACCGAAAGTCATGCGACCGACGCCTACAAGGAGATGCTCCTGACAGCCAAGGCCGCGGACATCATTCATACTCCTGCCGTGTCTGGAGTACCGGCCAGTTTCATGCGTCAAAGCCTGGAAGCTGCCGGCTTCGACATGGCTTCGCTACAAGGCAAGGGTGAAGTCAACTTCGGCGACAAACTCAAGCCGATCAATGATGAAGCCAAAGCCTGGAAAACCGTGTGGTCGGCAGGCCAGGGTGTCGGGGAAATCGAGGACCTGCCGAGCGTGGATCAACTGGTGGCGCGCCTCGATGCCGAGTATCGCCAGGCCCTGGAGCACGCAGCTCAACTTCCGAAACGCTGGCCACGCTGAGAAAATTCCGGCCAGTCGTTGCGTGACTGGCCTTACACTGAGCGACTGCAACACGTTTCAATTCAATTTCTTTCGCGACAAGGATGCCTCGGTCATGAGCGAACCGCGTTACAAGATCGTTTTCGACGGAGCCCTTCAGCCTGGCGTCGATATCACCACGGCCAAACTCAATCTGGCCGACCTGTTCAAGAGTGACGTGGCCGGCATCGAGCGCCTGTTCAATGGACGCGCCGTTGCCCTCAAGCGCGACCTCTCACACAGCGACGCCCAGACCTATCTGCAAGCGCTAAGCAAGACAGGGATCGACGCCCGGATCGAGCCGGAAACAGCCATTGAACTGAATCTGTCCGATGTTCAGGAACAGTCCGCCGCCGTGGCAGAGCCTGATTCTCCTTATGCACCGCCTCGGGCCAGTGTCGGTGAGCAATTGCCGGAGTTCTCCACCCTGAAGCCACTGAGTGTCGAAGGCCGGATCGGACGCCTGCGTTACCTGGCATGGTCGATGGTACTGAGTCTGGTGACCCTGCCAATCATCGGTGTGTTTGCACTGATCGGTCTGGGCCTGGTGAGCGCCGACTCGACCTCCGGCCTGATCATCGGCGGTATCTTCGCCTTCTTCCTGTTCCTGGCCTTCGCGATCGTCGGCATCCTGTTCAGCGTGCAGCGTCTGCACGATATCGGCTGGTCAGGCTGGCTCTGGCTGCTGACACTGGTACCGTTCGTGGGCAGCTTCTTCCCCCTGGTGATCATGGTCATGCCGGGCAATACCGGCGCCAATCGCTATGGCCCGCCACCGCCACCGAACAGCACCGCCGTCAAAGTGCTGTGCTCCCTGTGGATTGTCATTATTGGATTGTTCTTCGTCGGTGGAATGCTGGGCGGGATCTCTGCGATCCAGCAGGAGTACGAAACCAGCCTCGAAAGCAGCTATGAGAGTGGTTCGGTGACCGCCGATGAAGTCGATGTCGAGGTCGAGCCCGAGCCGAATTCGGTGGACGATGCAGCCGAAGCCGCGCCGGCCCCTGTAGACTCTGCGAAAGAATGAACAGCGCTCCCCGCCGTGACACCTGCGTCCACGGCGCGGAGCTGTTGCGATGGAGAATTGCATGACCCGTTACGCTCTGATCACTGGCGCTTCCAGCGGCATCGGCCTGGCCATGGCCGAAGCCCTGGCCCGCCGTGGCCGCAGCCTGATTCTGGTGGCCCGACAGCGTGATCAGCTGGAAAGCATTGCGATTGAACTGACCCAGCGTTTTGGTGTGGAGGTGCTGTTCCGGGCCTGCGACCTGGGCGAGCCGTTGCGCCTGTCCGGTTTTTTGCTGGAGCTTGAAGAAGGCGACCGGCAGATTGATCTGCTGGTGAACTGTGCTGGCATCGGCACCTGCGGTCCGTTCCTGGCCCAAGACTGGATGACCGAGCAGGACCTTATCGAGGTGAACATCCTCGCCCTCACCCGCCTGTGCCACGCGATCGGCAACAGCATGGCCCTGCAGGGTGGCGGGCAGATTCTCAACGTAGCGTCGGTGGCGGCGTTCAATCCCGGCCCGTGGATGAGCACTTACTACGCCAGCAAGGCCTACGTCCTGCACTTCTCCGAAGCACTGCGGGTGGAACTGAAAAAATGCGCAGTGAAAGTCTCGGTGCTCTGCCCAGGCCCGACGCGCACGGCGTTCTTTCGCACAGCGCAACTGAACAACGACAAACTCAACGCCAGCAAACTGCTGATGAGCCCCGAAGAGGTCGCGCTTTATACCGTGCGCGCCCTGGAGAAAAACCGCGCGATCATCATTCCCGGGCGCCGGAACCGCTGGTTAGCCTTTCTGCCACGGCTGGGTTCGCGCTGGCTCAACCGCACCATCGTCGGCATGGTCAACAAAGCCTACTGCCCGCGCTGAAGGGCCGGCAGGCAAATGGCTGGGCGCGGTGATCCCTCGTGGGTACACTCAGCCCAGCTCACACAACGGAGAAAACAGCTGTGGATACTCTGTTCACCAAGATCATCAACCGGGAAATCCCGGCGAAGATCATCTACGAGGACGACCAGGTTCTGGCGTTCCACGACATCGCCCCACAGGCACCAGTGCATTTTCTGGTGATCCCGAAGAAACCGGTGCGCACCCTCAACGACCTGACCGAAGACGACAAAGCACTGGCCGGGCATATCCTGTTCACCGCTCAGCGTCTGGCGCTGGAGCTGGGTTGCGAAGAAGGCTTCCGGGTGGTGATGAACTGCAATGAAAAGGGTGGGCAGACGGTCTACCACATTCATATGCACGTACTCGGTCAGCGTCAGATGAACTGGCCGCCGGGCTGATCGAACTCGAAATCTGTGGGAGCGCCCTGCTCCCACATGACCCAGCGCAAACCTTCCCCGGCCGATTCGGTTAAACTGGCCGCCGAGATTCTTCCCGGAGGTCAGCATGACTACCCAACGTCACTATTCGCCAATTGACCGTCTTCTGCTGCAAGCCGATGCCGCGATGCGAACCCTGCTGCCCTTCAGCGGCCAACCGTACCGCCCGTCGCCAGCCATCGTGCAGCCCGACGTGCAGATGAGCGACGAAGACACCCGCCACGTCGCCGGCCTGATGCGCATCAACCATACCGGCGAAGTCTGTGCCCAGGCGCTATATCAAGGCCAGGCACTGACCGCCAAGCTGCCGCAGGTACGCGAAGCCATGGAGCATGCGGCCGAAGAAGAGATCGATCATCTGGTCTGGTGCGAACAGCGCATTCATCAGTTGGGCAGCCACACCAGCGTGCTCAATCCGCTGTTCTATGGCATGTCGTTCGGGATCGGCGCAGTTGCCGGACTGATCAGCGACAAGGTCAGCCTCGGCTTTGTCGCGGCGACCGAGCATCAAGTCTGCAAACACTTGAACGAGCATCTGGAACAACTGCCGGCCGAGGATGAAAAATCCCGGGCGATTCTGGAACAGATGCGTATCGATGAAGAACATCACGCAGAAAGTGCGCTGGAGGCTGGCGGTTTCCGCTTCCCGGCACCGGTGAAATTCGGCATGAGCCTGTTGGCAAAAGTAATGACCAAAAGCACCTACCGGATCTGAAAAACGCCCATAAAAAAGGCGACTGCCGCAAAGCAGTCGCCTTTTTTGTGCCTGGATTTCTTAGCTCGGCATATTGCGTGCGTAGAAGATTTCCAGCATTTCGTGTTTCACACGCTCGGTCACCTGAGCACGTTGCTCGGACGACAGATTGCTGGTGGCATCGCCGAACAGGTAGTTATCCAGTTCGAAGTTCTTCAGCAGCATTTTGGTGTGGAACAGGTTTTCCTGATACACGTTCACGTCGGTCATCTGGTACGCGTCGCGAGTATCTTCGGAAAGGTAGTTCTGGATTGAATTGATCTCGTGGTCGATGAAGTGCTTGTTGCCTTCAACGTCACGGGTGAAGCCGCGCACACGGTAATCCACGGTCACGATGTCCGAATCGAACTGGTGAATAAGGAAGTTGAGCGCTTTGAGCGGTGAAATGACACCACAGGTCGACACATCGATGTCCACACGGAACGTCGCAATACCGGCGTCCGGATGGATTTCCGGGTAGGTATGCACCGTGATATGACTCTTGTCGAGGTGGGCCAGGATGATTTCCGGCAGCGGACCCGGGGACTCTTCGATCTGGCTTTCGGTCGGGGTGACCGGTTCTTCCGAGATCAGAATCGTGACGCTGGCACCCTGAGGCTCATAGTTCTGACTGGCAATGTTCAGAATGTTGGCACCAATGATTTCGACAACTTCCGTGAGGATCTGCGTCAGGCGTTCCGCGTTGTACTCTTGATTGATGTACTCGACGTAAGCCTGCTGGTCTTGCGGGGTTTCCGCGTAGCAGATGTCATAGATGTTGAAGCTCAAGGTCTTTGTCAGGTTATTGAACCCGTGGAGCTTGAGTTTGCTTTTCACCGTTAAAAACTCTCTATGTATGCGGCCCGGCCGCGTGATCAAGCATGCCCGTCAAGTGCGAACAACGCACCTGCGTAGGACGGTTAACACCTCTTCGCGATGGCGATTTTGGTTATCTGTTCAGGCGGATGACCCGTCGGTTGACCGGTCACTGCCCTGAAAAAAGTGGCGCATTATGCAGACGTCAGCGGGGGATCGCCAGAGTCTGCACTGCTTTTATGATAGTTGAATGTCGGCTTAGCCGAGTTCGATGATTTCGTAGTCGTGGGTGATCGCTACGCCGGCCGCGCCGAGCATGATCGAGGCCGAGCAATACTTCTCCGCCGACAGCTCGATGGCGCGTTTGACCTGGGCCTCTTTCAGGCCACGGCCCTTGACCACGAAGTGCATGTGAATCTTGGTGAACACCTTCGGATCTTCGGTCGCGCGTTCGGCTTCCAGGAAAGCCTCGCAGCTTTCAACGGCCTGACGGGACTTCTTCAGGATGCTGACCACGTCGAAGTTGCTGCAACCGCCAACGCCCAGCAGGAGCATTTCCATCGGGCGAACACCCAGATTGCGACCACCGGCGTCCGGCGGACCGTCCATGACCACGACATGACCGCTGCCGGATTCGCCGAGGAACATGGCTTCGCCAGCCCATTGGATGCGTGCCTTCATCGCCAAGACTCCACTGTAGAAAAAAGGGTCGCCAGCTTAGCACAGGGGCCCGGTTTGACTGCGAGCGGTGATCCTAGGACCGATGCCTTTACCGCGTAGGTAATTTCTCGAATTTTCGACGAAGTGTCTGGTAAGCTGGCGCCAATTCACTGGCGCCCAGCCAGTTTTGGTAGCAACCGCCTCAGTGCCTCATATAAAAACCAAATATAACCGTGCAGTCTTTTCGGGATACAACCATGGTTGGTATTACCCCCACACCTAAAATCAAGAACCTCGACAAGCTGCTGATGCATTGCCAGCGCCGGCGCCATGCGGCCAAGAGCAACATCATCTGCGCCGGGGATCGCTCGGACACGCTGTACTTCATTATCCGCGGCTCGGTCACGATCCTGATCGAGGACGACGACGGCCGCGAGATGATCATCGCGTACCTGAATGCCGGGGATTTCTTCGGCGAGCTGGGCCTGTTCGAACAGGCCGGCCAGGAACAGGAGCGCAGTGCCTGGGTGCGGGCCAAGGTCGAGTGCGAAGTCGCGGAAATCAGCTACGCCAAATTCCGTGAGTTGTCGCAGCAGGATCCAGACATTCTTTACGTGCTCAGCGGACAAATCGCACAACGCCTGCGCAACACCACGCGCAAGGTCGGCGATCTGGCGTTCTTCGACGTCACTGGCCGTGTTGCTCGCTGCCTGCTGGAGCTGTGCAAGCAACCCGACGCGATGACCCACCCGGACGGCATGCAGATCAAGGTCACCCGCCAGGAAATCGGGCGGATTGTCGGTTGTTCGCGGGAGATGGTCGGTCGCGTGCTCAAGGATCTTGAAGAACGCAACCTGGTGGATGTGAAAGGCAAGACCATGGTGGTCTTCGGCACTCGCTGAGTTAGAAAACTCAGCCGGCGTAGATCTGCGCCAGCATCAAACGAAAGAGCTCATCGAGACGCGCCAAGGCATGGGGCGCCGGGAATTTCTCATGCAGCGCGATGTGGCTGGCGGCACGTACCCGTTGCTCCAGGCCACACGCCTCGTTGAAGCGATTGACCGCCGCGACCATCGATTCGCGTTCGTCCTCCAGCAGCATCGCACCATGCACCAAACCCACCGGGCGCTGACCGCCCTGACTCTGGCGCCAGCGTTGAGCGGTGCCCACCATCTTGCGTCCGTCTAGGTTGACGTTGAAACGACCGTCGCAGAATGCGCCGTCGATTTCACCCAGCGACGAGGTGCCGCCCAACTCATCCAGCAACTGACAGATCGGATCACACAGACGCCGGTAACCGGTTTCGATGCGGTTCAGATCACCTTCGCTGCGAGGCGGCGCGTAGACCAGTGCAATGTTGATGGTCGATGCCGATTGCGGAACTGGTTCACCACCGGTTTCACGCAGCAACACCGGCCAGCCGGCAGCAGCGGAGACTTCGCAGGCGTGATCGAATCCGGGCAAGCGGTTCAAACGGCGAGGCATGACCAAAGCGCGGTCGCTGGGCTGCCAGAACAGCAAGCCAAATTCAGCATCACCGGCGCAGACCGAGGCCAGCAGATCCTGTTCGGCTTGCAGGCCGACTTCGATGGTCAGGGAAGTGGGGATCATAAGGTTTCCATAGGACGTTAAGCCTGAGGTGAATCTTATGCTGCCTTCGCGGGCAAGCCCGCTCCCACAGGGGGCGGGTGCCTGCGAAGACTCGATCAGTCGAGGGTCGAACCGCTCACCGGAACGCCGCGCTCAGGGAAGAACAGGCGTTGCAGCTCAATGCCCGGGCTTTCGGCACGCATGAACGCTTCACCGACCAGGAACGAGTAAACATCGCTGATTTCCATCAGTTCGACATCGGCACGGTTGAGGATTCCGCTTTCGGTGATCACCAGACGATCACGCGGAATGCGCGGCAGCAGGTCGAGGGTGGCTTCCAGGCTCACGTCGAAGGTGTGCAGGTTACGGTTGTTGACCCCGACCAGCGGCGTGTCAAGAGTCTTCAATGCGCGCTCCAGCTCATCGCCGTCGTGCACTTCCACCAGCACATCGAGACCGACGCCTTTGGCCACCGAAGCCAGTTCGGCCATTTTCACGTCATCCAGCGCGGAGACGATCAACAACACGCAATCGGCGCCCAAGGCACGGGCTTCGACGATCTGGTACGGATCGATCATGAAGTCCTTGCGGATCACCGGCAGCGAGCAGGCCGCGCGGGCCTGTTGCAGGTAGGCATCGGCGCCCTGGAAGTAGTCGATATCGGTCAATACCGACAGGCAGGTCGCCCCGCCCTTCTCGTAGCTTTTGGCGATGTCGGCGGGAACGAAGTTCTCGCGGATCACGCCCTTGCTCGGCGACGCCTTCTTGATTTCGGCGATCACTGCCGGTTGTTTCTTCTTGGCCTGCGCCAGCAAGGCACGGGCAAAACCTCGGGGTGCATCGGCCGCCTTGGCCAGACTTTCCAGCTCGCTCAGGCTCACACGGGCGCTACGCTCGGCGACTTCCTGAACCTTGCGGGCCAGAATGTTTTCCAGAACCGTCGGTACACTCATCCCTCATTCTCCACTTTGAATACCGCGGTAAAGGCACCCAACTCCTCGAGCTTTTCCCGAGCGAGGCCGGTGTGCAGAGCGTCGTGGGCAAGCGCCACGCCTTCTTTCAGACTTGTTGCCAGATCGGCCGCGTACAGCGCCGCACCGGCATTGAGCACGATCATTTCCGCAGCCTTCTGGCCGTTCTCGGTCTTGCGCTTGCCCAGCGCGTCGCGGATCAGTGCCAGCGAGGCTTCCGGGCCTTCGACCGACAGACCGTGCAGGCTCTGGCTCTTCATGCCCAGATCCTCCGGCTCGACCCAATATTCGGTGATCTCGTTGTTCTTCAGCTCGGCCACAAAGGTCGGTGCAGCAAGGCTGAACTCGTCCAGACCGTCCTTCGAGTGCACCACCAGCACATGTTTGCTGCCCAGACGCTGCAAGACTTCGGCCAACGGCCGGCACAACGCCTGTGTGAATACACCGACTACCTGATGTTTGACGCCGGCCGGATTCGTAAGCGGGCCGAGCATGTTGAACAGGGTACGCAGGCCAAGGTCACGGCGCGGGCCGGCAGCGTACTTCATGGCTTTGTGATGAGTCTGGGCAAACATGAAACCGATGCCGACGTTGTCGATACAACGCGCCACCTGAACCGGGGTCAGGTTGAGGTAGATCCCGGCGGCTTCAAGCAGGTCGGCGCTGCCGCTCTTGCCCGACACCGCGCGGTTGCCATGCTTGGCCACGGTGCAACCGGCAGCAGCTACGACAAAGGATGAAGCGGTGGAAACGTTGAAAATGTTTGCACCGTCACCGCCGGTACCGACCACATCGACCACGCCGTCGAGAGTCTTGAGTTCGACCTGATCGGCCAACTCGCGCATCACCGACACCGCGCCGACGATTTCGTCGATGCTTTCGCTCTTCATGCGCATGGCCATCATGAACGCGCCGATCTGCGCGTCCGTGCATTGACCGGTCATGATTTCGCGCATCACGTCGCGCATTTCATCGGTGCTGAGGTCGAGGTGATCGACGATACGGCTCAGGGCTGTCTTGATATTCATGGAGAGTCCTTAGCGCGTGCCGCCGGTTTGTTTGAGGAAGTTGGCGAACAGTTCATGGCCCTGTTCGGTGAGGATCGATTCCGGGTGGAACTGTACGCCCTCGATGTTCAGGGTCTTGTGACGCAGGCCCATGATTTCGTCGACCGAGCCGTCATCGTGCTGAGTCCACGCGGTCAGCTCCAGGCAATCGGGCAGGGTCTCGTGCTTGACGATCAGGGAATGATAGCGGGTGACCGTCAGCGGGCGATTCAGACCGGCAAATACGCCCTTGTCCTCGTGGAATACCGGGCTAGTCTTACCGTGCATCACTTGCCGGGCACGTACCACATCACCGCCAAAGGCCTGGCCGATGGACTGGTGGCCGAGGCAGACACCGAGGATCGGCAGTTTGCCGGCGAAGTGCTTGATGGCTTCGATGGAGATACCGGCTTCGGTCGGCGTGCACGGACCGGGGGACACCACGATTCGTTCCGGGTTGAGCGCCTCGATTTCGGCAATGGTCAGCTCGTCGTTGCGCACGACCTTGACCTCGGCACCCAGCTCGCCGAGGTATTGCACAACGTTGTAAGTAAAGGAGTCGTAGTTGTCGATCATCAGCAACATGGCGTTTCGAACCTCTTGAATTCTGACTTGGAAACAGCCTTCGGATGACTTGCCAGGACGCTGCACAATGTCGGACGCACAGGTGGCGACGGCAAAGCGGCATTTCAAACGGGCAAGGAAGGCAAAGCGATACAGATCCGGCGGGGCCGGCAGAAAAGATTCAGGCGCGCCAACGCCAGCGGGCGTGTGCCTTGATGACTTGATCCAGGAGTTTGCTGGTGATCAACACGGGGAAGGTCTCGTTCATACGTTCCCGCACAGTAACTTAGCTGGGCAGAGCGTGCAATATGGCCGGGCCTGACGGGGGGGAAAACTATGGGAGGGTTGACGACCGATGGCAAAACGCCGGAGGTTTTTGGTACTGTCGTTTCGTTCCATACAACAATAAATAAACGGACTTGCTCATGATCAAACAGACATTGTTTGTACCGCTCGCCGGATGCCTGCTCGCAATCGCCTGCGCCCAGGCGAGTGCCGCGCCCAATCCTTATTCGAACTTCGTTGTCTTCGGGGACAGCCTCAGCGACGCAGGGACGTTCTCCGACCCTGACGGTCCGACGGGCTCGGTCAAGCGATTCACCAACCGTACAGGCCCGAACTACCAGGACGGCAGCGGTGAGTTCTACTCCCTGAACGCCACCCAATTGATCGGCGGTCGACTGGGCTTCACGCCGAATCAGACGGCGTCCGCTGATTCGGCGGTACGCGCCGGCCAGGGTTTGCCGGACGGCAATAACTGGGCAGTGGGCGGCTACCGAACTGACCAGATTCTCGACTCGATCACCACTACATCCGCCAGCGGTGAACGCACCCGCGCCGGCTACCTGCCGTCGAACGGTTTGCGCGCCGACCCGAATGCGCTGTATTACCTGACCGGGGGTGGCAACGACTTCCTGCAGGGGCGCGTCACAAGTCTGCCTCAGGCCAACGCCGCCGCCGATCGACTTGTCGACAGCGTACGCACCCTGCAAGGCGCGGGCGCTCGCTACATCATGGTCTGGCTGCTGCCCGACATCGGCCTGACCCCAGCCATCAACGGCTCGCCGCTGCAAAGCTTCACCTCGCAACTCAGTGCCCAGTTCAACACCGAACTGGTGAGCCAACTGCAGACGGTCAATGCCAACGTCATTCCGCTGAACATTCCGGTCCTGCTGAAGGAGGCGTTTGCCAATCCCGCGCAGTTTGGCCTGGCCACTGATCAGAACCTGGTCGCCACCTGCTTCAGCGGCGACGGCTGCACCGAGAACGCCCGGTACGGGATCAACAGCGCCACGCCGGACCCGACCAAGCTGATCTACAACGACTCGGTACACCCGACCGAAGCCGGGCAACGCTTGATTGCCGACTACGCCTACTCGTTGCTGGCCGCCCCGTGGGAACTGACCCTGCTGCCGGAAATGGCCCAGGGCACGTTGCGCGCACATCAGGATGAACTGCGCAATCAATGGCTGGCCGACTGGGAAAACTGGCAAGGCGTCGGGCAATGGCGAGCGATTGTCTCCGCTGGCGGCCAGCATCAGGACTTCGACGACCAGCATGCAGGGGCAAGCGCCGACGGCAACGGTTACAACCTGAACATCGGTGGCAGCTACCGCCTCGACGACGCCTGGCGTGTCGGTGTGGCGGCGGGTTTCTATCACCAGAAAATCGAAGCCGGCGACAACGACTCCGAGTACAAACTCAACTCCTACATGGGCACCGCATTCGCCCAGTACCAGCAAAACCGCTGGTGGGGTGACCTGGCCGTTACCGCCGGACATCTGGACTACGACAGCCTGAAGCGCAAGTTCCAGCTCGGAGTCAACGAACGTGGCGAGAAAGGCGATACCGACGGCTACGTACTGGCCATCGGCGGCCGCGTCGGCTACGACATCGCGCCAGAGGCGAGCAGCCCATGGCACCTGTCGCCCTTCGTCAGCGCAGACTTTGGCAAGGTGGAAGTGGATGGTTACTCGGAGAAAGGCGCAGACGCCACTGCGCTGACCTTCGATGATCAGTCGCGCAACTCCCGCCGTCTCGGCCTCGGCATCCAGGGCAAATACCAGATCACCGCACAGACCCAGGTCTTCGGCGAATTCGCCCACGAGCGCGAATACAACGACGACGCCCAGGATCTGACGATGAACCTCAACAGCCTGCCGAACAATCGCTACACCCTGGAAGGCTACACACCGCAGACCAACCTGAACCGCCTGAACCTGGGCGTCAGCCACAACCTCACCAAGGAAGTCGCCCTTCGCGCCAGCTACAACCTTCGCAAGGATGACGACTTTACCCAGCAAGGGGTCAATATCGGCGTCAGTCTCGACTTCTGATCAGTCGGCAATAAAAAACGCGGCGCCCTCACAGGCGCCGCGTTTTTTTGTGGCTGAATCCCCCGTCGCTCAGTCCGGGGTTTGCTCCGCCAGCGCAACAGCCCGGAACATCGCCCGACGCTTGTTGATGGTTTCTTCCCACTCCAGCGCCGGCACCGAGTCGGCAACGATGCCGCCACCGGCCTGCACGTGCAGCTCGCCGTTCTTGATCACTGCGGTGCGGATCGCAATGGCGGTATCCATGTTGCCGTTCCAGGCGAAGTACCCAACCGCGCCGCCATACACCCCACGCTTGACCGGCTCCAGTTCGTCGATGATTTCCATCGCGCGGATCTTCGGCGCCCCGGACAAGGTGCCCGCCGGCAGAATCGCCCGCAGCGCGTCCATGGCGGTCAGGCCGGATTTCAGCTGGCCGGTGACGTTGGACACGATGTGCATCACGTTGGAATAACGCTCGATGACCATTTTCTCGGTGAGTTTCACCGAACCGATTTCCGAAACGCGACCGGTATCGTTGCGACCGAGGTCGATCAGCATCAGGTGCTCGGCGATCTCCTTGTCGTCCGACAGCAGGTCTTCTTCCAGCGCCACGTCCGCCTCTTCGGTGGCCCCGCGAGGGCGGGTGCCGGCAATCGGGCGTACGGTGATCAGATTGTCTTCGACCCGCACCAGCACTTCCGGCGAACTGCCGACGACGTGGAAATCGCCGAAGTTGAAGAAGTACATGTACGGCGTCGGGTTGAAGCAACGCAGCGCGCGGTACAGATCGATCGGTGCAGCCTTGAAGTCGATCGACATACGCTGGGACGGCACCACCTGCATGCAGTCACCGGCGAGGATGTATTCCTTGATGGTGTCGACGGCTTTTTCGTAGTCGTCCTGGGTGAAACTGGAGCGGAACACCGGCTCGGCGGCCTGCTGCTTGCTGAAGTCCAGGCCACGGCGCGGGGTGATCGGCTGACGCAGTTTTTCCAGCAGTTCCTGCAACTGCGCGTGGCCCTGCTCGTAGGCATCGGCCTGCGCCGGATCGGCCAGCACGATCGCGTGCATCTTGCCGGCGAGGTTGTCGAACACCACCACCGCATCGGAGACCATCAACAGAATGTCCGGCACGCCCAGCGGATCCGGGTTTGGGCATTTGCCGAGGCGCTTCTCTACATAACGCACGCAGTCATAACCGAAGTAACCCACCAGGCCTCCGTTGAAGCGCGGCAGACCGGCAATGGTCGGCACGTTGTAGCGGGCCTTGAAGGTTTCGACGAAGGCCAGCGGGTCTTCGACGTCGTGGCTTTCGGTCTCGACGCCATCGACGGTGATGCTGACGCGATGGTCGTGAACCCGCAGTACAGTGCGGCATGGCAGGCCGATGATCGAGTAACGGCCCCATTTCTCGCCGCCCTGCACCGATTCGAGCAGATAGGAGTTGGGCTGGTCGGCCAGTTTCAGGTAGATCGACAGCGGTGTGTCGAAGTCGGCCAGGGTTTCGCAGGCCAGCGGGATGCGGTTGTAGCCGTCAGCGGCCAGACGCAGGAATTCTTCGCGGATCATAGGTTGCCTCGTGGTGTGAGGTGCAAATCAGTCAGGTGTGCAAACGCGCCGGCAGGCCGGCCAGGAACAAGTCAGGCGCGCCAACGCCAGCGGGCCAGGGCCTTGATGACTTTCATCCAGAGTTTGCGGGTGACCACCACGATGGCGTTTCCAGAAGGGGATTGAGAAGCGTCGGGCAACGTTATCTCAGCGGCCGTATCCAGGCAACCGGGAATTAGCTTGCGCAGATCGTCGATCACCAGCGCCGGGGATTCCTCGGCAATCGGCCGGCCATGGTTGTAGCCATAGCTGAGCGCGACACATTTGACCCCCGCCGCTTTCGCCGCCAGCACGTCGCTGCGCGAATCACCGACGAACAGCGATTGCGAGGCCGGGATGCCGGACATCTTCATGACAAAGAACAGCGCTGCCGGATCAGGCTTTTTCTGCGGCAACGTATCGCCGCCGATGATCCACTTGAAGTAGCGGCCGATCTTCATCTGATCCAGCAGCGGAGCGACGAAGCGCTCCGGCTTGTTGGTGATCAGCGCCATGGCCACGCCCTGCTTGTGCAGCCATTTCAGGGTGTCGCGCACGCCGGGATAGACCACGGTCAGCTCATGGCTGGCGCCGTAGGCTTCCATGAACACCTCCAGCGCATGCTCGGCTTCGACGTCATCCACGGCGGAATGGTCGATGCCGCCGGCCAAGGCGCGGCGTACCAGCACCGGCGCGCCGTTGCCGACCCACTCGCGCACCGACTCGATACCGGCAGGCTTGCGCCCGAGGGAGAGCAGCATGTTATCCACAGCTGCCGCCAGGTCGGGTACCGAGTCGATCAGCGTGCCATCCAGATCGAACATCACCAACCGCGGCAGTTGCCCCGGGAACAGCTGCTCAAATCCGCTCATGGGCGAGCCAGCGCCAGTTCGGAACGCATCTTGTCGATGACTTCCTGATAGTTCGGCGCATTGAAGATCGCCGAGCCGGCCACGAAGGTGTCGGCGCCGGCAGCGGCGATTTCACGGATGTTGTTGACGTTGACGCCGCCGTCGATTTCCAGGCGGATGTCACGGCCCGAGGCATCGATGATCGCGCGCGCTTCGCGCAACTTGTCGAGGGTGCCGGGGATGAACTTTTGCCCGCCGAAGCCCGGGTTGACGCTCATCAGCAAGACCATGTCGACCTTGTCGATCACGTACTTGAGCACGTCCAGCGGGGTCGCCGGATTGAACACCAGGCCGGATTTGCAGCCGCCCTCACGGATCAGTTGCAGCGAACGATCGACGTGCAGCGTGGCTTCCGGGTGGAAGGTGATGTAGGTGGCGCCGGCCTCGATGAAGTCGCCGACGATGCGATCCACCGGGCTGACCATCAGATGCGCGTCGATCGGCGCGGTGATGCCGTACTTGCGCAGCGCGGCGCAGACCATCGGGCCGATGGTCAGGTTCGGCACATAATGGTTGTCCATGACATCGAAGTGAACGAAGTCGGCACCGGCGGCCAGAACGTTGTCCACTTCCTCGCCCAGGCGGGCGAAGTCGGCGGAGAGAATCGACGGAGCAATAACGAAGGGCTGCATGACGCACCTTTTCTGAGCTAAATCACGATGGCGCGCATTGTATACCTCAAGTTTCCGCGCGCGCACCGTGACCGCGATGATTGGGTTGTGCCATGACCGGCGGCCGGCCGGTTCTCAGTACGCTGCCCGGTAGATCTTCTCGATGTCGGCGGCGCTGAGCTTGCGCGGGTTGTTGCGCATCAGGCGCTCGATCCCCGCGGCCTCTACGGCCATGGCCGGGATCGCCTCTTCGGGCACGCCGAAACTGTGCAAACCCTGCGGAATTTCCACCGCCGAACACAGTTCGGTCATCGCTGCGACGGCGCTGTCGGCCGCTTCATTGAGACTCAGATGAGCGGTCTTCACCCCCATGGCTTCGGCAATATCCTGCATCCGTTCGACGCAGGCCATCTTGTTCCAGGTCATCACATACGGCAGCAACAACGCGTTGCTCACGCCGTGGGCAATATTGAAGCGCCCACCCAGCGGATACGCCAGCGCGTGCACCGCACCGACCCCGGCATTGCCGAACGCCATGCCGGCCATCAGGCTGGCGGTGGCCATGTCCTCCCGAGCTTGCAGGTTGGAGGGGTTGGCGTAGGCCTTGGGCAATGACCGGGCGATCAACTTGATTGCGCCGATGGCCAGCGAATCGGTGATCGGTGAGGCATTCAGTGACAGATAAGACTCGATGGCATGCACCAGCGCATCGACGCCACTGGCGGCGGTGACACTGCGCGGGCAGGTCAGGGTCATCTGCGGACTGACCAGCGCCACGTCCGGCAACAGATAATCGCTGACGATCCCCTTCTTCAACTGGGCGACCTTGTCCGAAAGAATCGCCACGTTGGTCACCTCGGAACCGGTGCCGGCCGTGGTCGGGATGGCGATCAGCGGCGGACCCTTGCGCGGCACCTGATCAACGCCGAACAGATCTTCCAGCGCACCGTGGTAACCGGCGTACGCGGCAACACTCTTGGCGATGTCGATTGCACTGCCGCCGCCCAGACCGATCAGCCCGTCATGCCCGCCCTCGCGATAGACGCGCATGCAGTCCTCGACGATGGCGATTTCCGGATCCGGCAGCACCCGGTCGAAAATTTCGTACTCGCGCTCGCCGATCTGCGCCAGCGCCAGCTCCACCGTGCCGGACTTGACCAGTGCGGCATCAGTGACGATCAGCGGGTTATCGATATCCAGCCGCGTGAGCTCGACCGCCAGCTGCTCGATGGCCCCGGCGCCGGTGATCAGTTTGTGAGCGATCTTGAACGAGGAAAGACTCATCGTGCGCAGCCTCTTATAGATGTGGGAGCTGAGCACAAGCGTAGCTGGGGAATTGGGGTTGTCTGTCATTCAGCGCATGAATGGCAGACAACCCGCATTTGTCGACGTCAGACCTGAGCAGTACGCAGCTTCTCACTCCGCCCACGCAACCACTCCAGCGTCAGCAGCAGAATCACCGAGAAGGCAATCAGCAGAGTTGCAGCCGCCGCAATCGTCGGGCTCAGGTTCTCGCGAATCCCGCTGAACATCTGCCGTGGCAACGTCGCTTGCTCGGGACCTGCGAGGAACAACGTCACCACCACTTCATCGAACGATGTCGCAAAGGCAAACAACGCCCCGGAAATCACCCCCGGCGCAATCAGCGGCAAGGTCACCCGACGGAATGTCACCAACGGCGAAGCGCCAAGACTGGCCGCCGCCCGCACCAGGTTATGGTTGAACCCCTGCAACGTCGCTGACACGGTGATGATCACGAACGGCACACCCAGCACCGCGTGCACCACGATCAGCGAGAAGAAACTGTTGCCCAGGCCCAGCGGCGCGAAGAACAGGTAGCTGGCCACGCCGATGATCACCACCGGCACCACCATCGGTGAAATCACCAGCGCCATCACCAGCGCCTTGCCGGGAAAGTCGCCACGGGTCAGGCCGATGGCCGCCAGCGTGCCGAACACCATCGCCAGTACGGTGGCGGCCGGGGCGACGATGATGCTGTTCTTCAGCGAGCGCATCCATTCCGCCGAGGCGAAGAAGTCCTGATACCAGTGCAGCGAGAAACCTTGCAGCGGGTACACCAGGAAGCTGCCCGAGTTGAACGACAGCGGCACGATCACCAGCACCGGCAGGATCAGGAACAACAGGATCAAGCCGCAGAGAATCCGCAAGCTGTAGAACCACACCCGCTCGACGGGCGACATATAAGGACTCAGCATTTCAAATTCCCCTTAACTCAGGCGCAGGCGACTGGCGCCTACCAGCCAGCTGTAGATCAGATAAAGCACCACGGTCGCCAGCAGCAACAGCCCGCCCAGCGCAGTGGCCATGCCCCAGTTGATGCTGGTGTTGGTGTAGAACGCGACGAAGTAGCTGACCATCTGATCGTTCGGGCTGCCCAGCAGCGCCGGGGTGATGTAGTAGCCGATAGCGAGGATGAACACCAGCAGGCAACCGGCGCCGACACCGGCGTAGGTCTGCGGGAAGTAGACCCGCCAGAAGCTGGCGAACGGATGACAGCCGAGGGAAATCGCGGCGCGCATGTAGGTCGGCGAGATGCCTTTCATCACGCTGTAGATCGGCAGGATCATGAACGGCAACAGGATGTGCACCATCGAGATGTAGACCCCCGTGCGGTTGAACACCAGCTCCAGCGGCTTATCGATCACGCCCATCGCCATCAGCGCGCTGTTGATCAATCCGCCGGATTGCAGCAACACGATCCACGCCGCGACTCGTACCAGGATTGAGGTCCAGAACGGCAACAGCACCAGAATCATCAGCAGGTTGCTTTGACGCGACGGCAGGTTGGCCAGCAGGTACGCCAGCGGATAGGCCAGCACCAGGCAGATCACGGTGATGATCAGGCCCATCCAGAAGGTCCGGGCGAAGATGTCGAGGTAGATCGCCTGATCCGGGGTGGCCGGGGCCAGTTCGCCGAGGTCGTCGATGCGATGGTCCACCGCCGCCAGCAGATAGAACGGGGTGATGCTGCTGGTGTTGCGCTTCACAGCCTGCCAATAGGCCGGATCGCCCCAGCGTTCGTCGAGGCCTTCCAGCGCTTCTTTATAAGAGGCCGGTTCGCTGGCGAATGGCAGCGAGCGGGCGGTTTTGGTCAGCAGGCTGCGATAGCCGGCCAACTCCATGTTCAGGCGCTTGGACAGATCGCCCAGGGTCTGGTTTTTGCGGGCCTCGGCGAGGTCTTCGCCGGCGGCCTTGTAGACCGGTTCAGCGGGCAGTCCGCGACCGTCCCAACTGGCGATGGCAGCCACGGTGCGTGGCATGCCGCCCACCACTTCCGGGTTGCCGACGCTTTTGTAGAGCAGCGCCACGATCGGCACCAGGAACACCAGCAACAGAAACAGCACCAGTGGCGCGATCAGCGCCTGGGCCTTCCAGCGGTTGACCCGCTCGGCGTGCTTGAGCCGCTGCTTCAAGGTGGGGCTGCTGCCCTCGTTCAGGGGAACGGCGATGGCCATGACGTACTCCGCAAATCTTTTGAATGACGGCGTCACCCTGAGGGTGACGCCGCGTATGCATCAGCCTTACTTCGCAGCCCAGGAATTGAAGCGCTGCTCCAGTTGCTCACCGTTGTCAGCCCAGAAGCTGACGTCGATCTGCACCTGGTTGGCGATGTTTTCCGGGGTGGTCGGCATGTCTTTCAGGACATCCTTGGCCAGCAGCGGCACAGCCTGGGTGTTGGCCGGGCCGTAGGCGATGTTTTCCGAATAGGTCTTCTGCTGTTGCGGCTGCACCGAATAGGCGATGAATTTCTTCGCCGCTTCCGCACGTTTGGCGTCCAGGCCTTTCGGGATGGCCCATGCGTCGAAGTCGTAGATGCCGCCGTTCCACACCACTTTCAGGTTGGACTCTTTCTGCACGGCAGCGATACGACCGTTGTAGGCGGAGCTCATGACCACGTCACCGGAGGCGAGATACTGCGGTGGCTGTGCGCCGGCTTCCCACCACTGGATGCTTGGCTTGAGTTCGTCCAGCTTCTTGAATGCGCGATCCTGACCATCTTTGCTGGCCAACACTTTGTAGACGTCTTTCGGCGCAACGCCGTCGGCCATCAGTGCGAATTCGAGGGTGTACTTGGCGCCTTTGCGCAGGCCGCGCTTGCCCGGGAATTTCTTGGTGTCCCAGAAATCCGCCCAACTGGTCGGTGCGGTTTTCAGTTTGTCGGCGTTGTAGGCCAGTACGGTGGACCATACGAAGAAGCCCACGCCGCACGGCTGGATCGCGCCTTTGACGTAGTCTTCGGTCTTGCCGAACAGCGCAGGATCGAGCTGCTCGAACATGTCTTCGTCGCAGCCACGGGACAGTTCCGGCGATTCAACCTCCACCAGATCCCAGGACACGCTCTTGGTATCGACCATGGCTTTGACTTTGGCCATCTCACCGTTGTACTCGCCGGCGACGATCTTGCCGTTGCCCGCCGCTTCCCACGGTGCGTAGAAGGCTTTGACTTGCGCCGCCTTGTTCGCCCCGCCAAACGACACCACGGTCAGATCCGGGCCGGCGGCCATTGCGCTTGCCGCACCCATCAGGCCCAGGGTCAGGGCTGTGAACTTCAGGGATCTCAACATTTATTGTTCTCTCCACGTGCAGGGTTGGTGTTGGTAATGCCGGGGCGCTTAATGCGCCTCTAGAAGAGGATCAAGCGCGCGAACGTGCTCGACCTGCCAGCCAAGCGGAACCACGTCGCCGACCGCGAGCGCAGGATCGAGCTCGGCAATCGGTTGTTTCACGAAGAAGTCGGTCTTGCCGCAGACTTCCAGGCGCACCCGGACGTGGTCGCCCAGATAGATGAATTCGGCCACCCGCCCGGAGAAGCGGTTGACGCATTGATCGCTCGAACCGTTGAGGCTGACGCGCTCCGGCCGGATCGACAGGGTGACGGGTTCGCCGGTCTGGCCGATGTTGACCGCCAGCGCCTCGACCTTTTCCCCACGACCCAGCTCGACCACACAGCGCTCGCCGCTCTGGCTGAGCAGACGACCGTTGAGGCGGTTGTTCTCGCCGATGAAGTTGGCGACGAAGGTGTTTTTCGGCTCTTCGTAGAGGGTGCGCGGCGGGGCGATCTGCTGGATCTCACCCTGATGAAACACGGCGACGCGGTCGGACATGGTCAGGGCTTCGCCCTGGTCGTGGGTCACGTAGACCACGGTCACGCCGAGGCGCTGGTGCAGGTGTTTGATTTCCATCTGCATGTGTTCGCGCAGCTGCTTGTCGAGAGCGCCGAGCGGTTCGTCCATCAGCACCAGTTGCGGCTCGAAGACCAGCGCACGGGCCAGCGCCACACGTTGTTGCTGGCCGCCGGACAACTGCGCCGGATAGCGCGAAGCGAAGGCATCGAGCTGGACCATGCTCAGGACTTTCTTGACCTTGTCGCTGACGTCGCTCTTGTTCAGGCCGCGCACGGTCAGCGGGAACGCCAGGTTCTCGGCGACGGTCATGTGCGGGAACAGCGCGTAGTTCTGGAACACCATGCCGATGTCGCGCTTGTGCGGCGGCACGTTGTTGATCGCGCGTCCGGCCAGGAGGATTTCCCCGGCGGTTGGTGTTTCGAAACCGGCGAGCATCATCAGGCTGGTGGTCTTGCCGGAGCCGGACGGCCCGAGCAGGGTCAGGAATTCGCCCTTGCGGATGTCCAGGTTGAGGTCTTTGACGATCAGGTTCTCGCCGTCGTAGCTCTTCTGCACTCCACGAAAGCTGACCAGCACATCGCTGGCCCCTGCGTTTGATTCGACCTGGCTCATACCCACACCTTTGTTATTGATGACTGCTGTGGGATTAAGCCTAGTGGCTGCCTGCAGTCACGCAAATCGGGGCGCAGGAGAGAATCGCCTCAGCCGGATGGAAGGCCGGGGGTAGGGATTGCCCTACAAGGATGGCGCGTTTGGACACGTCAGGTGCGAGCCCTGAAGTTCCAGCCGCAGGAACCGGCAAAAGCGCCTGTCGTTATTGGATATGGGAGTTAGAGGAGTTTGTGTTCCATCGCATACTTCACCAGCTCGGCAAGTGAGGTGATGTTGAGTTTCTGCATCAGCCGCGCCTTGTGGGTGCTGATGGTCTTGCTGCTCAGGGCCAATTGCTGGGCGATGTCGTTGACGTTGGCGCCCTGAGCCAGGCGTTCGAACACCGAGAACTCGCGTTCGGACAACAACGAATGCAGCGGCCGCGTATCGGTCAGGCCGACTTCGAAGACCATGCGGTCGGCCAGTTCCGGATCGATGTAGCGCCCGCCTGCCGCGACCTTGCGGATCGCTGTAAGCAGCAATGCCGGATCGCTGTCCTTGGTCGCATACCCGGCAGCGCCAACCTTCAGCGCCCGAGCGGCCATCTGCGCCTCGTCGTGCATCGACAGCACCAGAATCGCCGGCGGATTGTTCAGTGCGCGAATACGCGGAATCGCCTCCAGCCCGTTGACCCCGGGCATGGAAATATCCAGCAGCACCACCTCGCAGGGCACGCTGCGCAGGGTTTCGAGCAACTGCTCGCCATTGCTCGCCTCCCCCACGACTTGCAGATCCTTGGCCAGGCCGATCAATTGCTTGATGCCTTCGCGAACGATGGTGTGGTCTTCAGCTACCAGTACACGGATCACTTACTTCTCCTCATCAAGTGGCACCCGCACGCTCAGTGTGGTGCCCTCGCCCGGTTCGCTGTCGAGTGACAACTGACCGCCCATGATCAACACCCGCTCACGCATGCCCACCAATCCAAAGGACGTCGGCCTGCCCGCAGCGGCGACAAATCCTACGCCATCATCGCTGACCGTCAGACACAATTCGTCGCCTTCCTGCGTCAGCGTCAGCTCCACAGTATGCGCCTGGGCATGGCGCATGACATTGGTCAGCGCCTCTTGAAGAATACGGAACAGGCCGATGGCCTTGGCGTCGCTGAGCGGCGGCAGATTGTCCGGCACCTGCACCAGACACGGAATCTGCGTGCGCGCCTCGAATCGCCGAGCCTGCCATTCGATCGCCGAAGCGATCCCCGCATCGAGAATCGGCGGGCGCAATGCCGTCGCCACATCGCGCACCAACTGGAACAGCTGGGCGATCAGGCGTTTCATGCTGTTCAGGCGCTCGTTCAGACCAGGATCGAGTTGCGCGTAGGCCAGTTCGCACATCGACGTCTCCAGTTTCAGCACCGTCAACATTTGCCCCAGTTCATCGTGAACTTCGCGGGCAATGCGCGCCTTCTCCTCTTCCCGCACGCTTTCGAGGTGCGCCGACAGTTCGCGCAGTTGTTCGCGCGATGCCGCCAGTTCCAGTTCGATGCGTTTGCTTTCGGTGATGTCCCAGACGATGCCGTCCCAGACGTAGGCGCCGTCCTCCAGTTGCCGGGTGATGGCCTTGATCTCGGCCCAGCGCTGCTCGCCCTGGCGCGTAAGGATCCGCCCCTGCCACGACCAGTCGCTGTCGGTGTCCAGTGCCCGGTCCTGAGTCTGGTGATAACCGGCCTTGTCGTCCGGATGCACCAGGCTGCGCAGACCCATGTCGCGATGGGCGATGGCGGCCGGTGCGTAGCCCACCAGATTTTCGCTGCCCTCACTGATGTAGGCAAAGTCGATCTGCCCGGTCACCGGCGCCCGTTCCAGACGGAACACCAGCCCCGGCACGTTGGCGGCGATGCCCTGCAAGCGCGCCTCGCTTTCCTGCAACGCGGCCAGGGCCCGCCGACGCTCGGTCACGTCAGTGAGATAAACCACCAGATATTCGCTGTCGCGAAACCGCAGAAAACTCAACGACACATCCGCCGGCAGGATGCTGCCATCCGCCCGCACACAACTCGTTTCAAAGCTGAGCGGCCCTTCCTCACTGGCCCGGGCGCGCTTCCACAGATTGAGCCAGCGATCCATGTGCAGGCCGGGTTCGAAGTCGATCAGCGGTCGCTCGATCAGCGCGCCCTGTGGATAACCCAGCATGTGCTCCGCCGCGCGGTTGGCGTAGCGCACGTGACTGTCCCAGTTGACCCAGAGAATGCCGACGGTGCTCTGGTCGATGGAAAACTGAGTCAGGCGCAGAGCTTCTTCGCTGGCCGCGCGCAGGGCAATGTCTTCCCGGGCAGCGAGCAGGCGTTGTTCAAGGCTGTGTTGCTGGCGCCGTTGCCACAAGACGATTGCCGCACAACTGAGCAACAACACGGCGAACAGCAGACTCAGGTTCTGCCAGAACCCCGGCGATTCCGAGAGCCGCGGGTATTTGGGTTGCAGCCATTGCGTGTGCAGACGCTCCAGATCTTTCGCCGGGATTGCCCGCAAGGCACTTTCGACGATCCCGGCCAGCTCCGGCCAGTCGCGACGGGTGGCAACTCGCAACAGTTGCGGCAGACCGATGTCGCCGACCACCACCAGCCCGGCAAACTCCGGCTCTGTCGACAGACGCCCCAGTTGCGCTTCATCCACCACCGCGTAAGACGCCTGCTGACTCAACAGCAACTGCAAGGCCTGACGCTCCAGCGGCACGCCTTGCAGATTCAGATGGGGATAGTTGCCGCGCAGATAATCAGCGGTGACGCTGGGCATGCGCACGGCCACCCGGGCCTGGCTGTCGAGCTTTTCCAGCTCGACCGAACTGCTGACTTTCTGATCGCTGACCACCAGTTGCGGCACGCGCATGTAAGGATCGGAAAACTGCCAGAGACGCAGCGAGCCAGGCGTCTGGGTCAGGCCCGGGGCGATATCGATCTCGCCGTCCCGCGCGGCGGCTTCAAGTTGTTCGATATCGGGGAAGTTGCGCCATCTGAGTTCGATGTCGAGGGCCTTGGCCAGCCACTTCATCAACTCGACATTGGCCCCGGACAGCCGCTGCAGACGCCGGTCGTATTGCGCGTACGGCGCCTGCAGAATCAGGCCGACGCGTAATTCATTGTGCTGGGCGAGCCACTGCTGCTGGCTCATCGACAACTGCGCAACATGGCTCGACGGCGCAGGCGCGGCCCACCCCATCAAGGGAAACGCCAGACAGCCGATAACCCACAGGCAGCAAAAACGCATCATTGAAATCTCATGACCTGACAAATTCTGACCAACCCTTTAGGCTGCCGGGATAATTTCTGGCCTGGAATAACCGATGCCCCCTGTCTCTCGCCTGGCAATGCCAGCATTGTGCCTGTCGCTGATCCTGCCTTGTGCGTTTTCCGTCGAAGCCGCCGATCCGGCTCCCGCCGCTACCGCGGAAAAGCCCGCCGAAGAAAAACCAGTCGAACGCCAGCCATTGCTTGAGCGTAGTCAGGAAGAAGCCTCGGCACTCGAACGCAAAATCCCGGCCCAGGAACAACAACAGTTGCAGGCCGGCAGCGACACGTTCCTCGCGCTGTGGAAACCGGCCAACACGGCCGACCCCAAAGGCGTGGTGATCCTGATCCCCGGTACCGGCGAAACCGCTGACTGGCCCCAGGCAATCGGCCCGCTGCGGCGTAAATTGCCGGACGTCGAGTGGAACAGCCTGAGTATCACCCTACCCGACCTGCAAAGCGATGCCATCGCACCGCGTGTGATCGAAGCGCCCGCAGCGCCGAAAACCACCGATGCAGGCAGCAAGGATTCGACCACCGCCCAACCGATCGAGCAAGCCGCTGGTGGTGAAGCGGACGTGGCTGACAAGGTCGTTGCCGAAACCACCGAAGAACAGGCCAAGGCTGACGCCGAACGAATCTTTGCCCGCATCGACGCGGCGATCGCCTACGCCGAACAGCAAGGCGCACACAGCATCGTGGTCCTCGGTCACGGTACAGGCGCCTATTGGGCCGCGCGGTTCCTGAATGAAAAGCAGACCGCGCAAGTGGAAAAGCTGGTGATGGTCGCCGCGCAAGTACCGCCCAAAGCCAAGCCTGAACTGGCAGAACTGACGCCACTGCTGAAGCTGCCGACGGCCGATATCTTCTACATGGACAAGCCGCTGGATCGCAACGCCGCACTGGAGCGTTTACAGGCCAGCAAACGCTTGAAGACGTCGTCGTTCAGCCAGGTAGCGCTCAAGGCGTTGCCCGACAACAAGGCCGAGCAGGAGCAATTGTTCCGCCGGGTGCGCGGCTGGTTGAATCCGCAAAACCCGGACTGAGCGACCACACAAAAAAAGATCGCAGCCTGGGCTGCGATCTTTTTTTGTCTAGCGGAAATCCCGCCGCTCGCGAATCAATGTGTAGGCATTGTGCAATTCGCGGGTCTTTTCAGTCGCTTCGAGCACCTGGGCCGCCGTCGCTCCACTACCGGCCACCTTGTCCGGATGATGGCGACTGAGCAGGCGACGATAAGCGCGTTTGATCTGGGCCGGTTCGCTGGTTGCCGACACCCCGAGCAGGCGCATCGCATCCTGATAACTCACCGCGGCGCTGACGATCGGGCGCTTGTTCGGCTCGTAATCCGCCGCCAGCGCCTGAAGCTGGTGCGTCGTCCAGCCCAGCCACTTGCCCCATTGCGCCAACAATTCACGTTCGCTGCTGCCAGCCCGACCATCCGCCCAGACCATCCGCCAGCAGGCACGCAACACGCCCTCGGCCGCATGGGGCTGAGCACTGAGACGCCGCAGATAACCGCGCAGGCGATCCCCGCCGGACTTGCCGCGATTGAACGCGGCAATGGCCCGGCGCTGCGCCGACTCACTCATGTCCAGCGCGCGCATCTCCTGACGCGCCTGCTGGATATGGCCGTCGGTAACCCGTCCGTCACTCTTGGCCAGACGCCCGAGCAAGACGAACAACAACTCGTCGTTGCGCAGCATCGGCTGGCCGCCGAGTTTTTCCCGCAAATGCCCCCAGCTCTGCAAATGCAGACGCCGATCCAGCGCCTGCCCCAACAAAGCCCCAAGCATGGCCCCCGGAATGCTGGCGATAGCAAAACCCGCTCCGGCTCCAATCAGAGTCCCTGGCCACAACATATCAGCGACTCGCTTCTATCAAGGTTTCGGCTTCAGCCAGACGCTCGTGCGTACCGACATCGACCCAGTGGCCTTTCAGTCGCTCACCGCTCACCTGCCCGTTCGCCATGGCTTTGCGCAGCAACGGTGCCAGTTTGAAGGCGCCGTCCGTGCAGCCGTCGAACAGTTGCGGATGCAGCACGGCGATGCCGCTGTAGGTCAGGGTCGGCGAGTCCGGTTGGCCGTCCTGTACCTGATCACCGATCAGGCTGAAGTCGCCGGTCGGGTGATGGGCCGGGTTATCAGCCAGCACCAGATGCGCCAGCCCGCTGATCGGCTGGTGCAGCACGCTGAAGTCGTAATCGGTCCAGATGTCACCGTTGACCACCAGAAACGCTTCGTCGCCGAGCAAAGGCAAGGCGCGGAAGATACCGCCACCGGTTTCAAGCGGCTCGCCTTCGGGCGAGTAACGGATGCTCAGGCCGAATTGCGAACCGTCGCCCAGGTAATCTTCGATCTGCTGACCGAGCCAGGCATGGTTGATCACGATTTCGCTGAAACCCGCCGCAGCCAGGGCACGCAGGTGATACTCGATCAACGGTACGCCGCCAGCGCGCACTAAAGGTTTCGGGGTGGTCAGGGTCAGCGGACGCATGCGCTCGCCTTTGCCGGCCGCCAGAATCATTGCCTTCATGCAGTCGCTCCACCACGCAGGCTGGCCAGCAGCGCTTGCAGCTGTGACAACTCGGGACGGCGCGCGATCACCGCTTCTATATAAGAGAAGAAGCGCGGCACATCGGCGAGGTAGCGAGGTTTGCCATCGCGGTGGCAGATGCGGGCGAAGATACCGATAACTTTCAGGTGACGCTGCACGCCCATCAGGTCGCTGGCGCGCAGAAAGTCTTCGAAGTCCGGCTGCACGGGGATATTTAACGCTGTCGCCTGCTGCCAGTAGCTTTCCAGCCAGCCGCGCACACGCTCTTCAGGCCAACTGAGGAAGGCGTCCTTGAACAGGCATGTCACGTCGTAAGTCACCGGCCCGTACACCGCGTCCTGGAAATCCAGCACGCCGGGGTTCGGTTCGCTGAGCATCAGGTTGCGCGGCATGTAGTCGCGGTGCACCAGCACTTTTGGCTGGGCCAGCGCGCTGTCGATCAGCAACTCGCTGACCTGCTGCCATTGCTGCTGTTGCGTGGCGTCGAACTCCACGCCCAGTTCGCGCTTCACGTACCACTCTGGGAACAGTTCCAGTTCGCGACGCAACAGCGCGACGTCATAGCTCGGCAGCGGTGCCACCATCGGCAACTGCTGAAAAGCCAACAGCGCCTGCAAGGCATCGCTGAACAATGCGTCGGCATTTTTGCCATTGATCACGTCGAGATAGGTCTTGTTGCCCAGGTCATTGAGCAAAAGAAATCCGCGTTCGAGGTCTTCTGCATAAATTTTCGGCACGTTGATACCGGATTTCGCCAGCAAAAAGGCGATATCCACGAACGGTTTGCAGTTTTCCTGGGGGGGCGGCGCGTCCATCACGACGAAACTGCGACCGGCACCTTCCCAACGGAAATAACGGCGGAAACTCGCGTCGCTGCTGGCCGCAGTCAACGTGGCCGGGGGTACGGCACCCCAGCCCTGCTCGGCAAAAAGGGTCGCCAACTGTTCATCGAGCCAAACTTTCAGGTGTTGCAAGCGTACATCTTGGTCAGGCATTGCAAGGGTCTCCGACGGCGCTAGCCGTCAAGCGGGTCATGCTTTATTATCCAGCATCTTTTTCAGACCATCGAGAGGCGTGCGGCCCACACCGCGGGCAGATGGCACGCAGGAAGCCCGGACTAATAAGATGGCATTGAAATCCCCCGCGTTTCGTAAAAAATTTCCGTTGTTGGTAACCGGCAGTCTGCTGGCTATGCAACCTCTGGCCAGTTCATTCGTTGTCGCCGCCGAGCAGTATGACTGCGCGGTCTCGGCTACGGGCGGCTGGGCCTGTTCGCCGAAGACGCCGGCGGCGGCATTGCCTCCGCGTCCGGTGCATGACGGCAGCGCTGTCAGCGCCACCGGCGAAGCCCCGGCCGAGAACGGCAGCGTTTCGGACTCCGGTCCCAAACCCGTGCTGGTCACCGAGTCCAAGGGCCGCGGCCTGAAATCCCGTAGCGAAGACTACAGTCACCTCGACTGGGTTCCGCGCGAGAAGCTCACCGCCGCCCAACTGGCCGAGACAGGTCCTTACTGTTCTGGTTCCTATATCGAACCAATTCGTCCTGGCATGAATGACAAGACGAATAAAAGTGACGCCCCGACCTTCATCGGCGCGAAAGCCTCGCGCTATAACACCGAAGATCAGGTCGGCACGCTGGCCGGTGACGTGGTTCTGCGTCAGGGCAGCATGCAGGTCGAGTCCCAGGAAGCGAGCCTCTATCAGGCCGAGAGCCGTGCCGAACTCAAGGGTGACGTGCGCATCCGCGACAATGGCGCGCTGATCGTCGGCGACCACGCTGATGTGCAGCTCGACACCGGTGAAGCGAAAGTCGACAACGCCGAATACGTGATGCACAAGTCGCGCATCCGCGGTAATGCTCTGTACGCCAAGCGCGCCGAAAACGCGATCATCCGCTTGAAGGACGGCACGTACACCACGTGCGAACCGAACAGCAACGCCTGGCAGCTCAAGGGCAACAACATTACCCTGAACCCTGCCACCGGCTTCGGTACCGCGACCAACGTGACACTGCGGGTCAAGGACATTCCGATCCTGTACACCCCGTACATCTATTTCCCGATCGACGATCGTCGTCAGTCGGGTTTCCTGCCGCCGACCATCGGTACCGGCAGCGACACCGGCTTCATGCTGGTCACCCCGTACTACTTCAACCTGGCACCGAACTACGATGCCACGTTGTATCCGCGCTACATGAGCAAGCGCGGCCTGTTGATGGAAGGCGAATTCCGCTACCTGACCAAGTCCAGCGAAGGTCAGTTCGGCGCCGCGTACCTCAACGACGAAGACACCGATCGCAGCAAGCAGAGCGATTACGAAAAAAATCGCTACATGTACAACTGGCAGCACAAGGGTGGTCTCGACTCCCGCGTGTTCACCCAGGTTGACTACACCAAGATCAGCGATCCGTACTACTTCCAGGATCTGACTACCGATCAGATCGGCGTGAAGAGCGCCGACTATGTCAACCAGCAGGGTTCGGTGACCTACCGTGGCGACAGCTACACGGCACGCTTGAACGCCCAGGCTTATCAACTGGCGACCGTTTCGAACATCACGCCGTACGACCGTCTGCCGCAGATCACCTTCAATGGTCAGCTGCCGTATCACCCGGAAGGTCTGAACTTCGATTACGAAACCGAGATCGTGCGGTTTGATCGTGATCTGAAAAGCGGCACATTTGTTCAGGAAGACGGGATCACTACCGAACCTCGCCTGGACAACAACATTCAGGGCCTGGCCCGTGCCAACGGCGACCGTCTAAACCTGAAGCCTGGCGTCAGCCTGCCAATGAACTGGACTTATGGCTTCCTCAAGCCATCGCTCAAGTACCAGTACACCCAGTACCAGCTGGACTTGGACGGCACCGGCAAATCGCAGATCGCCGCGCAGACTGCCGAGCAGAACAAGCTCAACGGCACCTTCGACAGCAATCAGAGTCGCGGCGTACCGATCGCCAGCGTCGACAGCGGCCTGTACTTCGACCGCAACACTTCCTACTTTGGCAAGAACTACCGCCAGACCCTGGAACCACGCCTGTTCTACCTCTATGTGCCGAAGGTGGACCAGGAGGACATTCCGGTATTCGATACCAGTGAATACACTTTCAACTACGCCTCGCTGTTCCGCGACAACCGCTTCTCCGGCTCCGACCGCGTCGGCGACGAGAACAAGCTGTCGCTGGGCGTGACCAGCCGCTGGATCGAAGACGACGGTTTAGAGCGTCAACGCATCAGCATCGGTCAGGCTTACTACTTCAAGGATCGTGAAGTACAACTGCCGGGCATCGCGTTCAAGGATCGCAAAGACGCCCAGTCCGACGTATCGCCCTATGCGCTGGAATACGAATACCGCTGGAACCGCGACTGGCGTACCACTGCCGATTACAACTGGGACCCGGACAGCCACAGCCCACGCTCCGGCAGCGCGATGTTCCACTACCAGCCTGAAGACAACCCGAACAAGGTGGTCAACGTCGGTTATCGCTATCGCAACGACCAGGTTCGCTACGACCAGAACACCGGCAAATGGTCGGTGGGCGGTGGTGACTACGGCACCCCAGGCCAGCCTGGCTACGTGAAGGACTACTACAAGATCCAGCAGCACGACTTTTCGGTCATCTGGCCGATCGTTCCGCAGTGGAGCGCCATCAGCCGCTGGCAGTATGACTACAACCGCAACCGTACTCTGGAAGCCTTCGGTGGTTTCGAATACGACAACTGCTGCTGGAAACTTCGCCTGATCAACCGTTACTGGGTTTCTTATGACGAGTTCAGTCAGGAAGCTCCGCAAAACGAAAAAGGCGACCACGGCGTCTTCCTCCAAATTGTTCTGAAGGGACTCGGCGGCCTCACCGGCGCCAAGACTGAGAGCTTCCTCGACAAAGGCATCCAAGGTTATCGTCAACGTGAAGACCAAGCTTTCTGATTGTCTGCGCCCGCTGATGCTGGGCGCGCTGTTCCTGGGTACTGCGGCCAACGCCGCAGTACAGTCCATCGACAAAGTAGTGGCCATCGTCGACAACGACGTGGTCATGCAGAGCCAGCTGGATCAGCGCGTCCACGAAGTTCAGCAAACCATCGCCAAACGTGGTGGTGGCTTGCCGCCTCCGGGCGTGCTGGATCAACAGGTGCTTGAGCGCCTGATCGTCGAAAACCTGCAACTGCAGATCGGCGAACGCTCCGGCATCCGCATCACCGATGAAGAACTGAACCAGGCTGTCGGCACCATTGCCCAGCGCAACAACATGACTGTCGACCAGTTCCGCGCGGCCCTGGCCCGCGACGGCCTGAGCTACGAAGGCGCCCGTGAGCAGATCCGCAAGGAAATGATCATCAGCCGTGTACGTCAGCGCCGTGTTGCAGAACGCATTCAGGTATCGGAGCAGGAAGTGAAGAACTTCCTCGCCTCCGACCTGGGCAAGATGCAATTGTCGGAAGAACTGCACCTGGCCAACATCCTGATTCCGACCCCGGAAAGCGCCAACTCTGAAGCGATTCAGAGCGCCGCGCGCCAGGCGATGGAGGTTTACCAACAACTCAAGCAAGGCGCTGACTTCGGTCAACTGGCCGTTGCCAAATCCGGCAGCGACAACGCTCTGGAAGGCGGCGACATGGGTTGGCGTAAAGCTGCTCAACTGCCACCGCCGTTCGATCGTGAACTGAGCGCCATGTCGCCAGGCGACATCACTCAACCGGCACGCACTCCAGGTGGTTTCATCATCCTGAAGCTGCTGGAAAAACGCGGCGGCGAAAGCCAGATGCGTGACGAAGTGCATGTGCGCCACATCCTGGTCAAGCCAAGTCCGGTCCGCGACGAAGCCAAGACCAAAGAGCTGGCCCAGTCGCTGTATAACCGCATCGAAGCTGGCGAAGATTTCGCCGAACTGGCGAAGAAATATTCGGAAGACCCGGGTTCCGCCCTCAACGGCGGCGACCTGAACTGGATCGATCCGAACGCACTGGTACCGGAATTCCGCGCCGTGATGGCCAAGTCCCCACAGGGTCAGCTGTCCAAGCCGTTCCAGACCCAGTACGGCTGGCACGTTCTGGAAGTTCTTGGCCGTCGCGCCACCGACAGCACCGAACAGGCCCGCGAGCAGCAAGCCATGACCGTACTGCGTAACCGCAAATACGACGAAGAGCTGCAAACCTGGCTGCGTCAGATCCGTGACGAAGCGTACGTTGAGATCAAACTCCCTGGTGCAGACCAGGCAGCGCAGTGAAACCCAAGCGTTTCGCGCTGACTCCCGGCGAACCAGCCGGCATCGGTCCCGACCTGTGCCTGCTGCTCGCCTCGCAAGCCCAGCCACACCCCCTGATTGCCATCACCAGCCGCGACCTGCTCCAAGAGCGGGCCGCGCAGCTGGGGCTGGCCGTCAGTCTGCTGCCCGTTTCACCCGGTCACTGGCCGGACGCTCCAGCGCCGGCCAACAGCCTTTATGTCTGGGACACCCCGCTCAGCGCCCCCGTGGTCGCCGGGCAGCTGGACAAGGCCAACGCTGCCTTCGTCCTTGAAACCCTGACCCGCGCCGGCAATGGCTGCCTGAACGACGACTTCGCCGGGATGATCACCGCCCCGGTGCACAAGGGCGTGATCAACGAATCCGGCATCGCCTTTTCCGGCCACACCGAATTCCTCGCCGACCTGACCCACACCGCCCAAGTGGTGATGATGCTCGCTACCCGCGGTTTGCGCGTGGCGCTGGTCACTACTCACCTGCCCCTGCGCGACATCGCCGATGCGATCACGCCGGATCGGCTGGAACGGGTCACGCGGATTCTGCACACCGACCTGCAAGACAAATTCGGCATCGCCCAACCACGCATCCTGGTTTGCGGGCTCAACCCGCACGCCGGCGAAGGCGGACACTTGGGCCATGAAGAAATCGACATTATCGAACCTACCCTGGAGCGC
The DNA here is from genome assembly GCF_040760005.1 of Pseudomonas sp. stari2. Lineage (NCBI taxonomy): Bacteria > Pseudomonadati > Pseudomonadota > Gammaproteobacteria > Pseudomonadales > Pseudomonadaceae > Pseudomonas > Pseudomonas sp. Stari2. The sequence continues at coordinate 5,897,408 of NZ_CP099760.1, forward strand.
CTGCGCGGCGAGGGCATGGACCTTCGTGGCCCGCTGCCTGCCGACACTCTGTTTACCCCAAAATATCTGGAGCACTGCGACGCGGTGCTGGCGATGTACCACGACCAGGGCCTGCCCGTGCTCAAGTACAAAGGCTTCGGCGCAGCGGTCAACGTGACCCTGGGCCTGCCGATCATCCGCACCTCCGTCGACCATGGCACCGCCCTGGATCTGGCCGGCAGCGGCAAGATCGACACCGGCAGCCTGCAGGTCGCCCTGGAAACAGCCTACCAGATGGCCGAGACCCGTTTATGACCGAGCAATACCAACACAAGGCGCGCAAACGCTTTGGCCAGAACTTCCTGCACGATGCCGGCGTCATCGACCGCATCCTGCGCTCCATCAGCGCCAAACCTGACGACCGGATGCTGGAAATCGGCCCGGGCCAGGGCGCACTGACCGCCGGCATCCTCAATTCCGGCGCACAGCTGGACGTGGTGGAACTGGACAAGGACCTGATCCCGATCCTCAACCAGCAGTTCGCGGGCAAGAGCAACTTCAACCTGCATCAGGGCGATGCGCTGAAGTTCGACTTCAACACACTGAATGCTGCGCCGAACAGCCTGCGGGTGGTCGGCAACCTGCCGTACAACATCTCCACGCCGCTGATTTTCCACCTGCTGAACAACGCCGGCATCATTCGCGACATGCACTTCATGCTGCAGAAGGAAGTCGTGGAGCGTCTGGCCGCCGGCCCGGGCGGCGGTGACTGGGGCCGTCTGTCGATCATGGTTCAGTACCATTGCCGGGTCGAACATCTGTTCAACGTCGGCCCGGGTGCCTTCAATCCACCGCCGAAAGTCGACTCGGCCATCGTGCGTCTTGTGCCGCACGCGGTACTGCCGCACCCGGCCAAGGATCATCGCCTGCTGGAGCGCGTGGTACGCGAAGCGTTCAACCAACGCCGCAAGACCCTGCGCAACACCCTAAAGCAATTGCTGAGCAACGCTGAAATCGAAGCCGCCGGCGTCGATGGCAGTCTGCGTCCCGAGCAACTCGATCTGGCGGCATTCGTGCGTCTGGCCGACAAGCTCGCCGAACAGCCCGCGAAAACACCTGCGGCCGACTGACAGGCAATCATCGCGTTCGGGCAGGACGCCCCTCTGGTCTCCTGCCCGATACTTGCCTAGACTCAACTCATCGGCTCCCCCCGCGTTCCGCTTAGTTCTTAAGGCCTTTTGCATGTCCGATCCTCGTTATCAGGTCGATGTCAGTGTCGTTACTCACTATCTGGCAGACCAATCGCAACCCGAGCACGACCGCTTCGCCTTCGCCTACACCATCACTGTGCAGAACAATGGCGAGCAACCGGCCCGACTGATGTCCCGGCATTGGGTGATCACTGATGGCGACGGACATGTCGAAGAAGTGCGCGGCGCCGGCGTGGTCGGCCAGCAGCCCTTGATCGACGCGGGGCGAAGCCACACCTACAGCAGCGGCACGGTCATGACCACCAAGGTCGGCACCATGCAGGGCAGCTATGAAATGGTCGCCAGTGACGGCAAGCATTTCGATGCGATCATCAAACCCTTCCGCCTCGCCGTTCCCGGAGCCCTGCACTGATGGCGACGTATGCCGTCGGCGACCTTCAGGGCTGCCTCGAACCGCTCAAGTGCCTGCTCAGGCAAGTGGCGTTCGATCCGGCCGTGGATCGGTTGTGGCTGGTGGGCGATCTGGTCAACCGTGGTCCGCAATCGCTGGAAACCCTGCGCTTTCTGTACGGCATGCGTGATTCGCTGGTGTGTGTATTGGGCAATCACGATCTGCATTTGCTGGCAGCGGCAAACAACATCGAACGCTTGAAAAAGTCTGACACCCTGCGCGAGATCCTTGAGGCCCCGGATGCCGCCGACCTGCTTGAATGGCTGCGCCAGCAGAAGCTGATGCACTACGACGAGCACCGCGACGTGGCCATGGTCCACGCTGGTATTCCGCCGCAATGGTCACTGCGCAAGGCATTGAAATATGCAGCGGAAGTCGAGGCAGCGCTGCGCGACGACAACCTGTTGCGGCCTTATCTTGACGGCATGTATGGCAATGAGCCGACAAAATGGGATAGCGATTTGACGGGCGTGACTCGTCTTCGGGTCATCACCAACTACTTCACGCGCATGCGCTTCTGCACCGCCGAAGGCAAGCTCGACCTCAAGAGCAAGGAAGGTCTGAACACGGCACTACCGGGCTACAAGCCGTGGTTCCAGCACAAGGAACGCAAGACCCGCGGCCTACGGATCATTTTCGGCCACTGGGCGGCACTTGAAGGCGATGTCCACGAGCCCGGCATTTCGGCCCTCGACACCGGATGCGTGTGGGGTGGCAGCCTGACCCTGATGAACGTCGACAGCTTTGAACGACTGTCGTGCAAATGCGACGAACACGGCGGCGTCCTGCCTCCCGTCGCACCACCGATCACCGAATCCTCGCCAGTCAGCGCCCCGCGTTAGACTGCGTTTTCAGCCGAGCCACAGGAACCCGCCATGAGCGAATTCAAACGAATCCCCCCGGAACAGGCCCAGGCCCTGCGCGAGCAAGGTGCCGTGGTCGTCGACGTCCGTGACCCAGCCACATTCGCGGCGCTGCACATCAGCGGCTCGAAGCATCTGGACAATCATTCCCTGCACGCCTTCATCCAGGGCGCCGACCTCGACGCTCCGACCGTTGTGGTCTGCTACCACGGCAATTCGAGCCAGGGTGCCGCGGCGTATCTCGTCAGCCAGGGCTTTTCCGACGTCTACAGCATGGACGGGGGCTTCGAGCTGTGGCGTACGACTTTTCCTTCGGAAACCGCGCAAGGCACCTCCGAATAATTTTTTTGTAACGTGCAAGCCCCGGCTCCCGTGGGCTCGCGCGGTGGCAGACGAACGGTCTGCCACAACTAATTACGTATCTCGCCTTTACCTCCCGAATTCCCAACTATCCTTAAGCCCAGGCCATCCAAAACAGGGGAGAGCCGGTACACCGGCGCACGGGTCATCGGGAGTGACTTTCGCGGTTGTCGATCGCGGAAGGGTTCTGGGGGGTAAACAACAGCTGCCACCGCGGCTGCTTGCCAGCATCGACTGAGTGATCCGGCGTCGGCTCCACGTATCGAGCGAGGTGACGTCATGAGTATCTTTAGCCACTTCCAACAACGCTTCGAGTCCACACGCCAGGAAGAATTCTCGCTGCAGGAATACCTGGAACTGTGCAAAAAGGATCGCAGCGCCTACGTTTCCGCCGCCGAGCGTCTGTTGATGGCTATCGGCGAACCGGAGCTGCTCGACACTTCGACCAATTCGAGGCTGTCGCGAATTTTTTCCAACAAGGTGATCCGCCGCTATCCGGCCTTTGAAGACTTCCACGGGATGGAAGAATGCATCGACCAGATCGTGTCGTATTTCCGCCATGCCGCTCAGGGCCTCGAGGAGAAGAAACAGATCCTCTACCTGCTCGGTCCCGTCGGTGGCGGTAAATCGTCCCTGGCCGAGAAGCTGAAACAGCTCATGGAAAAAGTGCCCTTCTATGCCATCAAGGGCTCACCGGTATTCGAATCCCCTCTGGGTCTGTTCAACGCCACCGAAGATGGCGCGATCCTCGAAGAGGACTTCGGAATTCCCCGCCGCTACCTGAACACCATCATGTCGCCATGGGCCACCAAGCGTCTGGCCGAATTCGGCGGCGACATCAGCCAGTTCCGCGTGGTCAAGCTGTACCCGTCGATCCTCAATCAGATCGCCGTGGCCAAGACCGAACCGGGGGACGAGAACAACCAGGACATCTCCGCGCTGGTGGGCAAGGTCGATATCCGCAAGCTGGAGGAATTCCCACAGAACGACGCCGATGCCTACAGCTATTCCGGTGCGCTGTGCCGGGCCAACCAGGGCCTGATGGAGTTCGTCGAGATGTTCAAGGCACCGATCAAGGTGCTGCACCCTTTGCTGACCGCCACTCAGGAAGGCAACTACAACAGTACCGAAGGCCTCGGCGCGATTCCGTTCACCGGGATCCTGCTGGCCCACTCCAACGAATCGGAGTGGCACACCTTCCGCAACAACAAGAACAACGAAGCCTTCATCGACCGGATCTACATCGTCAAGGTGCCCTACTGCCTGCGGGTCAGTGACGAGGTGAAGATCTACGACAAGCTGCTGTTCAACAGCTCCCTGTCCAAGGCGCATTGCGCGCCGGATACCCTGAAGATGCTGGCGCAGTTCACCGTACTGTCGCGCCTGAAAGAGCCGGAAAACTCCAATATCTACTCCAAGATGCGCGTGTATGACGGCGAAAACCTCAAGGACACCGATCCGAAGGCCAAGTCGATCCAGGAATACCGCGATGCAGCGGGCGTCGATGAGGGCATGAACGGTCTGTCGACCCGGTTTGCGTTCAAGATCCTGTCGAAGGTCTTCAACTTCGATCCGCATGAAATCGCTGCCAACCCGGTGCACCTGCTCTATGTGCTGGAACAGCAGATCGAACAGGAACAGTTCCAGGCCGAAACCCGCGAGCGCTATCTACGCTACCTGAAGGAATACTTGGCGCCGCGTTATATCGAATTCATCGGCAAGGAGATCCAGACCGCCTACCTCGAGTCTTACAGCGAGTACGGCCAGAACATCTTCGACCGCTATGTGCTGTATGCAGACTTCTGGATTCAGGATCAGGAATACCGCGATCCGGAAACCGGCGAAATCCTCAACCGCGTCGCCCTCAACGAGGAACTGGAAAAAATCGAGAAACCGGCCGGCATCAGCAATCCGAAGGATTTCCGCAACGAAATCGTCAACTTCGTACTGCGCGCCCGGGCCAACAACAACGGCAAGAACCCGACCTGGCTCAGCTACGAAAAACTGCGGGTGGTCATCGAGAAGAAAATGTTCTCGAACACCGAGGATCTGCTGCCAGTCATCAGCTTCAATGCCAAGGCCAGCAAAGAGGATCAGCAGAAACACAACGACTTCGTTACACGAATGGTCGAACGCGGCTACACCGACAAACAGGTACGACTGCTCTCCGAGTGGTATCTGCGGGTCAGAAAATCACAGTAAACCGCGGCCGGTCAGACCGGTTGTCGTCAGCCCGAGGCTTGTGTGCACATTTTCTGCTACACAGGCCTCTGGAAGGTGTTCGAAAGGCGGTAGCGAGGTTCAGGCAGCACCCAAAGCGCTTGGGGGAGCGTGTGCGTCCCTTGGCATTCGGTTCACGCTGCATGACCGCTCGCCCCTTTGCAGGACAGCTTCTAAGGAGCAGTCATGAGCTATGTGATCGACCGACGTCTCAATGGCAAGAACAAGAGCACGGTGAACCGTCAGCGCTTCCTGCGGCGTTACCGTGACCACATCAAGAAGGCTGTCGAAGAGGCGGTCAGCCGGCGCTCCATCACCGACATGGAGCACGGCGAGCAAATCAGTATCCCCGGTCGCGACATCGACGAACCGGTGCTTCACCACGGCCGCGGCGGCAAGCAGACCGTGGTGCACCCCGGCAACAAGGAATTCACCGCAGGCGAACACATCGCCCGTCCACCGGGAGGCGGTGGAGGCCGTGGTCCGGGCAAGGCCGGTAATTCCGGCGAAGGCATGGACGAATTCGTCTTCCAGATCACCCAGGAAGAATTCCTCGAATTCATGTTCGAGGACCTCGAACTGCCCAATCTGGTCAAACGCAACCTGACCGGTACCGATACCTTCAAGACTGTTCGCGCCGGGATCAGCAACGAGGGCAACCCGTCCCGGATCAATATCATCCGCACCCTGCGCTCGGCCCATGCCCGGCGGATCGCGCTGTCCGGCAGCAGCCGCGCCAAGCTGCGCGAGGCCAAGGAAGAGCTGGCACGCCTGAAACGCGAAGAACCGGATAATTTCGGCGATATTCAGAACCTGGAAGCGGAAATCGAGAAGCTCAGCGCGCGCATTCATCGCGTGCCCTTCCTCGACACCTTCGACCTCAAGTACAACCTGCTGATCAAGCAACCCAACCCCAGCTCCAAAGCCGTGATGTTCTGCCTGATGGACGTTTCCGGCTCCATGACCCAGGCGACCAAGGACATCGCCAAGCGCTTTTTCATCCTGTTGTACCTGTTCCTGAAGCGGAACTACGACAAGATCGACGTCGTGTTCATCCGTCACCACACCAGCGCCCGGGAAGTGGACGAGGAAGAGTTTTTCTATTCCCGCGAGACCGGCGGCACCATTGTCTCCAGCGCCCTGAAACTGATGCAGGAGATCATGGCCGAGCGCTACCCGAGCAACGAATGGAACATCTACGCCGCCCAGGCCTCCGACGGGGACAACTGGAACGATGACTCGCCGATCTGCCGCGACATCCTGATCAACCAGATCATGCCGTTCGTGCAGTACTACACTTACGTTGAGATCACCCCGCGCGAACATCAGGCCCTGTGGTACGAGTACGAACGCATCGCCGAAGCCTTTTCCGACACTTTTGCCCAGCAGCAGCTGGTCTCGGCCGGAGATATCTATCCGGTCTTCCGTGAACTCTTCCAGCGCAGGTTAGTGACATGACCGCCAAAGAGCAGAAGCGCCAACCCATTTCCACCGGCTCCGAATGGACATTCGAGCTGATCCAGACCTACGACCGCGAAATTGCCCGTATTGCGGCCCGGTACGCCCTGGACACTTATCCCAACCAGATTGAAGTGATCACCGCCGAACAGATGATGGACGCCTACGCCTCGGTCGGCATGCCGCTGGGCTATCACCACTGGTCCTACGGCAAACACTTCCTCAGCACCGAGAAATCCTACAGTCGCGGGCAGATGGGGCTGGCCTACGAGATCGTGATCAACTCCGACCCGTGCATCGCGTATCTGATGGAAGAGAACACCATCTGCATGCAGGCACTGGTGGTGGCCCATGCCTGCTATGGCCACAACAGCTTCTTCAAGGGCAACTACCTGTTCCGCACCTGGACCGATGCCAGCTCGATCATCGACTACCTGGTGTTCGCCAAGCAGTACATCATGCAATGCGAGGAGCGCCATGGTATCGACGCGGTCGAGGACCTGCTCGACTCCTGCCATGCCTTGATGAACTACGGCGTCGACCGCTACAAACGTCCGTACCCGATTTCCGCCGAGGAAGAACGGCGCCGGCAGAAGGATCGCGAAGAGCATCTGCAGAAGCAGATCAACGACCTGTGGCGAACCATCCCCAAAGGCGCGGACAAATACAGCGACAAGGACAACGCGCGCTTCCCGGCTGAGCCACAGGAAAACATCCTGTACTTCATCGAGAAACACGCGCCATTGCTGGAGCCCTGGCAGCGGGAAATCGTGCGGATCGTGCGCAAGATCGCCCAGTATTTCTATCCACAACGCCAGACCCAGGTGATGAACGAGGGCTGGGCAACCTTCTGGCACTACACGTTGATGAACGACCTGTACGACGAGGGTCTGGTCACCGACGGTTTCATGATGGAGTTCCTGACGTCTCATACCAGCGTGGTGTTCCAGCCAGGTTTCGACAGCCCCTACTACAACGGCATCAACCCTTACGCACTGGGTTTTGCCATGTACCGCGACATCCGGCGCATGTGCGAAGAACCAACGGAAGAAGACCGTCGCTGGTTCCCGGAAATTGCCGGCACCGACTGGCTGTCGACCATCAAGTTCGCCATGAGCAGCTTCAAGGATGAGAGTTTCATCCTGCAGTACCTGTCACCCAAGGTGATCCGCGACCTGAAACTGTTCAGCATCCTCGATGACGACCAGAAGGACGATCTGTTGGTGCCTGCCATTCATGACGAGGGCGGCTATCGGATCATCCGCGAGACCCTGGCTGCGCAGTACAACCTCGGCAACCGTGAACCGAACGTGCAGATCTACAGCATCGACCGGCGTGGCGACCGCTCACTGACCCTGCGTCACCAGCAGCACGACCGCAAACCGTTGGGCGACTCCACCGAAGAGGTACTCAAGCACCTGCACCGGCTATGGGGTTTCGACATTCATCTGGAAACCCTGCAGGGCGACCAGATCATGAAAACCCACCATGTGCCGCCCCGCAGCGAACACGGCGAGGGAGATTACGGTCGGCTCGATCTGGCCGTCATTCATCTTTGATCCCGTTCTGACCTCCGAAAGTCCGGCGCAACGGTTATCCTGTCGGGCCAACGGAGGTTTTTTATGCAGATTTACAAGGTTGGCGGCGCGGTACGTGATCGCCTGCTGGGCAAACCGGTCACCGATATCGATTGGGTCGTGGTCGGCGCCACCGCAGAAGAAATGCTCGCCACGGGGTTTCGCCCGGTAGGCGCGGATTTCCCTGTGTTTCTTCACCCGAAAAGCGGCGAGGAGTACGCCCTCGCCCGCACCGAGCGCAAGAGCGGTCGGGGTTACGGCGGGTTCACCTTTCACGCCAGCCCCGAGGTCACGCTTGAAGAAGACCTGATCCGTCGCGACCTCACGATCAACGCCATGGCCGAGGACGATCAGCAAAACCTGACCGACCCCTATCATGGCCAGCGTGATCTCGAAGACCGGATCCTGCGTCACGTTTCCCCCGCGTTCGCCGAAGATCCCCTGCGAGTCTTGCGTGTTGCCCGCTTCGCGGCTCGTTACGCAGAACTCGGTTTCAAGGTTGCCCCCGAGACCCTTGAGTTGATGCGCCAGCTCAGCGAATCCGGGGAACTGGAGGCCCTGACCGCTGAACGCAGCTGGAAAGAGATTTCCCGCGCACTGATGGAAAATCAGCCGCAGGTGTTCATTCAGGTACTGCGTGACTGTGGCGCACTGAAAGTGCTGATGCCGGAGGTCGACGCCCTCTTCGGCGTACCGCAACCGGAAGTCCATCATCCGGAAATCGACAGCGGCATTCACACACTGAGCGTGCTTGAGCAAGCCGCCCTGCACCAGCAACCATTGACGGTGCGCTGGGCCTGCCTGCTGCATGATCTCGGCAAGGGCCTGACCCCGGAAGAGGAATGGCCGCGGCATATCGCCCACGAGCACAAGGGCCTGAAGCTGATCAAAGCGGTCAACGAACGCTTCAAGGCACCGAAGGACTGTCAGGAGCTGGCCCTGCTGGTCGGCCAGTATCACACCCACGGCCATCGCGCCCTGGAGCTGAAGGCTTCGACCTTGCTGGAATTGCTGCAGAGCTTTGATGTTTATCGCCGACCGCAGCGCTTCGAAGAATTTATCGTCGCATGCGAGATGGATGCCCGAGGCCGCAAAGGACTTGAGCAGCGCAGTTATCCACAGGCCGATTACCTGCGCGGTGCAGCCAGCGCTGCTCGGGGCGTTGCGGTACAGCCGCTGCTGGAGAAAGGTTTCAAGGGCCCGGAACTGGGCGAAGCGCTCAAGCGTGAACGGCTCAAGGCGTTGAAGGCTTACAAGGAATCAGCGTCGTCCTGAGAACACCTGACGCCATCGCGAACCGGTCGCGATGGCGTCAGTCAGTTCAACAGATCTGGAGGCGTGAGCTGAATACCGCGCCATTCAAATCCGACTGGTGCCAACACCTGATCGATCTGCGCCTCGGACCACAGCGTGGCAAAGCTTTTTCCCACACCCGGGTGCACCCGATCCGGCGCAATCAGCGAAAGTGGCCACAGCACAAAGGCATTTTTCAGAATCTCGGCCCGGGGCAGGATCAGCCCGTCGAAATTGCCTGCCAGCTCGCCGTACAGCAAGACGTCGATATCCAGCGGCAGCCCCTTGCGATCCGGGGCATAACGACCGTTATCCGCCTCGATGAATTTCAGCCGTCGATCCAGCTCCATCAGCGGCAGATCGGTGTAGGCCGACACCACGAAATTGAAGAACGGGCCACTCTTGATCCCTACCGGCTGGCTTTCGAACACCGCCGAGCAGCGGATATCCACCAAGAAACCGGCCAGGGCATCCAGACCGGCTCGCAAATGAGTTTCGCGCTCGATATTGCTACCGAGCCCGAGGTAGACCTGAGTCAGCGACATCCGCGCTCGATCTCCACACCGACACCACCCTTGGCGGCCGGGACTGCGCCAGGCTTGGTCAGCTTCAGACGCACCCAGGTGATCTTGAATTCGGCCATCAGCACTTCGACCAGACGCTCGGCAAAGGTCTCGACCAACTGGAACTGTGCCTGCTCGGCAAAGGCCTGGATCCGCGTGGAAACACTGGCGTAATCGAGTGCCAGGGTCAGGTCGTCACCGGTAGCAGCCGGGCGATTGTCCCAGGCGAAGCTCAGATCAAGACGCAGGCACTGTCGGATGCCGCGCTCCCAGTCGTAGGCACCGATCACGGTGTCGACTTCCAGGCCCTCGATAAACACTCTGTCCAAGCACTTTTCTCCGCTGCACGACAAGGGCGCAATGCGCCGTTAGAATCAGGGCGTCCTCGCCCGGAATAGTTAGCATGTTTTGGTTACTGGCGATCCTCGCCTACCTGCTCGGCTCGCTGTCCTTCGCCATTTTGCTCAGCCGCCTGACCGGAAATCCGGATCCGCGAATGAGTGGCTCGGGTAATGCCGGTGCCACCAACATGCTGCGCCTGGCCGGTCGCAAACTCGCGATCCTGACCCTGCTGGGTGATCTGTGCAAAGGCCTGCTGCCGGTGCTGATCGCTTCGGCAGCGGGCCTCTCGCTACAGGATCAGGCCTGGATCGGCGTCTGCGCCGTGATCGGTCACCTGTTCCCGCTGTACTTCCGTTTTCGCGGCGGCAAGGGCGTTGCCACGGCGGCCGGCATGTTGCTGGGCCTGTATCCGCCTGCCGCGCTACTGGCCGTGTGCGCCTGGCTGTTAACGTTCTACCTGACCCGCACCAGCTCGCTGGCAGCGCTGATCGCCACCCCCCTGACCCTGCCATTACTGGCCTGGCAGGAACCGGAGGCGTTGCTGCCGATGAGCACGCTGACGCTGCTGATCGTCTGGCGCCACCGGGGCAATCTACGCGACCTGTTTGCCGGGCGCGAACGGCATTTTTAAATACCGCACGTGAGCGCCGCTCATCACAGCGCCGACAGCTGCTCCATCGGCCAGCGCGCCTGCACACTGATGGCCAGGCTTTCCTGCTGGCCGGCCTGCAGACGCTGGCAACCGGCAAACGCAATCATTGCGCCGTTGTCGGTGCAGAACTCGGGACGGGCATAGAACACCTCGCCCTTCATGTCGCCGAGCATTTTCTCCAGCGATACACGCAAAGCCTTGTTGGCGCTGACGCCACCGGCGATCACCAGACGCTTCATGCCGGCCTGCTTCAACGCACGCTTGCACTTGATGGTCAAAGTCTCCACCACGGCCTGTTGGAACGCCAGCGCGATGTCGCAACGGGCTTGCTCGCTGTCGTCCCCGGCGCTGACGCACTGCTGCCAGGTATTGAGGGCGAAGGTCTTCAAGCCGCTGAAGCTGAAATCCAGGCCCGGGCGATCGCACATCGGACGCGGAAAGGTGAAACGTCCTGCGACACCCTTCTCCGCCAATTTGGCGATTTCCGGCCCACCCGGATAATTGAGGCCCATCATCTTCGCGGTCTTGTCGAACGCTTCGCCTGCGGCGTCATCGAGGGTTTCGCCCAGCAGGCTGTATTGGCCGATGCCATCGACCTGAACCAGCTGCGTATGACCACCGGAGACCAACAAAGCGACGAACGGAAATTCCGGCGGCTTTGGCTCCAGCATCGGCGCCAGCAAGTGGCCTTCCATGTGGTGCACACCGAGGGCCGGAATGCCCCAGGCAAACGCCAGCGCCTGAGCGCACGAAGCCCCCACCAGCAACGCACCGACCAGGCCAGGACCCGCGGTGTAGGCGATGGCGTCGATCTCGGTCGGCACGCAGTCGGCCTCGGCCAACACCTGACGGATCAAGGGCAGCATGCGTTTGACGTGATCGCGCGAGGCCAGCTCCGGCACCACACCGCCGTAGACGCGATGCAGGTCGATCTGACTGAACAATGCGTCGGCCAGCAGACCGCGTTCACTGTCGTATAAAGCGACGCCGGTTTCGTCGCAGGAAGTTTCTAATCCCAGTACTAGCATGGGTTTGCGCCTTGTTTAGGCTGAATTCGAAGGCGCGCATAATAGTCGCCGCGTGATGCCCCGACCAGCGGTTTTCGATCAGAGGCTTTGCATTCCGAGCGATGAGGGGTTAACATCCGCAACCCTTAAAAACCGACGTCTTCAAGTGCTCTTTTGCCGCGAGGATGTTGACCCCGGTAATGAATGAAGGTAGCTCTGGATGCCAGCCGTCAAAGTTAAAGAGAACGAACCCTTCGACGTAGCTCTGCGTCGTTTCAAGCGCTCCTGCGAAAAAGCCGGTGTACTGGCTGAAGTTCGTAGCCGCGAATTTTACGAGAAGCCAACTTCTGAGCGTAAGCGCAAGGCAGCTGCTGCTGTTAAGCGTCACGCCAAGAAAGTTCAGCGCGAACAGCGCCGCGCCGTTCGTCTGTACTAATACACAGACGATCGTAGCAAGCTTCTGCCAAGCCCGGCCCTCAGCCGGGCTAATGGCATTTGCGTAAAACGCTTGATGCTTCACCGTCGAAGCCGCAGATGCGACCGAGACAAACCCGCTTCACCGCGTCAGGCCTGGCTCTTTTGCCAGCGGTGCACGTCTTTTCTGACGAGCCTTTCAAGGCTACTGACGAGCACACCCACTGATTCCTCTTACGACGATCAGCCCAAGGCACCTGCTGCGTGCCCGCTTCATGAGCTATCCGAGGCCGATTACAGGCCGTCAGCGGATTCAGCGCAACATTTTCGAATAGTCGAAGACTGATGAGTACTAACGTCAGTGGATTTTCGGCAGATACACTTCCCGACAGCGATTACGCAGACGACACCGGTCGAGCCGCCCCACGTGCGCGCATCACTCAATGACCCGCGTCCGGCAGCCTTTCGCATCGGATCCATTACAGCGCAGACGAGAACGCCATGGCCGGGCTGATTCCCCAGAGCTTCATTGACGACCTGCTGAACCGCACCGACATCGTCGACGTGGTCAGCTCGCGCGTGCAACTGAAGAAGGCCGGCAAGAACTACACCGCCTGCTGCCCGTTCCATAAAGAGAAAACCCCGTCGTTCAGCGTGAGCCCCGACAAGCAGTTCTATTACTGCTTCGGTTGCGGCGCCGGCGGTAACGCGCTCGGTTTTCTCATGGACCACGACAACCTGGACTTCCCCCAGGCCGTCGAGGACCTGGCCAAAGCCGCCGGCATGGAAGTACCCCGCGAAGAAGGCGGCCGCTCGCACAAACCGCGACAGCCGACCGATTCGCCGCTTTATCCACTGCTGACTGCCGCTGCCGACTTTTACCGCCAGGCGCTCAAGAGCCACCCGGCACGCAAGGCTGCCGTGGATTACCTCAAGGGCCGCGGACTGACAGGTGAAATTGCCCGGGACTTCGGCCTCGGCTTCGCCCCGCCAGGCTGGGACAATCTGTTCAAGCACCTGAGCAGCGACACCCTGCAACAGAAAGCCATGATCGACGCCGGCCTGCTGATCGAGAACGCCGAAACCGGCAAGCGCTATGACCGCTTCCGCGATCGCGTGATGTTTCCGATCCGCGATACTCGCGGGCGCATTATTGCCTTCGGCGGTCGGGTCCTCGGCGACGACAAGCCGAAATATCTGAACTCACCGGAAACCCCGGTATTCCATAAAGGTCAGGAACTCTACGGCCTTTATGAAGCACGCAAGAACAACCGCAACCTCGACGAAATCATCGTCGTCGAGGGCTACATGGACGTCATCGCCCTGGCCCAGCAAGGCCTGCGTAATGCCGTCGCGACCCTGGGCACAGCCACCAGCGAGGAGCATCTGAAGCGCCTTTTTCGCGTCGTACCGAACGTGCTGTTCTGCTTCGACGGCGACCAAGCCGGCCGCAACGCCGCGTGGCGTGCACTGGAAGCGACACTGAGCAGCCTGCAGGACGGTCGCCGCGCACGCTTCCTGTTCCTGCCCGAAGGCGAAGATCCGGACACCTTGATCCGCGCCGAAGGCACCGACGCCTTCCGTGCACGAATCAATCAGCACGCACAGCCATTGGCAGACTATTTCTTCCAGCAACTGACCGAAGAGGCAGACCCTCGCTCACTCGAAGGCAAGGCGCACATGGCGACGCTTGCCGCACCGCTGATCGATAAAGTGCCAGGGGCCAACCTGCGAATCCTGATGCGTCAACGCCTGACCGAAATCACCGGCCTGAGCAGCGAGACCGTCAGCCAACTGGCCCAGAGCGCACCGCAGGAAGCGCCGCCCGCCTACGACCCCGGCATCGATTACGACGCGATGCCGGACTTCAGCGACTACCATCAGCCACAGGCACAGGACATATATGTGCCGCAGCAGGAGTGGACGCCGAAGAAGCCCGGTGCCGGCGGCAAGAAATGGGACAAAAAGCCCTGGGACAAGAACGGCAAGCGTGGCGGCGATCGCGATCAACCGCGCGCCCCTAGAGTGCCGGCCCCCGTCGAGCCACCGATCATGGCCGCCCTGCGAACAGTGATCCATCACCCGCAACTGGCGCTGAAGGTCGAGACGGCCAGCCATTTTGCGGACGAAGACAATACCAACACTCAGCTGCTGGTGGCTTCACTGGAAGCCGTGCAAAAGAATCCTCAGCTAAACTCTTTTCAGTTGATCTCGCGATGGCATGGCACCGAACAAGGTCGATTGCTGACCCGCCTGGCAGAAAAGGAGTGGTTGATCAACGGAGAAAACCTTGAACAACAGTTTTTCGACACCATAACTAGCTTGTCAGCCCGCCAGCGCGAGCGAAAGCTGGAACAACTTCTCAGGAAATCACGTCAAAGCGATCTGAGCGCCGAAGAAAAATCTTTGCTGCTCGAATTGCTCAAACGGGATGTTCCTGCATCAAACCCGACCTCAACTGGCGCGTGAGGTCATAGCTCAGGTATAATCCTCGGCTTGTTTTTTGCCCGCCAAGACCTTCAGTGGATAGGGTGTTATGTCCGGAAAAGCGCAACAGCAGTCTCGTATTATTGAGTTGATCAAACTGGGTCGTGAGCAGAAGTATCTGACTTACGCCGAGGTCAACGACCACCTGCCCGAGGATATTTCAGATCCGGAGCAGGTGGAAGACATCATCCGCATGATTAACGACATGGGGATCCCCGTACACGAGAGTGCTCCGGATGCGGACGCCCTTATGTTGGCCGACGCCGATACCGACGAGGCCGCTGCGGAAGAAGCAGCCGCCGCGTTGGCAGCGGTCGAGACCGATATCGGTCGCACCACTGACCCAGTGCGCATGTACATGCGTGAAATGGGTACGGTCGAGCTTCTGACTCGTGAAGGCGAAATCGAAATCGCCAAGCGTATCGAAGAGGGCATCCGTGAGGTGATGAGCGCAATCGCGCACTTCCCCGGCACGGTTGACCATATTCTCTCCGAGTACACTCGGGTCACCACCGAAGGCGGTCGCCTGTCCGACGTTCTGAGCGGTTACATCGACCCGGACGACGGCATTACGCCGCCGGCTGCCGAAGTGCCACCGCCAATCGACGCGAAAGCCGCGAAAGCGGACGACGATTCCGAGGACGATGACGCCGAAGCTTCCGATGACGAAGAAGAAGCCGAAAGCGGTCCGGATCCGGTCATTGCTGCCCAGCGTTTCGGCGCCGTGGCCGACCAGATGGAAATCACCCGCAAGGCACTGAAAAAGCACGGTCGTCACAACAAGGCAGCGGTTGCCGAGTTGCTGGCCCTGGCTGATCTGTTCATGCCGATCAAACTGGTGCCGAAGCAATTCGAAGCCCTGGTCGAGCGTGTTCGCAGTGCCCTGGATCGTCTGCGTCAGCAAGAGCGCGCGATCATGCAGCTGTGCGTACGTGATGCACGTATGCCGCGTGCCGACTTCCTGCGCCAGTTCCCGGGCAACGAAGTCGACGAAAGCTGGTCCGACGCCCTGGCCAAAGGCAAGAGCAAGTACGCCGAAGCCATCGGCCGTGTGCAACCGGACATCATCCGTTGCCAGCAGAAGCTGACCGCGCTGGAAACCGAGACCGGTCTGACCATCGCCGAGATCAAGGACATCAACCGTCGCATGTCGATCGGTGAGGCGAAAGCCCGCCGCGCGAAGAAAGAGATGGTTGAAGCGAACCTGCGTCTGGTGATCTCCATCGCCAAGAAGTACACCAACCGTGGCCTGCAATTCCTCGATCTGATCCAGGAAGGCAACATCGGCCTGATGAAAGCGGTGGACAAGTTCGAATACCGTCGTGGTTACAAGTTCTCGACATATGCCACCTGGTGGATCCGTCAGGCGATCACTCGCTCGATCGCCGACCAGGCCCGCACCATCCGTATTCCGGTGCACATGATCGAGACGATCAACAAGCTCAACCGTATTTCCCGGCAGATGCTGCAGGAAATGGGTCGTGAACCGACCCCGGAAGAGCTGGGTGAGCGCATGGAGATGCCTGAGGACAAGATCCGCAAGGTATTGAAGATCGCCAAAGAGCCAATCTCCATGGAGACCCCGATCGGTGATGACGAAGACTCTCATCTGGGTGACTTCATCGAAGACTCGACCATGCAGTCGCCAATCGATGTCGCCACTGTCGAGAGCCTGAAAGAAGCGACTCGCGAAGTACTGTCCGGCCTAACTGCCCGTGAAGCCAAGGTACTGCGCATGCGTTTCGGTATCGACATGAACACCGACCACACGCTCGAAGAAGTCGGCAAACAGTTTGACGTGACCCGCGAGCGGATCCGTCAGATCGAAGCCAAGGCGCTGCGCAAGCTGCGCCACCCGACGCGAAGCGAGCATCTGCGCTCCTTCCTCGACGAGTGACACCAGAACCCCCGGCCCAGGCCGGGGGTTTTGTTTATATGGCAGATTAAATACCTCGCTCCGCCCTTCCCTCGCGCACAGCCCGTCTACACTCGAAGCATTCCCCCGAGCCATAACGAGACCGTTATGCCCAGACTGGCGTCCGTGCTTTTTTTGCTGTCACTGATGATCTGGACCGCAACGGCTGACGCGCTGACTCTGACCGACGAAGAACGTAGCTGGCTGGCGGCTCACCCGGACTTGCGCCTGGGTGTCGATGCGTCGTGGCCGCCATTCGAGTTTCGCGATGAGCAGAACCGCTATCAGGGCCTGGCGGCGGACTATATCGACGTGATCCGCCAGCGTCTGGCCATCAAACTTACCCCCATAGAACCCTCGAGCTGGACAGCCGTGCTCGAACAGGCCAAAAACGGCACGATCGACCTGCTGCCGGGCATCATGTCCACCCCTGAGCGCCAGAATTATCTGGCCTTCACCCGCCCTTACCTGGACTTTCCGATCGTCATCCTCGCCCACGTCGGCGGCCCGCAACCGCGCAAGATCGAGGATCTGTATGGGCTGAAGATCGCCGTCGTCGAAAACTACGCCCCCCATGAGCTCCTGCGTACCCATCATCCCGATCTGAATCTCGTCGCCATGCCCAATGTCAGCTCGGCGCTGCAGGCCTTGGCCACCGACGAAGTGGACGCGGTGGTCGGCGATCTCGCCTCCAGTGTCTGGAGCCTGCGCCAGCTCAAGCTCGACGGGTTGTATGTCAGTGGCGAAACCCCTTATCGCTATCAACTGGCTATGGGGGTGCCCCGAGAAAGCAAAATGCTGGTGGGTATTCTGGACAAAGTCCTGGCCGACATGTCCCCGGAGCAGATCAACAGTATCCAGGAACACTGGGTGGGCAACGTCCTCGATCATCGGACATTCTGGTCGGATCTACTGGTCTATGGCCTGCCAGGCCTGCTGTTGCTGGTGATCATCCTGGCAGTCGTGATCCGCATCAACCGTCGCTTGAGTTCGGAAATCGCCCGGCGCATCGACCTCGAACAGGAACTGCGTAGCAGCGAATACCACTATCGCGGGCTGGTGGAGAGCCTGTCGGCCATTGCGTGGGAAGCGCGGATCAGCGATTTCACCTACAGCTACGTGTCACCCCACGCCGAAGACCTGCTGGGTTATCCCCTGTCGCATTGGCTGATTCCGGGCTTCTGGCGCAACATCATCCATCCCGCCGACCTGACCCGCGCGCAGAGCTTCTGCGATCACGAAGTCCTCGCCGGGCGGGATCACAGCCTCGACTATCGAGTGATCACCGCTGACGGCCGTTGCTTGTGGGTGCGTGACATCGTCAGCCTGATCGAACACGGCCACGAGCCAGTGATGCGCGGTCTGATGATCGACATCAGCGAAACCAAGCGTACCGAAGAGGCCCTGCGCCTGTCGGAGCAGAAATTCGCCTCGGTGTTCCAGCAATGCCCGGACATTCTGGTGATTGCACGGCTGTCCGACGGCTGTCTGCTGGAGGTCAACGAGGCCTTTGAAGAGCAGATCGGGCTGAGGGCCGAAGAAGTCATCGGCCAGACCGCCACCGAACTCAATATCTGGGGTATTCCCGGCGTTGGCCCCGGCCTGCTGCAACGCTTGCAGGCCGGCAGCATTCGCAACTTGGAGATGCCCTTTCGTCGCAGCAACGGGC
This sequence comes from Pseudomonas sp. stari2, assembly GCF_040760005.1. Lineage (NCBI taxonomy): Bacteria > Pseudomonadati > Pseudomonadota > Gammaproteobacteria > Pseudomonadales > Pseudomonadaceae > Pseudomonas > Pseudomonas sp. Stari2. The sequence goes on from NZ_CP099760.1 coordinate 5,915,869, forward strand.
AGGTGTTCACCGGGCTGATTTCCGCCGAGCCGTTCGAACTCGACACCACACCGGCACTGGTCGTGGTGGTGCGCGACATTACCCAGCTCAAGGAAACCCAACAGCAACTGCAAACCTCCGAAGAGAAGTTCGCCAAGGCCTTCCACGCCTCGCCGGACGGATTGCTGCTGTCACGCCAGAGCGATGGCCTGCTGCTGGAGGTCAACGAAGGCTTCAGCCGCATCACCGGTTTCAACAGCGCCATGTCGGTGGACCGGTCGGCACTGGATCTGGGGATCTGGGTCAATCTCAACGAACGCAAACAGATGCTCGATCTGCTGCACCGTGACGGTTTCGTTCGCGATTTCACCTGCCACATCCGCCGCAGCGACGGGCAGATCCGCCTCTGCGAGGTATCCAGCCGTCCGCTACCGATCGGCGACGAAGACTGCATGCTGACCATCGCCCGGGATATCACCGAGCGCCACCTGATGCAGGAAAAACTGCAACAGGCCGCAACGGTGTTCGAGAGCACCGCTGAAGGTGTATTGATCACCGACACTCAGCAGCACATCAGTGCGGTGAACCGTGCGTTTACCGAAATCACCGGTTACAGCGAAAGCGAGGCGCTCGGCCATACTCCGCGCCTGCTGGCATCCGGGCTGCACGACAGCGCGTTCTATGCAGCAATGTGGCATCAGCTGACGGACGAAGGCCACTGGCAAGGCGAGATTTCCAACCGACGCAAGAATGGCGAGTTGTACCCGAGCTGGCTGACCATCAGCGCCGTGCGCAACCGGGACAAGTTCATCACCCACTTCGTCGCCGTGTTTGCCGATATTTCGAGCCTCAAGCACGCCCAGGCCAAGCTCGACTACCAGGCCCACCATGACCCGCTGACCGGCCTGCCGAATCGCACGCTGTTTGAAAGCCGCCTGCTGACGGCATTGAACGGCCAGCAGGAAAACGGTGGTCTGGGTGCGGTGTTGTTCCTCGATCTCGACCGTTTCAAGCACATCAACGACAGCCTCGGTCACCCGGTGGGCGACCTGCTGCTCAAGGGCATTGCCGTACGCCTCAAAGAGCAACTGCGCGACATCGACACAGTTGCACGACTGGGGGGTGACGAATTCATCATCCTGCTGCCCGGCCTGCAACAGGCCGGTGATGCCGACAACATTGCCACCAAATTGCTGAATTGCTTCGGCGCCCCCTTCCAGGCGGGTGAGCACGAGTTTTTCATCAGTGCCAGCATCGGCACCAGTCTTTATCCCCGTGACGGCTGCGACGTTGCCACCCTGATCAAGAACGCCGACGCGGCGATGTACCGCTCCAAGGCCAAGGGCCGCAACCGTGTCGAAAGCTACACCCGCGACCTCACCGCCCAGGCCAGCGAGCGGGTGGCGTTGGAACATGAACTGCGCCGGGCCATCGAGCGCGAAGAGTTGTACCTCTACTACCAGCCGAAAATCAGCCTCGACGATCACTCTCTGGTCGGCGCCGAAGCCCTTATCCGCTGGCGTCACCCGACCTTCGGCGAGGTGCCTCCGGAGCATTTCATTCCGCTGGCGGAAGAGAACGGCATGATCCTGCAAATCGGCGACTGGGTGCTGGAAACCGCCTGCCGGCAGATGTTCGAGTGGAGCCAGATCTACGAATCCCTGGGTCCACTTTCGGTCAATCTCGCTGGCGCACAACTGCGCCAGCCAAACCTGCTGGGCCGCATTGAACAACTGCTCAAGGACAACCGCCTCCGGCCGGATTTACTGCAACTGGAGATTACCGAAAACTTCATCATGAGCCAGGCCGAAGAAGCACTGGCGGTGCTGCATCAACTCAAACACCTCGGCGTGCAACTGGCCATCGACGACTTCGGCACCGGTTACTCCTCGCTGAGCTACCTCAAACGCCTGCCGCTGGACATCCTCAAGATCGACCAGTCTTTCGTCCGCGGCCTGCCCGACGACCCGCACGACGCGGCGATCGTGCGCGCCATCATCGCCCTGGGCCGCAGCATGCAATTCACCGTAATCGCCGAAGGCGTGGAAACCCAGGCCCAACAACGATTCCTCGCCGCCGAAGGCTGTGAACAGATCCAGGGCTACATCGTCAGCCTGCCACTACCGCCGGAGGAATTCGCCGCGACGTTTCTTCGCATAGCCGTATCAGATTTTTCGGATAGCACACCCGAGAAACCGTCGCTATAATCCGCGGCCTACTGAGGGCCTATAGCTCAGTTGGTTAGAGCAGAGGACTCATAATCCTTTGGTCCACGGTTCAAGTCCGTGTGGGCCCACCAAACATGAAAAAGCCGCGCACTCGCGCGGCTTTTTTTCGCCTGTCGTTTGGCGTTTACGTTCTTCACAAGCGCAATGTTCGGAAGACTACCGCAAGGTCTGTAGGTTATTTCCCAAGCTGTGTTTTCACACAGCTTTCAGCCTTGTTGGCCTTTTCTCCGAGCGAGTAATCTCCGGGCGCCGCTGCCCGCCAAGGATTACTTTCATGCTCGTGAGTGCTGCGCCACTGGTCAAAGAAGCAGGTGGCCAACAAACATGGATCGACTTAGCTTTGCCCGACCGGCGAACTTCTCTACAAGAGGTACGTTCTTCAGGATAAACAAAAAGGGGAGCCTGTTGGCTCCCCTTGAGTATTTGAATCCTGATATTGGCATCCTCAGGAAATGGGATGAAGAGGTCTCACCTTACACCGATGTTGCAGCATCGCTGAGGTACCTACGTCTGCTGAAGCCCTGCAAGGCAGCAGATTTCGCGCTCTTGAGGCCATTTTTTATAAAGGCCGCAGGCAAGTCAAATCATTTGTCTGTTCTTTTGTTTCAGTAAAATCCCCCGGCCCGGCGACTGCCTGGCCTCAGCCGCTCAATCAGCACTCACAAGCGCCTCGCGTGACGAGCCTGTAACATGCAACCTCATTGATCCGTACCGCTGGAGCCTGCCCTTGCCCGACATCCGCCCACCCGTGCTCGATGAAATCGACCGCCAGCTAATCGCAGCCCTGCAAATCAATGCCCGCGAGAGCGTGGCGATGCTGGCCAGGCAACTGGGGATCGCCCGCACCACCGTGACTTCGCGACTGGCGCGCTTGGAAAAGGCCAAAGTCATCACCGGCTACGGTGTGCGTCTAGGTCAGCGCGTCGTGGATGGCGGTTTGCAGGCGTACGTCGGGATCAAGGTACAGCCGCGCTCTGGCAAAGAGGTGTTGCGCCGGTTGAGCGCGATGGCCCAGGTGCAGCAATTGTGCGCAGTGAGTGGCGAATTTGATTATGTGGCGTGGCTGCGAACCGACTCGCCGGAACAACTGGATCAGTTGCTGGATCAGATCGGCAGCGTAGACGGCGTAGAGAAGACCACGACCTCGATCATCCTCAGCAGCAAAATTGATCGCGGGCATCCAGTCTGATCATCAATCTCGTCAGATTGCAGCACAAGCACTCAAAACGACGACACTTTGCGTCTTATTAACGTGTTCTACGCTCCCTAGAATGGCTGGCATCTTTTCCTATACTCAGACGCGCATCCTGCGTCGGGTCGCCAGCAAGGTCAGCCATGAACAAGAACAATCGCCATCCTGCAGACGGTAAGAAACCGATCACCATTTTCGGCCCGGACTTTCCGTTCGCTTTCGACGACTGGATCGAACACCCCGCCGGTCTGGGCAGCATTCCCGAGCACAACCACGGTGCAGAGGTGGCAATCGTCGGTGCTGGCATCGCCGGCCTGGTGGCCGCTTACGAACTGATGAAGCTCGGCCTGAAACCGGTGGTGTACGAAGCCTCGAAGCTTGGCGGCCGTTTGCGTTCCCAGGCCTTCAACGGCACCGACGGCATCGTCGCCGAGCTCGGCGGCATGCGCTTCCCGGTGTCTTCCACCGCGTTCTATCACTACGTCGACAAACTCGGCCTGGAAACCAAGCCCTTCCCCAACCCGCTGACGCCGGCCTCCGGCAGCACCGTGATCGACCTGGAAGGCAAAACCCATTACGCACAAAGCCTGAAGGATCTTCCTGCACTGTTCCAGGAAGTGGCTGACGCCTGGGCCGATGCTCTGGAGGCCGGCTCGCAGTTCGCCGATATCCAGCAAGCGATCCGCGACCGCGACGTGCCACGCCTCAAAGAGCTGTGGAACACCCTGGTGCCGCTGTGGGACGACCGCACCTTTTACGATTTCGTCGCCACTTCGAAAGCCTTCGCCAAATTGTCGTTCCATCACCGTGAGGTGTTTGGCCAGGTCGGATTCGGCACCGGTGGCTGGGACTCGGACTTCCCCAACTCGATGCTGGAAATCTTCCGTGTGGTGATGACCAACTGCGACGATCACCAGCATCTGGTGGTCGGCGGCGTCGAACAAGTGCCGCAAGGCATCTGGCGTCATGCGCCGGAGCGCTGCGTTCACTGGCCGCAAGGCACCAGCCTCAAGTCGTTGCACCATGGCGCGCCGCGCTCCGGAGTGAAGAAAATCGCCCACGCGCCTGACGGACGTTTTGCTGTCACCGACAACAACGGTGACACCCGCGAGTACGCCGCCGTACTGACCACTTGCCAGAGCTGGCTGCTGACTACCCAGATCGAATGCGACGAAACCCTGTTCTCGCAAAAAATGTGGATGGCCCTCGACCGCACGCGCTACATGCAATCGTCGAAGACCTTCGTAATGGTCGACCGCCCGTTCTGGAAGGACAAGGACCCGGAAACCGGTCGCGACCTGATGAGCATGACCCTCACCGATCGTCTGACCCGTGGTACTTACCTGTTCGACAACGGCGACGACAAGCCGGGCGTGATCTGCCTATCGTACTCGTGGATGAGCGATGCGCTGAAAATGCTCCCGCATCCGGTGGAAAAGCGCGTGAAACTGGCGCTGGATGCGTTGAAGAAGATCTACCCGAAAGTCGACATCGCCGCGCGGATCATCGGCGATCCGATCACCGTATCGTGGGAAGCCGACCCGCACTTCCTCGGCGCGTTCAAGGGCGCCCTGCCCGGCCACTATCGCTACAACCAGCGCATGTACGCGCACTTTATGCAGGACGACATGCCGCCGGAGCAGCGCGGGATTTTCATCGCCGGCGACGACGTGTCGTGGACGCCAGCGTGGGTTGAAGGCGCGGTACAGACTTCGCTCAACGCGGTATGGGGAATCATGAAGCACTTCGGCGGGTCCACACATAAAGAGAACCCCGGCCCTGGTGATGTGTTCAACGACATCGGCCCGATCGCCCTGCCCGAGTAAGAGGAATCCCTGATGCGTGTAGCCCTTTACCAATGTCCACCGCTGCCACTGGAACCTGCTGCCAACCTCCAGCGCCTGCATCAACTGGCGATGGAGGCCAAAGGTGCCGATTTGTTGGTGGTGCCGGAGATGTTTCTGACCGGCTACAACATCGGTAAGGAGGCGGTCGCGACATTGGCCGAGGTCTACAACGGTGAATGGGCGCAGCACGTAGGACGAATCGCCAAGGCTGCCGGCCTGGCGATTCTCTACGGTTACCCTGAGCGCACCGCCGAAGGGCAGATCTACAACGCCGTGCAGTTGATCGATTCGAACGGCGAGCGCCTGTGCAATTACCGCAAGACGCACCTGTTCGGCGATCTCGACCGTTCGATGTTCAGCCCCGGCGATGGCGAGTTTCCCATCGTCGAGCTCAACGGCTGGAAGCTCGGTTTCCTGATCTGCTACGACCTGGAGTTCCCGGAAAACGCCCGGCGCCTGGCCCTTGAAGGTGCCGAGCTGATTCTGGTGCCGACAGCGAACATGATTCCTTTCGATTTCATTGCCGACGTCTCGGTGCGCTCCCGTGCTTTCGAAAACCAGTGCTACGTGGCTTACGCCAACTACTGCGGCCACGAAGGCGATATCCATTACTGTGGGCAAAGCAGTATTGCTGCGCCGGATGGCAGCCGCATCGCCCAGGCCGGGCTGGATGAAGCACTGATCGTCGGTGAGCTGGATCGCCAGTTGATGGTCGACTCCCGCAGCGCCAACCGCTACTTCAACGACCGCCGCCCCGAACTTTACGACGCGCTCAACAAGCGCTAATCCGCTAGCATTGGCACTTCACTGTTCTGGAAGTGCCCATGCCTGCGCCGAATCAACCCCGCCCCCACACCGAAACCCTGGCCAACGGCTTGCGCGTGACCCTGCGTCACGTGCCCGGCCTGAAGCGCAGCGCCGCTGCGTTGCGAGTGGCTGCCGGGAGTCATGACGTGCCGTTGGCATGGCCGGGGCTGGCGCATTTCCTTGAGCATTTGCTGTTTCTCGGCACCGAGCGTTTTCCTGCGAGCGAAGGCCTGATGGCCTACGTGCAAGGTCACGGCGGTCAGGTGAATGCCAGCACCCGCGAGCGCACCACCGATTTCTTCTTTGAGTTGCCGCCAGCGTCCTTCAGCGGCGGGCTTGAGCGTCTGTCAGACATGCTCGCCCGGCCGCGTATGAATCCGGACGATCAGTTGCGGGAACGGGAAGTGTTGCAGGCGGAGTTTGTCGCGTGGTCGAAGGATGCTGCGGCCCAGCAGAAAGAGGCGCTCTTCGAAGGGTTGTCAGCAGCACATCCGTTGCGCGGCTTTCATGCCGGGAACCGCGACAGCCTGCCGGTAGAACAAGCGGATTTTCAGCAGGCACTGAAAGATTTCCATCAACAGTTTTACCGAACCGGACAGATGATACTGAGCCTGGTCGGACCGCAGAACATTGAAGAGCTGCGAACGCTGGCCGAGCAGTTTGCTACTGCGCTGACACCTGGGGATAAAACTGAGCAGGCAGCCCCTGTTCGCTTGATGGACAACCCGCAGGCAAGTTATCAACAGGTCGGCGAGCGGTACGGCAATCTGCTGTTTGCGCTGGAAGACCTGCCAGAGTCGTCGGCCGAAGCGCTGGCGTTTCTTTGTCACTGGTTGAACAGCGCCAAACCCGGCGGACTGCTCGCCCATTTGCAGCTGCTGGGTCTCGCTGAAAGCTTGCAAGCTTGCGTGCAATACCAGTTCGCAGGGCAAGCCTTGCTGCATCTTCAGTTCACTGCACCCAGCGGGTCATTCAATGCCATTCGCGAGCAATGGCTGGATTGGATGAGTTTCTTCGTCGCACAGCAGGACTGGTCGGCATTGCAAGAGGAATATGCGGCGCAGCATCAGCGCCAGCAGCAAGTCAGCGGCGCACTGAATCTGGCACGACTCGACAGCGAACAACTCGAAAGCGGCTTGTCCGAATCGGCCGTTGCGGCGCTCAAGGCGATTCTCGGCAAAATCGGCACTGTGGATAACTTCAGCGGCCACTGGCATCTGCCCGCCGCCAACCCGTTCTTGCGTACGGCCGAACCGCTGGCCAACGCCGGCCTGATCCGCGGTCAGACCAGCGCACACCGAGGCTTGCGCACATTCGCTCAAGATCGCTCGCGTAGCCGTCGTGAACGCTCACCGATGCAATTCAGCCAGGCGCTGCCGGATAACAGTGACGAAGGTGCGGTGTATGTGCGCTGGCAGATGGAAGCGGCGGCTACGGCCGAGCTGCTAGCGAAACTGCAATGCAGTCTGCGGGAAGTGTCGGATGAAGCACGTCAGGCCGGGGTCGAGCTTTCGTTGAGCACCAAGGGCAATCAGTGGCTGCTGAAGGTGACCGGTCTGCAGGACATATTGCCCGGCGTCCTTGAGCATGCGCTGAAACATCTGACACAAGTTGACGACGATTCCGCACCCGGCGAGCCGGACGTGCCGTTGATGCCGATTCGCCAATTGCTCAAGGCACTCCCGGAACATTTATTGGCGCCCACAGAATCTTCCGACGATGCCACGCACCTGTGGACAACTTCGCGCTGGGACGGCCTGGGGTTGGGACTCAACCCACAAACCCAATCCGCAATGGGCCTGGCCCTGAGTCGCATCCCCGGCATCCCGGACAATCAAATTCCCGCACCGTCGGCAATCAACACCGGATACCGGTGGAGTCAGATCGACAACGCGTCCAGCGAACACGCCTTGCTGCTGTTCTGCCCGACCGCCAGCCGTGAAATCGACGACGAAGCCGCGTGGCGCCTGCTCGCTCACCTGGGCCAGTCACCGTTCTACCAACGCCTGAGAGTCGAACTGCAATTGGGCTATGCGGTGTTCAGCGGCCTGCGTCAGCTACACGGCCAGACCGGATTACTGTTCGGTGTGCAATCGCCCTCGGCCACCGCCGCGCAATTGCTCGATCACATTCAGCAGTTTCTCCATGGACTGCCAGCCCTTGTCGAACGACTCGACGACGCCGGCCTCGCCCAGCAACGCCAGACGCTTGCCGATCAGTTCGATGACAGTGCCCTGCCCAGCAAAGATGCAGCCGAGCTCCTGTGGCAGGCCCGACTCGCCGGCCACTCGTCGGATTATCTGCTGCAATTGCGTAGCGCCATCGCTCAACTGGATCGCCCAGCATTGCTGGCCGCTGCACAACGCCTGATCCGCGCCGAGGGCGGCTGGCACGGCCTGTCCAATGACCCAGCGCCAGGCGCACCATGGCAAGCGGCAAAATGATCATTACCGGGGCTGCAAGGAGCTTTCTCAAAGATTCACGGGCAAACCCCCTGAAATTTTGAGTAACATAGCCACCTAACTATTTGGAACATCCCTGCGCTGCCGTGGACTATACCTATGGATAGCGCTATCTCACCCACCTGAAAAAGGAGTCACCCGATGGCTTGGACCAAACCTGCTTACACCGACCTGCGCATCGGCTTCGAAGTCACCATGTACTTCGCCAGCCGCTGAGTCCTGCCTCAAGCAGAACACTGCAGTGCAACGCCTCGGCTCGCCGGGGCGTTTTATTTTCAGCGTTGAAATGATGGAGCGTTCATGTTCGTCCAGATTCTGGGTTCGGCCGCCGGTGGCGGTTTTCCGCAGTGGAACTGCAACTGCGTCAATTGCGCCGGTTTTCGCGACGGCAGCCTGAATGCCCAGGCCCGTACCCAATCGTCCATCGCGATTTCCGATGACGGCGTGAACTGGGTGCTGTGCAACGCCTCACCGGACATCCGCGCGCAGCTTCAGGGCTTCGCCCCGATGCAGCCGGGCCGTGCCCTGCGTGACACCGGCATCAGCGCGATCATCCTGATGGACAGCCAGATCGACCACACCACCGGCCTGCTCAGCCTGCGCGAAGGCTGCCCGCATCAGGTCTGGTGCACGGACATGGTCCATGAGGACCTGAGCACCGGTTTCCCGCTGTTCACCATGCTCAAGCACTGGAACGGCGGGCTGGACTGGAACCGCATCGAACTCGACCAGAGCTTCACCGTCGCCGCGTGCCCGAATCTGCGCTTCACCCCGCTGCCGTTGCGCAGCGCCGCGCCGCCCTACTCGCCGCACCGCTTCGACCCGCATCCGGGCGACAACATTGGCCTGATCGTCGAAGACCTCGGCACCGGCGGCAAATTGTTCTACGCGCCGGGCCTGGGCAAGGTCGATGCGCCGTTGCTGGAAATCATGGCCGGCAGCGACTGCGTGCTGGTGGACGGGACAATGTGGGACGACGATGAAATGCAGCGCCGTGGCGTTGGCACCCGCACCGGCCGTGAAATGGGCCACCTGGCCCAGAACGGCCCCGGCGGCATGCTCGAAGTGCTGGAGCAGCTTCCCGAGCAGCGCAAGGTGCTTATCCACATCAACAACACCAACCCGATTCTCGACGAAGACTCGCCGGAGCGCGCGGAACTGACGCGACGCAATGTTGAAGTGGCGTATGACGGCATGAGCCTCGTCCTGTAACGAATGGCCCGGAGAACCGCAATGACCGACACCCCGCTGTCCCCCGCCGAATTCGAAGCGGCCTTGCGCGCCAAGGGCGCCTATTACCACATCCATCACCCGTACCACGTGGCGATGTATGAAGGCCGGGCCACCCGCGAACAGATTCAGGGCTGGGTCGCCAACCGCTTCTATTATCAGGTGAACATCCCCCTGAAAGACGCAGCGATCCTCGCCAACTGCCCGGATCGCGAAATCCGCCGCGAGTGGATTCAGCGCCTGCTCGACCACGACGGCGCCCCCGGTGAAGACGGCGGCATCGAAGCCTGGTTGCGTCTCGGCCAAGCCGTCGGCCTCGATCCGGATCAATTGCGCTCCCAGGAACTGGTGCTGCCCGGCGTACGTTTCGCCGTCGACGCCTACGTCAACTTCGCCCGCCGCGCCAGTTGGCAGGAAGCCGCCAGCAGCTCGCTGACCGAGCTGTTCGCGCCGCAGATCCACCAGTCGCGTCTCGACAGTTGGCCGCAGCATTACCCATGGATCGACCCGGCCGGTTACGAGTACTTCCGCACTCGCCTCGGTCAGGCCCGGCGCGATGTCGAGCATGGTCTGGCGATCACGCTGGAGCACTACAAGACCCGCGAAGGTCAGGAACGCATGCTGGAAATTCTCCAGTTCAAACTGGACATCCTTTGGAGCATGCTCGATGCCATGAGCATGGCCTACGAACTGAACCGCCCGCCGTATCACAGCGTCACCGATCAACGGGTCTGGCATAAAGGAATCGCCTTATGAGTTTCGACCGCAGCAAGACCCCGACCTGGCGTCCCGGCTACCGTTTCCAGTACGAACCGGCTCAGAAAGGCCATGTGCTGCTGTATCCGGAAGGCATGATCAAGCTCAATGAAAGTGCCGCGCTGATCGGCGGCCTGATCGACGGGGAGCGGGATGTCGCGGCGATCATCGCCGAACTCGACAGACAGTTCCCCGGCGTACCCGAGCTCGGTGACGACATCGAGCAATTCATGGAGGTTGCCCGTGCGCAACACTGGATCGAACTTGCCTGAGTCATCGGTGCAAGTCCCGGCCAAACCGGAAATCGGTCTGCCGCTGTGGCTGCTCGCCGAGTTGACCTACCGTTGCCCGCTACAATGCCCGTATTGCTCCAATCCACTGGATTTCGCCGAGCAGGGTAAAGAGCTGAACACCGAGCAGTGGATCAAGGTGTTTCGCGAAGCGCGGGAGATGGGCGCGGCGCAACTGGGCTTTTCCGGGGGCGAACCACTGGTGCGCCAGGACCTCGCCGAGCTGATCCGTGAAGCGCGTCAGTTGGGTTTCTACACCAACCTGATCACCTCCGGCATCGGCCTGACCGAGCAGAAGATCAGCGACTTCAAGAAGGCCGGGCTCGACCACATCCAGATCAGTTTCCAGGCCAGCGACGAGCAAGTGAACAACCTGCTCGCCGGCTCGAAAAAGGCCTTCGCGCAGAAACTGGAAATGGCCCGCGCCGTGAAAGCCCACGGCTATCCGATGGTGCTGAACTTCGTCACCCATCGGCACAACATCGACAAGATCGACCGCATCATCGAGCTGTGCATCGCGCTGGAAGCAGACTTCGTCGAGCTCGCCACCTGCCAGTTCTACGGCTGGGCGCAGCTCAATCGTGTCGGTCTGTTGCCGACCAAGGAACAATTGGTCCGCGCTGAACGCATCACCAACGAATACCGTGCCAGGCTGGAAGCTGAAGGGCATCCGTGCAAGCTGATTTTCGTCACCCCGGACTACTACGAAGAGCGCCCGAAAGCCTGCATGAACGGCTGGGGCAGTCTGTTTCTGACGGTCACACCGGACGGCACCGCCCTGCCCTGTCATGGCGCCCGACAGCTGCCGGTACAATTTCCCAATGTGCGCGACCACAGCATGCAGCACATCTGGTACGACTCGTTCGGCTTCAACCGCTTTCGCGGCTATGACTGGATGCCCGAGCCGTGCCGCTCCTGCGACGAGAAAGAACAGGACTTCGGCGGCTGCCGCTGCCAGGCGTTCATGCTCACCGGCGATGCCAGCAATGCCGACCCTGTGTGCAGCAAGTCCGAACATCACGGCGTGATCCTCAAGGCTCGCGAAGAAGCCGAGCATGCCACCCAGACCATCGAACAACTGGCCTTTCGCAATGAACGAAACTCGCGCCTCATCGCCAAAGGCTGAGCCTTTCAGCGCCACTGCCGCCGTTGCAGCCGGTGTGGATTTCGCTGAGCTTCAGCTCGGCGCCCATGGGTTGTTCTGGAATGAATATCGCCCGACAGACGCCGCCTGCCGGATCTGGCAGTGGCGCGATGGCGCGGCGAAATGTCTGACACCCGCGGGTTTCAGCGTGCGCAGTCGGGTGTATGAATATGGCGGTGGGGCGTTTTGTCTGACGCCTGATGGAGTGGTTTTCGTCAACGAGGCGGACCAGCAGTTGTACCGACAGACGCTGGACGGCGAACCCGTGGCATTGACGTCCGGGGAATGCCGATATGGCGATCTGCACTTTGCCAACGGGCAGGTGCTGGCCGTTGAAGAGAACGGTGATTGCCATCGGCTGGTGGCCATCGATCTGGAGAATGGCGCCCGCCATAGGCTGGTTGAAGGTGCGGATTTTTACGCGGCGCCCATTATCAGCCCGGACGGCCAACGCCTTGCATGGATCGAGTGGAGCCGCCCGCATCAGCCGTGGACCTCCACCCGACTGATGCTCGCCGAACGCTCGGACAACGAATTTTCCGCGCCGCGTTGCGTGGCCGGTGAAGCACTTGAAGAGTCGATCCAGCAACCGCGTTTCGATGCCAACGGCCGACTGGGCTGTCTGACCGATCGTGGTGGTTATTGGCAACCGTGGGTCGAGTCGGCAGAAGGCTTGCAGCCGTTAGCCAGCTCCGAAGCCGATCACGCGCCAGCCCCATGGCAACTTGGCGGCTGCACCTGGCTGCCCACCGACGACAGCTTTATGGCGAGTTGGAGCGAAGGCGGTTTCGGGCGTCTGGTACTCAACGGTGAAGACTTCACCGGCGACTACAGCCGCTTCCGTCATCTGGCTGTCGATGATCAATTCATTTACTGCATTGCCGCCTCACCGATCAGCCCTTCAGCGGTGATCGCCATTGACCGCGATTCGCGCGAAGTGAACATCCTGGCCGGCGGTGTCGCGCCGCTGCCCGCCGAGCGCATCAGCCGCCCGCAAACCCTGCGTTATCCCAGTGGTTCGGGCGAGGCGCACGGCTTCTTTTACCCGGCCACCAATGGCGATGCCAAACCGCCTCTGGTGGTGTTCATCCACGGCGGCCCGACGTCGGCCTGCTACCCGATGCTGGATCCACGCATCCAGTACTGGACGCAACGCGGCTTCGCCGTCGCGGACCTCAATTACCGAGGCAGCAGCGGCTATGGCCGGGAGTATCGACAGGCGCTGCATCTGAGTTGGGGTGCGGTGGATGTCGAGGATGCCTGTGCGGTCGTCGCTTACCTGAATGATCGCGGCATGATCGACGGCGACCGTGCATTCATCCGTGGCGGCAGCGCCGGTGGTTACACGACGCTGTGCGCGTTGGCATTCCATCAAGTGTTCCGCGCCGGCGCCAGCCTGTATGGCGTCAGCGATCCGGTGGCTCTGGGCCGCGCAACACACAAGTTCGAAGGCGATTATCTGGACTGGCTGATAGGCGATCCCGAGCAAGACGCCGAACGCTACGCGGCCCGCACGCCGTTACTGCACGCCGGCAACATTCGCGTGCCGGTGATTTTCTTCCAGGGTGAACTGGACGCCGTCGTCGTGCCGCAACAGACCCGCGACATGGTTACGGCCCTGGAGCACAACGGCATTGAAGTCGAAGCGCATTACTACGTCGACGAACGCCACGGCTTCCGCCGGGCCGTCAATCAGGCCCATGCGCTGGAGCAGGAGTGGCGTTTCTATCGGCGAGTGATGGGCCTGACGGACTGAAACTCAGCGCTTGGCGATGATGTACACCGCGTGCACGATCCCCGGGATATAACCGCACAACGTCAGCAGAATGTTCAGCCAGAACGCGCCGCCGAACCCGACCTGCAGAAACACACCCAGCGGCGGCAAGATAATGGCGATGATGATGCGGATAAAGTCCATGGGGCAGCTCCTGATTGGGGGTTGGCTCACCTGAGCCATACAAGCTAATCGACCTTTGCCGTTTGTCAGGGTTCAGTGCAAACCGCGGTCTCGCCATCTGATGGCCATTACCGACCACAAAAAAACGCCCCACGCCAAAAGAATCAGGCGTGGGGCGTGCGTTATACCGCGAGACGGTTCTTGAATTCGGGTAGGAAACTTCAGCTCAGACGGCAATCCCTTTGCGGCATTGCAGTTGCGCGGTACGTACCCGGGAGAAGGCGCGGGTCAGGCGCAGGAGCATTTCGTCGATGTTGGCCTTGCTGACGTTGAGCGCCGGGGTGAAGCGCAGGCAGTCGGCTTGTGGGGCGTTGAGCAGTAAGCCTTCGTGAAGCGCGGCTTTTACCACGGCTTCGGCGGAGTCTTCCGACAGGGTCAATCCCCAGAACAGCCCTTGCCCACGCAACTCGCCATGTTCATAACGATGGGCCAGACGGGCGAGTCCTTCGCGCAAGTGCTGGCCGTTGTCCCGGATTTGTTCGAGGAATGCGCGGTCCTGCACGCTGTCGAGCACCACCAGACCGGCGGCGGTCATCAGTGCATTGCCGTGATGCGTACCGCCCAATTCACCAGGATCGAAACAGCACGCCTTTCCTCGCGCCAGCAGCGCTGCCAGCGGTACGCCACCGCCAAGGCCCTTGCCGAGTACGACGATATCGGCGCGCACGCCGTAGGATTGTTCGGCGAGCAAGGTGCCGCAGCGGCCGATGCCGGTCTGTACTTCGTCGAGGATCAGCAGTATTCCCAGTTCACGGCACAGGCGTTCGACACCCTTGAGGTAGTGCTCGGTGGCCGGAATCACACCGGCATCACTCTGGATCGGTTCGAGCATGATTGCCACGGTCTGCGCATCGACTGCGGCATGCAGCGCCGGCAGATCATTGAACGGCACCAGATCGAAGCCCGGCAACAGTGGCGCGAAGCGATTGTGCAGGTTGCAGCTGTCCGACGCCGAAATCGTCGCCAGACTACGTCCATGACAGCCTTGTCTGGCGACAATGATTCGTGAGGCGCCGCCGCGATGCAATTGACCCCATTTGCGCGCCAGTTTGATCGCGGCTTCACAGGCTTCGCTGCCACTGTTGAGCAGATACGCCTGATCGCTGGAAGTGCTGGCACACAAACGCTCGGCGAGGCTGAGCATGCCGCGGTTGTGCAGATTGAATCCGGGGTTGATCAGAGCCTGGGCCTGACCTGCAATGGCTTTGACCAGCGCCGAAGGGCTGTGGCCCAGGCTGTTGGCGCCGCCGGCCTGGGAAAAGTCCAGGTAGGCGCGGTCATTGCTGTCCCACAACCAGGAGCCCTGGCCGCGAACAAAAACCTGCTGCGGGCGCTCGACGCTGGGCATCAGGCGCTCCGCATTCAGGCCATCAGCGGCATCCGATTCATGGGTTTCAAAAGCCAAGTCATCGAGGCTGGGCGCCTGGCGCCGCAAGCTGAACAGATTCATTGAAAAAAACCTCGATTGAGGTTTTTTGAACTGCCTATGTAAACACTTTCGAAGCAAACGCTGGTCATTGCGCTTTCCGGCCCTGTAAGCCTTGTGAATGCGGTTAGACTAGGCTTCTTCAAGGCGCCGAGCCATTTCGATTTCTCAGCATTTTCGATAAGTGTTACTTATGGATTTCAAACAACTGCGCTATTTCGTCGCGGTCTACGAAGAAGGTCATGTCGGACGTGCCGCCGAGCGCCTGTCGATCTCTCAACCCGCGTTGTCCCAGCAGATCCGCCATCTGGAACAGAACCTCGACGTCATCCTGTTCGAGCGCAGCAGCAAACGGCTGCTGCCGACCCTCGCCGCCCATACGCTGTACAACCACGCGCTGCCATTGCTCGACGGCATGCAGCGCGCCCGCGAGGCGCTGGGCAACTTCAAGGGCCAGGCGCTGCGTACGCTGGCGATCGGTGTGCTGCAAACCGTGCACACCAGCCTGGTGCCGCAAATGCTCGAGCGGGTGCGCAAGGCCCAGCCGCATCTGGTGGTGCAGATTTATGAACTGACGGGACTGGAGATCGAACGCCGCCTGCTCAATGGTTCGCTGGACATCGGCATCAGCTATCTGCCGCCACGCCAGCCGGGGCTTCACGGCGTGATGCTGTACGAAGACGAGCTGACACTGGTCATCCCGGCGGATCATCCGTTGCGCGAATTCAAGAAAGTCTCGATGAGTCAGGCGGCCGAATTACCGATGTTGCTATTGGGCGAAGAGTTTCAAATCCGCCAGATCTGGCAGGCACAATTGGCCAATCTCGGACGACGCCCGCAAGTGCAGGCGGAACTGAACAACATGGTGGGGATTCTCGACAGTCTGCCGCACACGCGTCTGGCGACGGTGCTGCCCGGTCGTTCGCAAAAGGAGTACGACGATCAGGATCTGCTGTGGAAACCGTTGAGTGAGCCGCGTGTGCCGTTGAAGGTCGGACTGGTGTGTCGCGATGTGCAGCGCCAGCAGGCGCCATTGGCCTTGCTGCGAACGTTGCTGGAGGAGGTGATGCAACGTGAGGACAAACCGCTGAAAGGTGCGCCGCCGCTGGACACGCTGAGCTGAAAACTTTTCTTCGGGCATAAGAAAACCCCGCCGAAGCGGGGCTTTGCAGACTGTTTCCCTGACATCCATTTCACTCCGCCACCCTGGCAGAATCCTACGTGTCCGTGTTGTTGCTTTGCGCTTCCTGCGCGACGTCCATGGAAAGTAGATTAGCTCTGGATCCAATCTGCGCCTATGGGAGAACAGCAGCACGTCATGTAAGAGATCGCTTACATGACGTTACATCATCAAAACTGCGCAGCATCCAGCAGGAACAGCGACTCGCTGCCAGCTTTCACCGACGCGCTCAACGAGTGAATCCGCGGCAGCAGACGGGCGAAGTAGAACCGCGCGGTGCCGAGCTTGCTCGCGTAGAAATCGTCCTGCGCTTCTTTGCCCAGCGATGCCTTGGCCATCAGTGCCCACATGTAGGCGTAGGAAACGTAGCCAAACACCTGCAGATACTCGACCGATGCCGCACCGATTTCGTTCGGATTGGATTTCGCTCGGTCCAGCAGCCACGAGGTCAGCTCGTCGAGGGTGTCGACGGCGTCATTCAGCGGCTTGGTGAACTCGCCGAGATCGGCACTGGCGGTCGCAGTGAAATGGCGGATCTCGTCGGCGAACAGTTTGTAGAACGCGCCGCCGCTGCCGACGATCTTGCGACCCACCAGGTCCAACGCCTGGATGCCGTTGGTGCCTTCGTAGATCTGGGTGATGCGCACGTCACGCACCAGTTGCTCCTGCCCCCACTCGCGGATATAGCCGTGGCCACCGAAGATCTGCTGGCCGTGCACAGTGGTTTCCAGACCCAGATCGGTCAGGAACGCTTTGGCCACTGGCGTCAGCAAGGCAACCAGATCTTCCGCACGTTTGCGGGTCGCAGCGTCTTCGCTGAACTTGGCAGTGTCGAGCTGCATCGCCACGTAAGTGGAGAACGCACGGCCGCCTTCATTCGAGGCTTTCATGGTCAGCAGCATACGACGCACGTCCGGGTGGACGATGATCGGGTCGGCCACCTTGTCCTTGTTCTGCGCACCGGTCGGCGAACGGCTTTGCAGGCGGTCGCGGGCGTATTCGATGGCGTTCTGGTACGAGCGCTCGCCGGTGGCCAAGCCCTGAATACCGACGCCCAGACGCTCGTAGTTCATCATGGTGAACATCGCGGCCAGGCCCTTGTTCGGCTCGCCGACCAGGTAACCCACGGCTTCGTCGAAATTCATCACGCAGGTGGCCGAAGCCTGGATGCCCATCTTGTGTTCGATCGAACCGCAGTTCGCCGGATTGCGCGCACCCAGGCTGCCATCGGCATTGACCATGAACTTCGGCACCAGGAACAGCGAAATGCCCTTCGGCCCCGCCGGTGCGTCCGGCAGTTTGGCCAGCACCAGGTGGATGATGTTTTCGGTCAGGTCGTGCTCACCGCCGGTGATGAAGATCTTGGTGCCGCTGACCTTGTAGGAACCGTCGGCCTGAGGCTCGGCCTTGGTGCGAATAATGCCCAGGTCGGTACCGGCGTGCGGTTCGGTCAGGCACATGGAACCGGCCCAGACACCGGCGTACATGTTCGGCAGGTAAGCGGCTTTCAGTTCTTCGCTGGCGTGGGCGTTGATCGACAGGCAGGCGCCGGCGGTCAGCATCGGGTACAGACCGAAAGCCAGACTGGCGGAGTTGACCATCTCTTCAACCTGAGCCGAGACTGCTTTGGGCATGCCCATGCCGCCGTAAGCCGGATCACCACCAACACCGACCCAGCCGCCTTCGGCATAAGTCTGATAGGCCTGTGGGAAACCGGCCGGCGTGGTGACGGCACCGTCGGCCCAGTGGCAGCCTTCTTCGTCGGCCGCGCGACTCAGAGGCGCGATGCTTTTGCTGGTGACCTTGCCGGCCTCTTCGAGAATGGCTTCAACGGTTTCCGCGTCCACAGTCTCGGCCAGGGCCGGCAGTTCGGCCCAGAGTTTGGCGACTTCGAACACTTCATTGAGGACGAAGCGCATATCGCGCAGCGGCGCTTTGTAGTCAGCCATGGCAAACCTCGCAAAGATCTAAACAGGTGATTCGTGGAAGAGTGATTTCGTTGAACCGGAGTGTAACCCAACAACTTTTGCGACACATAGGGTCAGGCCATGACTGTTTTGTTATTTTTAGTCACCAGCTTGTACCCAAAAAGAAGCCCGCGATCAGCGGGCTCTTCTGTCTATCAGTGGCGTGCTACAGCGCGAACAACTGCGCCGGCAGTTTCATCAGGCAATCGCTGCCCGCCTCGATGGCCGAACGATGCGCCGCGGTGCGTGGCAGCAAACGCTTGAAGTAAAACTCGCACGTCGCCAGTTTCCCCTGGCAGAAGTCGCCGTCCCCCTCGCCCGACTCCAGCTGCGCCTGGGCAACCAGCGCCATGCGCAGCCACAGGTAGCCCAGAACGATGTAACCGCTGTACATCAGGTAATCCACCGACGCGGCGCCGACTTCATCCGGATTTTTCATCGCGGCCATCCCGACCTTCATGGTCAACTCGCCCCACTGCTGATTGAGAGCATCGAGCTGAGCGACAAAACCGCCCAGTTGCGCATGCCCGGCATTGGCGCCGCAGAATTTGTGGACGATTTTGGTGAAGTTGCGCAGCAACTTGCCCTGACTGCCCAGCACTTTGCGCCCGAGCAGATCCAGCGCCTGAATGCCATTGGTGCCTTCGTAGATCGGCGCGATCCGGCAATCACGAACAAGTTGTTCCATGCCCCACTCGCGGATAAATCCGTGGCCGCCGAACACCTGCATGCCGTGGTTGGTCACCTCCAGACCGGTGTCTGTCATGAACGCCTTGCAGATCGGGGTCAGGAACGCCAACAGGTCTTCCGCCTCCTGACGCGCCTCGGCGTCCGGGCTCAGATGCGCGACATCGAGCATCTGCGCAGTGAAATACGTCAGCGCGCGGTTGCCTTCGTTGAAAGCTTTCATCGTCAGCAGCATGCGCCGCACGTCCGGGTGGACGATGATCGGGTCGGCCGGTTTGTCCGGAGCTTTGGCGCCGGTCAGAGCGCGCATCTGCAAGCGGTCGTTGGCGTATTTGATCGCCCCCTGGAAACTCGCCTCGCCCAGACACAAGCCCTGCATCCCGGTTCCGAGCCGCGCGTGGTTCATCATGGTGAACATGCAGTTAAGGCCTTTATTTGGCTCGCCGATCAGGAAGCCTTTGGCGGCATCGAAGTTCAGCACGCAGGTGGCCGAGGCCTTGATGCCCATCTTGTGTTCGATTGAGCCGCAGGAAACGCTGTTGCGCTCACCCGCCTCGCCGGCGGCGTCCGGCAGGAATTTCGGCACGATGAACAGCGAAATCCCCTTGGTGCCCGCCGGTGCGTCCGGCAATTTGGCCAACACCAGATGAATGATGTTGCCGCTCATGTCGTGCTCGCCGGCCGAGATGAAAATCTTGCTGCCGGTCACTGCGTAACTGCCGTCGGCCTGAGGCACCGCGCGGGTCTTGATGATGCCCAGATCGGTGCCGCAATGGGCTTCGGTCAGGCACATGGTGCCGGTCCACTGGCCGGCAGTGAGTTTGCGCAGATAGGTGTTTTTCTGTTCTTCGGTGCCGTGGGCGTGGATCGCCGACATGGCACCGTGAGTCAGGCCCGGGTACATGCCCCAGGAGGTGTTGCTGGAGGCAACCATTTCGCTGATCACCAGCCCCAGTGAACTCGGCAGGCCTTGGCCGCCATAAGCCGGATCTGCCGCCAGACCGTGCCAGCCACCTTCCACGTATTGTGCGAAAGCTTGCTTGAAGCCTGTAGGCGTTGTCACCACGCCGTTGTCGAAATGGCAGCCCTCTTCGTCACCACTGCGATTGAGCGGTGCCAGAACGTTCTCACAGAACTTCGCGCCTTCGTCGAGGATCGCGTTGACCATGTCCGGGCTGGCGTCGTGGGCGCCGAGGGCCGCGTACTGAGTGTGGAAGTCAAAAACGTGGTCTATCAGAAAACGCATGTCACGCAGGGGGGCTTTGTACTCGGGCATGGTGGCTTCTCCTTCAGCAGATTTCTCCAACCTACTGCCGGCCACCCTGCCCGACAATCACTGTCCAGACGCTGAATGCGCCGTCATTACTCAACCTGCGGCGCTGTCCATGCGCACCGCGCCACGGCGGTTCTGACCGAACGCCATCACACAGTTTCGCCCCGCGCCTTTGGCGGCGTAGAGCGCCTGGTCGGCGGACTTGAGCACGTCTTCCGGGGTGCGCTGCTCGACCCTTTCCGCGACACCGATACTGACCGTGACCGATACGCTGGACGCACCGGAGCCGCCTCGTCGCTGACGCCCCTGTTGATCATCCTGTGGGCGGCTTTCCTGATTACGCAACTGGATGTTGTAGGACGCAATCGACTCGCGGATGACCTCAAGGTGCGGCATGCACTCTTCGAGAGTCTTGCCCGCAAACACCAGGGCGAATTCCTCACCACCATAGCGATACGCCCTACCGCCACCGCTAATTTTGGACAGTTTGCTGGCGACCAGTCGCAGGACCTGGTCACCCACGTCGTGGCCGTGGGTGTCGTTGAATTTCTTGAAGTGATCGACGTCACTCATCGCCAGCACATAGTTGCGCCCCAGGCGCTGCATGCGCTCGTTGAGTGCGCGGCGCCCGGGCAGGCCGGTGAGCTCGTCGCGGAAGGCCATTTGATAAGCCTCGTGCGCCACCGCCGCGGCAATCATCAACATCACCTGGCTGCACATGATGTTCAGGGTGAACGGCAGGATGAAGGTTTTCGGCAACATCCAGAACACCCCGAGCAACCCCACCAGTTGCGCCGCATGCAGCGGGCGCGGGTTGCGCCAGTATTGCCAGGCCAGCAACAGGAACGCCGAGAGGAACACCGGATAGGACATCTGGATCAGGCTCATCCACGCGCCGTGCAGGGCGGGCCAGCGGATCTCCGAAAGCCACATCAGCAGGGCCTGGGGATAACTTTGCTCAAGTCCCAACGCCACGCTGCCAAAAGCCAGCAGCACGGCAAACCGCGCCACCATGTCCTGAAACAGGTGCGTGCGCTCTTGCCACGCGGCGAACAGTCCGAACAACAAGGGCAACAGCAGACAGACCAGGTGGAACACTACGGCCGCGTCTTCGCGAACCTTGCCGTTGTCGCGGTAATAGTCGGTCTGGGTGTCGAGCAGGAAGTAGGCGATGTACACCGTGACCATCAGAAACAGTTCGCGCTGGCGTCGGTAAACCGCGCAATACGACCCGCCCAGCAACAGCACCAGGGTTGGCAACACGTTGAACAGCGAGGTGAAGAACACGTTGAGGTCTTTGACGTACGCAGCCGCCAACCCCGCAAGCAACAACAGCAGTGAAGGTATGAAATGACTGAAACGTACAGCGGAAGAACGCGGCAAGGGTAAAGCTCCGACCGTCTTGGCAAAGAGATGGCATTGTGCCTGCAATGTGGCCAGTTAAGCACACACAATGTGATCCAGATCACAGGCTGTCTCTTTAACGGCCGAATCCCTCGGTTTCTGAGCCTTCAATCAAGGTTTTTTCCTTGGCAAGCATGAAACTTTCGTCATGGCCATCATTCGTGATGGCCATGACGATCATTTCCCCTCAAAGATCGTTGTAGAACGGCTGCAACGGCCCCTCCGCCGCCGGCCGGCCTTCAGCGCCGTAAGGCTTGAGATTGAGCGATGCGTCCGTCGCCTGGCGGGTCGTGACTTTCGGACTGGCCGGGCGCTGGGTCACGGCATTTTCATCGCCGATATGGCCCTGCGGGATCACCAGCGACGGATGATCGAACGGTGCTCGCTCCCAGGCCACGCGCGGATCGGTCAAGCCGACTTCCATGAATTTCACCAGCGCGTCGATTTCATCGGGCGTCAGGTTCAGCGCCGTCATGTCCGGATCGAGGTTGGAAGTGTTGTGCTGGTTCACCGCCGGATGCTCGAAACCGCTGGTGTTGTTGGCGTCTTCCCCGCGCCGGTCCCCGCCACGGTTGTAGAACTCCATCACCTGTTTGAGCGTCGAGCGGCTGCCGTTATGGAAGTACGGCCCGGTCAGGGCGATGTTGCGCAGGGTCGGCGTCTTGAACGCGCCGTCGACCGAATCGCGGAAACCGACATTCGGTTTGAGCGTGGCATCGCATGGAATGGCCGCGCTCAATGGCGCCTCGAACGTGCAGACATCGACGTCCAGCGGATCGACCGATTTTCCGCCCTGCAATACGGTATTGTACTGTCGGGTGAACGACCAAGGATTGCCCCACGCATCAGCGCCGCCGAGGGCCAGATCTTCCGAGGTCGGGCGCACGCCGGTGTTGTAGAAACCGTTGTCGTACAGAGTGGTCAGGTTATCGGCCATCACCATCCGTTCGATGCGTTCACGCGGATGCATCAGCAGGCGGCTGGCAGCGTTGGTCAGCTCCGGCCCGCCGTGGCAATTGACGCATTTGCCCTTGCCGAGAAACAGCTTCATGCCTTCGACCTGTTGCGCGTTCATCGCGGTGTGATCGCCCTGCAGGTAAGCATCAATCGGCGCCTGATCGGAGATCAGCGTGGCTTCGTACATCTGAATCGCCAGGCCGAAGAACAGCGGGAAGTTAGCCTCCATCTGGGTGTACGGCGCACCGCCCACCAGAACGTTTTGCGTGGCGTTCCACAGCCGGGGCTGGAAGGCATTCTTGATCAGTTCGCGATAAGTCGGGCGACGTGCGCCGGACACCGGGCCCAGAACCGAATCGGTGGAAGAAATCCGCTGCTGCTTGAGCATCAGCGTGTCGAGCATCCGGCGACCGATGTCGGCAAAGGTACGGCCGCCGCAGGACATTTCCACCGGGCTACCGGGCGGGCCGACGGCTTGCGAGGCGGCTGACGCATCGTTAAGCGCCAGCCTCACTTTGGTGGCAACCGTGCTGCGTTCGCTGGTCACGTAGATCCCGGCATCCGGATCGCGATTGCCGAACGGCGAGAAGCCGTTGAACACGTTGTTGGCCCGGCCGTCCCAGAAATTTCGCACGTTGAACGCGGCGTTGATCACTGACGGCGCATTGCGTCCGGTGCTGCGGCGAACGTTGATGCCACCGACCTGGAAAATACCATCCGGCTGCTGAGTGCATTTGTCAAAACGTGCCTGATTGGGCTTGACGAAGTTGGCGTCAAACACGCCTTGCGAGCCGACCACGTCGTCTGTCGAGTAAACGATGGGCGAGTTGCGCTCCAGGGGATTGCTCAACACGTGGGTCGGGAAGTCGGTTTTCTTCAGTGTGTAATTCGGACCGCCCTTCCCGCCGGACAATGTCGCGTAGGACGCCACGTCACCGGGAATGTCGGAGGCCACAAACGGCTTGTTGAAAATCGACGCGACGTTGGCGTTGGTGTTGGCCTGGCCGGGGTTGAGCTGGTTGGTGATGCGGTGATCGACGCCGGCATGGTAGTGGCAGGAGGCGCATGCAGTCGCGCCGTCGCTGCCGATCTCCATGTCCCAGAACAACGCCTTGCCCAACAGGATGGCGGCAGAGCGGTTGAGCACGTAGTCGGTCATCAGATCGACCTTGCGTCCGCCTTCGGTCCCGGACGGATCGGGAGGCACCATCCCCCGCAACGACTGCAGCGACGGCACCTCCGGCACGGGAGGATCGACTTCGACTGGGTCGGCGGCCCATGCGCTGTGGACTGACAGCGCGGCGGGTAACCAGAAGGTCAAACGAGCGAGTCGACTGATTTTCATAGGCTTCACCCTGACTGTTGTAGTTAAGTGCCGGGCGTCTTGCTTCTTTGAGCAGGCAGTTCTGGTTAGCACCGGTAATTCGGGCAGTGCAATTAATTGGCCATTCTTCTGGAAACATTTTGAATCAATAAGCGTAAGGGTTCGGCTGAGCAGCG
Source organism: Pseudomonas sp. stari2 (assembly GCF_040760005.1). Taxonomy (NCBI): domain Bacteria; kingdom Pseudomonadati; phylum Pseudomonadota; class Gammaproteobacteria; order Pseudomonadales; family Pseudomonadaceae; genus Pseudomonas; species Pseudomonas sp. Stari2. The sequence goes on from NZ_CP099760.1 coordinate 5,940,155, forward strand.
CCCTCATCAATGCTGGGGAATCAGCCCCGGGATTGGGGAAATCCGGGTACAAAAAAAACCGCTGCCCCCGAAGGGGCAGCGGTTTTTTGAAGGACTGCGTTAAGGTTTAGTAGCCCAGTGCGAAGTCTTCTTCTTTCATGTCCATCAGGTTGTTGGCGCCCGACAACATGGTGGCTACGTGCGTACGGGTACGCGGCAGGATGCGCTGGAAGTAGAAGCGCGCGGTTTGCAGCTTGGCGGTGTAGAACGCCTCGTCGGTGGTGCCGGCAGCCAGTTTTTCAGCAGCCAGACGCGCCATGTCAGCCCAGAAGTAGGCCAGGCAGGCGTAACCGGAGTACATCAGGTAGTCCACAGAGGCCGCGCCGACTTCTTCGCGATCTTTCATGGCGGCCATACCGACCTTCATGGTCAGCTCGCCCCACTCTTTGTTCAGTGCAGCCAACGGTGCGACGAATTCTTTGACGGCTTCGTTGCCTTCGTTGTTCTGACAGAACTTGTGGACGATCTTGGTGAAGCCCTTCAAAGCCTCGCCCTGAGTCATCAGCACTTTACGGCCCAGCAGGTCGAGTGCCTGGATGCCGGTGGTGCCTTCGTACAGCATCGAGATGCGGCTGTCGCGAACGTTCTGCTCCATGCCCCACTCGGCGATGAAGCCGTGGCCGCCGTAGATCTGTACGCCGTGGTTGGCGGATTCGAAACCGACTTCGGTCATGAACGCTTTGGCGATCGGAGTCATGAAGGCCAGCAGTGCGTCGGCTTTCTTCTTCTCTTCTTCGTCCACGCCGTACTTGACGATGTCGACCTGTTTGGCGGTGAAGTACACCATCGCACGGTTGCCTTCGGCGAATGCCTTCATGGTCAACAGCATGCGACGTACGTCTGGGTGAACGATGATCGGGTCAGCCGCTTTGTCCGGCGCTTTCGGGCCAGTCAGGGAACGCATTTGCAGGCGATCGCGAGCGTACTTCAGGCCACCCTGGAAGCCGATTTCGGCGTGAGCCAGACCCTGCAGCGCGGTCCCCAGACGTGCGGTGTTCATGAAGGTGAACATGCAGTTCAGGCCTTTGTTCGCCGGGCCGATCAGGAAACCGGTCGCGCCGTCGAAGTTCATCACGCAAGTCGCGTTGCCGTGGATGCCCATCTTGTGTTCGATCGAACCACAGTTCACGGCGTTGCGTGCACCGACGGTGCCGTCGGCGTTCGGCAGGAACTTGGGAACGATGAACAGGGAAATGCCTTTGGTACCGGCCGGTGCATCCGGCAGGCGGGCCAGCACGATGTGGACGATGTTGTCGGCCATGTCGTGTTCACCGGCCGAGATGAAGATCTTGGTACCGGAGACTTTGTAGGAACCGTCGGCCTGAGGTTCGGCCTTGGTGCGCAGCATGCCCAGGTCGGTGCCGCAGTGCGGTTCGGTCAGGCACATGGTGCCGGTCCATTCGCCGGAGACCAGTTTGGTCAGATAGGCTTCTTGCTGCTCTGGAGTGCCGTGCTCGGAGATGGTGTTCATCGCGCCGTGCGACAGGCCCGGGTACATGCCCCACGACCAGTTCGCTTCGCCGACCATTTCGCTGACAGCCAGACCCAACGACTCAGGCAGACCCTGACCGCCGTGCTCGACGTCATGCGCCAGGCTTGGCCAGCCGCCTTCCACGAATTGCTTGTAGGCCTCTTTGAAACCGGTCGGGGTTTTCACCCCGGACTCGCTCCAGGTGCAGCCCTCGGTGTCACCCACGCGGTTCAGCGGTGCCAGCACCTGCTCACAAAACTTGGCGCCCTCTTCGAGAATGGCGTCAACCATGTCCGGCGTTGCCTCTGCGCACGCTGGAAGGCTCTGATAGTGCGCTTCGTAGCCGAGCAGTTCGTCACGAACGAAGCGAATATCACGCAAGGGGGCCTTGTAGTCAGGCATAGCGATAAACCTCTGCTGATGTAACCGGGAATGAACGACCGCATTGATTTGTTGTGACGGTCAAACAGTTGTTTGAAACATACGTTTACGCCGAAATCTTGTCAAGCGTCGATCTTTTGCCATTCGTCATCACATTTTTCGAACACCGGACACAGCAACGCGACATGCGCCCGAACGAGCCATGTGCAATGAAAAAAGATTAGTTGAGGGAGAAGGACTTACAACGAAAAACGCCGCGAACAGTCGCGGCGTCTGGCAAAGCGGGTATCAGAAAATCAGGCGAACGTATCGATGATCGTACCGAGCATTTCATCGGATGCCTTGGCGACTTTCGTGCCCAGTTCCACTTGAAACTTGCCCTGGGCCATCTCGGCCATGGCGCTGCCCGGATCCATTTGCTGGCTGCGATCCACGCCGCGCAGGCGATCGATCTGGGCTTCGGAGGACTGGCTGGTGACCGAACGCTCAATGGTGTTGTTGGCGATCTGGCTGGCAGCCTGATCGACGCGGTTCTGCCCGGTCTGAATGCTGCTCAGACCTGCATAAAAAGCTGTGTTTCCGGAGATTTCCATGGGAGCTCTCATCCTTGGGAAGGATCAATGGGTGCCATTGAACCAGAGGCGTCAGAAAAACACCCGTCAAAAACACTAATGGCACAGTGCCTTGTCATAGCCAAAATCAGTCGAGCAGATCCAGTTGCAAGTGATCGGCGACCGCCTCGGCGCTGACCGCCTTGAGTTTCGGCACCCGCCCGAGGCACGGCGCCGGAATGCGCTCGGCAAGCGTCGCCAGGTTTTCTTCCAGTCGCGAGGTCTTCGGATCGATGATGTTCGCCACCCATCCCGCCAGTTGCAACCCGTCCCGGGCAATCGCCTCGGCCGTCAGCAATGCATGGCTGATGCAACCCAGACGCACGCCCACCACCAGAATCACCGGCAACTGCAACGCAATCGCCAGGTCCGACAGATTGTCCTGATCTGCCAACGGCACCCGCCACCCGCCCGCGCCTTCAATCAGTGTGAAGTCGGCGTTCATCGCCAGAATTTCGCGCATCGGCGCCAGTAGCGACTGCACAGTCAGCGCCACGCCAGCCTCACGGGCCGCCAGATGCGGCGCGATCGCCGGCTCAAACGCCACCGGATTGACCTGTTGATAAGTCAGCGGCAAAGAGCACTCGGCCTGCAACGCCAGCGCATCCGAATTGCGCAGACCTCTGGGCGTCACGATGCAACCGGACGCCACAGGCTTGCCCGCCGCCGTACTCAACCCGGCGGATCTGGCGGCATGCAGCAACCCAGCGGCGACAGTCGTCTTGCCGACGTCAGTGTCGGTTCCGGTGATGAAATAGGCTGCGCTCATAAGGGTTTCTCCAACACGGCGTAGACCACCTGATAAGTCGCCGGCAAGCCCTGCAGCTGACGAAACTGCTCGTAAGCCTCGACCAGCCCCAGAATCCGCGCCCGCCCGGTCAATCCGCCCGGTCGACCGGGGTTCAGGTTATGCGCGCCCAGCGCCTTGAGTTCGTGTGTCAGGCTGCGCACATCCGGGTAATGCAGCACATGTGGCCGGTTCTCCAGACTGACCGTGCGCAGACCACTGGCCGCGCACAATTGCTCGTACCGGGCGAACTCGCGAAAGCGGTTGACGTGCACCAGGCCATCGACCTGACGCCAGCTGTCGCGCAATTCGTACAGCGTCCCTACACAAAGACTAGCAAACGCGAAAATCCCCCCCGGTTTCAGCACCCGGAAGGCTTCGGCGAGCACCGATTCAAAGTCCGCACACCACTGCACGGCGAGGCTGGAAAAGATCAGATCGCAGGTCGAATCCTGCAACGGCAAGCGTTCAGCATCGCCGGCGATGAAGTGCGTGGCCCCGCCCAACGGCCGGGCGTGATTGAGCATGCCTTCGGCAATGTCCAGCGCCAGCCCTTCGTTTCCCGCAAAACGTTCGGCCAGCACCCGGGTGAAATAACCAGTGCCACAGCCAAGATCCAGCCAGCGTGCCGACCGAAAATCCGCCGGCAAACGATTCAACAGCTGCGTACCGACATCACGCTGCAACTCTGCGACGCTGTCGTAGCTGGGCGCTGCGCGAGAAAAAGAAGCCGCGACCTGGCGCTTGTCAGGCAAGCCACCGGGCAGCGCCGCAAGAGACAAATCAGTCATCACCACACTCACTTAAAAACGCCTGGATCGCCCCCGCCACACCGTGGGGATCTTCCAGAAGAAACGCATGGCTGGCCTGCTCGATCAGCCCGACCTCGACATCCGCCAGCAACGCGAACAACTCGCCCGCAGCTTCCGCCGGCACCAGCCCGTCCAGCCCGCCAAACAAATGCAATTGCGGGCCTCGAAACACCTGCAAGGCATTGCGCGTATCGATCTGCGCCAACAACTCCAGACCCGCCATCAAGGCGATCGGTGAAATGTTCGGCGCACCGCCCAGCAACAGTCGCGACAAGCCGCGAGAGTCTTGCGCACCCTGAGCGCACAGCAACGAAAAACGCTTGAGGGTCTGGCGCGGATCAGCACTGCAACCGGCCAGAAACGCATCGAAGGTTTCCCCCGGCATCGCGCTCGGCCACTGGTCATGGGCCACAAAAGAAGGATTGCTCGCCAATGTCAGCAAGCCGCAGCAATGTTCACCACGCCGCGCCGCCAGCTCAGAAGCCAGCGTGCCGCCCAGCGACCAGCCCCCCAGCCAGACGTCCTGAGGAATGCGTTCGTCGAGTTCTTCGAGCCAGTCTTGAAGATCGCTGGATTCCAGCTCCGGCAGCGGTTCGACTTCCACCGTCAGGTGTTCATCGAGCCCACGCAGCGCTGCCGCCAACGGCTCCAGCGGGGAAACCCCGAGGCCCCAGCCGGGGAGCAGAATCAGTCGATCACGCATGGCTTGGCTCCGACTTCAGTTGGGCAAAGCAATCGGCCAGTCCTTCTAACAATAGTTGCACCTGCGCCTCGCTGTGGGCGGCGGTCAGGGTGACCCGCAGCCGCGCACTGCCGGCAGGCACGGTCGGCGGACGGATCGCGGTGACCATCAGCCCACGCTCGCGCAGCATCTGTGACAAACGCACGGCGCGACCGGCATCGCCAATCATGATCGGCTGGATCGGCGTGAAGCTGTCCATCAACTCCAGACCGATCTGTTCGGCGCCGTGGCGGAACTGGCGGATCAGCGTTCGCAAATGCTCGCGACGCCAGTGCTCGCTGCGCAGCAGCTCCAGGCTTTTCAATGTTGCGCAGGCCAGCGCCGGCGGCTGGCTGGTGGTGTAGATGTACGGGCGGGCAAACTGGATCAGGCTTTCGATCAACTCTTCACTGCCGGCGACAAACGCGCCCGCCGTGCCGAACGCTTTGCCGAGTGTGCCGACCAGCACCGGCACGTCATCCTGGCTCAAACCGAAATGCTCGACGATCCCGCCACCGTTCGCGCCCAGAGGACCGAAACCGTGGGCGTCATCGACCATCAACCAAGCGCCTTTGGCCTTGGCTTCCCGGACCAGCGCCGGCAGGTCGGCGAGATCACCGTCCATGCTGAACACGCCGTCGGTGACCACCAGCGTATTGCCGGTGGCTTTCTCCAGACGTTTGGCGAGGCTTTCGGCGTCGTTGTGCAGATAACGATTGAAGCGCGCGCCGGACAACAATCCGGCGTCCAGCAACGACGCATGATTGAGCCGGTCTTCCAGCACCGTATCGCCCTGCCCGACCAACGCCGTGACCGCGCCGAGGTTGGCCATGTAGCCGGTGGTGAACAACAGCGCACGCGGCCGTCCGGTGAGGTCGGCGAGAGCTTCTTCCAAAGCGTGATGCGGGCCACTATGGCCGATCACCAGATGCGAGGCTCCACCGCCGACGCCCCACTTAGAAGCACCGGCGCGCCAGGCTTCGATCACTTGCGGGTGATTGGCCAGGCCCAGGTAATCGTTGTTGCAGAATGCCAGCAACGGCTGACCGTCGACCACCACTTGCGGCCCCTGGGGGCTTTCAAGCAGCGGTCGCTGGCGATAGAGATTTTCGGCACGACGGGCAGCAAGGCGTGCGGCGAGATCGAAAGACATGCAAGCCTCACGGGTAGCAAGTGAATCAGCAGGCGCTGCCCGAGGCAGCGCCTGAAAGAACGGACGATCAGACTGCCGCGTTGTAGAACTGCTCGCTGCTCTTCTGCTCCACCAGCGCCTGCTCGATGGCGGCCTGATGCACTTCGTCGGCATGTTCTTCGCGGGCTTCCGGCTGAATGCCCAGACGTGCAAACAGTTGCATGTCCTTATCGGCCTGCGGGTTGGCGGTGGTCAACAGTTTGTCGCCGTAGAAAATCGAGTTGGCGCCGGCGAAGAACGCCAGGGCCTGCATCTGCTCGTTCATCGCTTCGCGGCCGGCGGACAGGCGCACGTGGGATTGCGGCATGAGGATGCGTGCCACGGCAAGCATGCGGATGAAGTCGAACGGATCGACGTCGTCGGCGTTTTCCAGCGGTGTACCGGCCACTTTCACCAGCATGTTGATCGGCACCGATTCCGGATGCTCCGGCAGGTTGGCCAGCTGGATCAACAGGTTCGCGCGGTCATCGAGGGACTCACCCATGCCGAGGATGCCGCCGGAGCAGATTTTCATGCCGGCATCGCGCACGTAGGCCAGAGTCTGCAGACGCTCGCTGTAGGTGCGGGTGGTGATGATGCTGCCGTAGAACTCCGGCGAGGTGTCGAGGTTGTGGTTGTAGTAGTCGAGCCCGGCCTTGGCCAGCGCTTCGGTCTGATCTTGATCGAGTCGACCGAGGGTCATGCAGGTTTCCAGGCCCATGGCTTTCACGCCTTCGACCATCTTCAACACGTACGGCATGTCCTTGGCCGACGGATGCTTCCACGCCGCGCCCATGCAGAAACGGGTCGAACCGATGGCTTTGGCGCGGGCAGCCTCTTCGAGGACTTTCTGCACTTCCATCAGTTTTTCTTTTTCCAGCCCGGTGTTGTAGTGACCGGACTGCGGACAGTATTTGCAATCTTCCGGGCAGGCGCCGGTCTTGATCGACAGCAGGGTAGAAACCTGGACGCGGTTGGCGTCGAAATGCGCGCGGTGCACCGTCTGCGCCTGGAACAGCAAGTCGTTGAATGGCTGAACGAAGAGTGCTTTGACTTCGGCTAAAGACCAGTCGTGACGCAGGGTGGCAGTGGTGCTGGCGCTCATGGGCGATTCCTTGGTTATGCTTGGCTTGCGCCTGGGGAAACGGAATACCCACAGGCACGACACGGATGTTCGGCATATTTAAGGAAGAGACATGCACTGTCAACCACATCAAGATAGACCGGTTTACATCTGGTTAAATAACAACCAACACTGTTTGCTGTGCGATGAGCCGACGGAAACCGAAACACCTCTCTGCGTGGCTTGCGAAACCGATCTGCCCTGGTTGAGCGATCAATGCGTAACGTGTGCCTTACCACTGCCCGCTACGGGTCTGACGTGCGGTGGCTGTCTCAAGGATCCGCCCGCCTTCGAACACGTGGTGGTGCCCTGGTCCTATGGCTTTCCGGTGGACAGCCTGATCACCCGCTTCAAGCACAACGCGAAATGGCCGATTGGCCGCCTGCTCGGCGATGTTCTCGGGCAATACCTGCAACATCGCTTCGACGAAGGTCTGCTGCGCCCGGACGCTTTGTTACCAGTGCCATTGGCGAACAAGCGTCTGCGCCAACGTGGATTCAATCAGGCGGCAATGCTGACGCGGTGGCTCAGCGAGCAACTGGATCTGCCCTGCGAAGAAAATGTCCTGCGCCGTATTCAAGACACCAGCGCCCAGCAGGCACTCGACGCCAAGGCGCGCAAACGCAACCTGCGCAACGCCTTCGACCTCTTGCCGGAAGCTCATGTACAAGGCCGGCATCTGGCCTTGGTCGATGATGTGCTGACCACCGGCGCCACTGCTCAGGCATTGGCCCGGCTGCTGGTGGACGCAGGCGCCACGCGGGTCGACGTCTACTGCCTGGCCCGAACACCGAAACCTGGCGACGCGGCTTGACTCACACGCGCCAAGCGGCCAACTTCCTCCTCCATCAACCCAGCACAAAGCACCCGACATGTCCTTGCCTTCCCTGTTGTCCCAGCACATCGTCCGCCGCCCGCAGCGCATCGCTTTGCTGCAACACATTGCCGAACAGGGCTCGATCACCCGCGCCGCGAAAAGCGCGGGCCTGAGTTACAAGGCGGCGTGGGATGCCATCGACGAGCTGAACAATCTGGCGCAGAAACCCTTGGTCGAACGGGCTGTCGGCGGCAAGGGCGGCGGTGGAGCGAAACTGTCCAGCGAAGGCGAACGGGTGCTGCGTCTTTATCAGAAGCTGCAAGCCTTGCAGGCACAGGTGCTGGAAGCCGCCGAAGACGCCAGCGATCTGGATTTGCTCGGCCGTTTGATGCTCAGGACCAGCGCGCGTAACCAATTGCACGGCAAGGTCGTCAGCATCGAGCATCAGGGCCGCAATGACCTGATCCGCCTCGAACTGGCCGAAGGCCTGTGCATCGACGCGCAGATCACCCACGACAGCACCGTGCATCTGGAGCTGCAACCGGGTACCGAAGTCGTGGCATTGATCAAGGCTGGCTGGCTTGAATTGTTGGGCAGCGGACAGGCTGCAACATCTGGTCACAATCTTCTCGAGGGCACCCTCGAAGCAATTCTCGACGCCGAGGACGGCCCCAGCGAAGTGCGCATCGCCCTGCCCAATGGCCAGACACTCTGCGCCCTGGCTGAGCCACTGCACCTGCGCACCCACAAACTGACCGTCGAACAACCGGTGCAGGTGCAGTTCTCGCCGTCCAATGTGCTGATCGGCACGCCGCTTTAGCACGGGCTCCTGCAACAAAAGCGTCATCGCCTCTCATTAAGGTGGCTGCCAAAACCAAGCAGGAAGCCTGATGTGAGCCTATTAGAAGAAAACCAATCCACTGACCTGGAAAAAATGGTCGGCCTGAGCCGTCGCGGTTTCATCGGTGCCGGCGCGTTGTGCGGCGCGGCGATGTTCCTCGGCGGCAGCCTGTTGAGCCGCAGCGCGCTGGCCACCGGTGTCAGCGCCGGTAACAGCCGCCTGCTCGGCTTCGACAGCATTCCGGCCGCCACCACCGACGTCATCAGTCTGCCCAAGGGCTACAAGTCATCGGTGCTGATCAGCTGGGGTCAGCCCCTGCACAAGAACGGCCCGGCCTTCGACCCGAGCGGCAACGGCACCGCGGCTGCACAGGAAGTGCAGTTCGGCGACAACAACGACGGCATGAGCCTGTTCGCCTTCCCGGACGACAAGAATCGCGCCCTGATGGCGATCAACAACGAATACACCAACTACCGCTACCTCTACCCCCATGGCGGCCAGCCGCAATCGGCGGAAGACGTGCGCAAGGCCCTGGCCTGCGAAGGCGTGTCGGTGATCGAAGTGGCGCGCAAGAACGGCCAGTGGCAGTTCGTTCAGGGCTCGCGTTACAACCGCCGCATCCACGGCAACTCGCCGCTGCGTATCAGTGGCCCGGCTGCCGGCCATGAGCTGATGAAAACCAGCGCCGACAAGCACGGCAAGAAAGTCCTCGGCACCTTCCAGAACTGCGCCAACGGCAAGACCCCGTGGGGCACTTACCTGACCTGCGAAGAAAACTTCACCGACTGCTTCGGCAGCAGCAACGCCCAGCAGCAATTCAACCCGGCGCAGAAACGCTACGGCGTGACAGCCGCCAGCCGCGAGATCAACTGGCATCCGTTTGATCCACGCTTCGACATGGCGAAGAACCCGAACGAGATCAACCGCCACGGCTGGGTGGTGGAAATCGACCCGTTCGACCCGCAATCGACCCCGGTCAAACGCACCGCCCTCGGTCGTTTCAAACACGAAAACGCCGCCCTGGCCGAGACCGACGACGGTCGCGCCGTGGTGTACATGGGCGACGACGAACGCGGCGAGTTCATCTACAAATTCATCAGCCGCGACCGCATCAACCACCGCAACGCCAAAGCCAACCGCGACATACTCGACCACGGCACCCTGTACGTGGCGAAGTTCGACGCCGGCGACGGTAACCCCGATCACCCGAAAGGCCAGGGCCAGTGGATCGAGCTGACCCACGGCAAGAACGGCATCGACGCCAGCAGCGGTTTTGCCGATCAGGCCGAAGTGCTGATTCACGCGCGTCTCGCCGCCAGCGTGGTCGGCGCCACGCGCATGGACCGCCCGGAATGGATCGTGGTCAGCCCGAAAGACGGCCAGGTTTATTGCACCCTGACCAACAACGCCAAGCGCGGCGAAGACGGGCAACCGGTGGGTGGGCCGAACCCGCGCGAGAAAAACGTCTACGGGCAGATTCTGCGCTGGCGCACTGATCGCGACGATCACGGTTCGAAGACCTTCGGCTGGGATCTATTCGTGGTAGCCGGCAACCCGAGCGTGCACGCCGGAACGCCAAAGGGCGGCTCGTCGAACATCACCCCGCAGAACATGTTCAACAGCCCGGACGGCCTCGGTTTCGACAAGGCCGGACGGTTGTGGATCCTCACAGACGGCGATTCCAGCAACGCCGGGGACTTTGCCGGAATGGGCAACAACCAGATGCTCTGCGCCGATCCCAAGACGGGCGAGATTCGCCGGTTCATGGTCGGACCGATCGGTTGTGAAGTCACCGGGATCAGTTTCTCGCCGGATCAGAAAACCCTGTTCGTCGGGATTCAGCACCCGGGCGAAAACGGCGGTTCGACCTTCCCCGAGCATTTGCCGAACGGCAAGCCGCGCTCTTCGGTGATGGCGATTACCCGTGAGGATGGCGGGATCGTCGGCGCCTGATTCTGCGACGCGCTGATCGTTCCCGTGCCCTGCACGGGAACGATCCCACTCAAGACACCCCGTCTGCGCTACCATGCTGGGCCGGACGCGGCAGCCTGCCGCGCGCAGGAGTCAGCATGGCCCACCCGTTTGAAACCCTCACCCCAGACCTCGTGCTCGATGCCGTCGAAAGCATCGGCTTCCTGAGCGACGCGCGCATTCTGGCGCTCAACAGTTACGAAAACCGCGTCTATCAGGTCGGCATCGAAGACTCCGAACCGCTGATCGCCAAGTTCTATCGCCCGCAGCGCTGGACCAACGAAGCGATTCTGGAAGAGCACCAGTTCACCTTCGAACTGGCCGACGTCGAAATCCCGGTGGTGGCGCCATTGGTCCACAACGGTAAAACCCTGCACGAACACGCCGGCTTTCGTTTTACCCTGTTTCCCCGTCGCGGCGGCCGAGCGCCGGAGCCGGGCAATCTCGATCAGCTGTATCGCCTCGGCCAGTTGCTCGGGCGCATGCACGCAGTCGGCGGAACCAAACCGTTCGAGCACCGCGAAGCGTTGGCCGTGCAGAACTTCGGCCATGCCTCGCTGAACACTTTGCTGGAAGGCAACTTCATCCCCAAAAGCCTGTTGCCGGCCTACGAGTCCGTCGCCCGCGACCTGCTCAAGCGTGTGGAAGACGCCTACGCCGCCACGCCGCACCGGAACATCCGCATGCATGGCGATTGCCACCCCGGCAACATGATGTGCCGCGACGAGATGTTCCACATCGTCGACCTCGACGACTGCCGCATGGGCCCGGCGGTGCAGGACATCTGGATGATGCTCGCCGGCGACCGTCAGGATTGTCTCGGACAGCTGTCGGAATTGATGGACGGCTACAACGAATTTCATGACTTCGACCCGCGCGAACTGGCGCTGATCGAACCGCTGCGCGCCCTGCGCCTGATGCATTACAGCGCGTGGCTGGCCCGGCGCTGGGACGATCCGGCGTTCCCCCGCAGTTTTCCATGGTTCGGCAGCGAACGATATTGGGGCGATCAGGTATTGGCGTTGCGTGAGCAACTGTCGGCGCTGAACGAAGAGCCGTTGAAGCTTTTCTGACACGACACGTCTATACAACTGCCCGTACAATCGCTGCTTTGTTAGCTGCCTAAGCAAGGATTCTGCATGCAAGCCGCCAACCCGCGTCGCGGGTACATTCTGGGCCTCAGTGCCTACATCATCTGGGGATTGTTCCCGCTTTACTTCAAAGCCATCGCCGAAGTGCCGGCAGTGGAAATCATCATTCACCGGGTGCTGTGGTCGGCGCTGTTCGGCGCGCTGCTGTTGATGGTGTGGAAGCACCCCGGCTGGTGGCAGGAACTGCGCGACAACCCGAAACGCCTGGCGATTCTCGCGCTCAGCGGAACCTTGATCGCGGCCAACTGGCTGACCTACGTCTGGTCGGTGAACAACGGCCGGATGCTGGAAGCGAGCCTCGGTTACTACATCAACCCGCTGGTGAATGTGTTGCTGGGCATGCTGATTCTGGGCGAACGCCTGCGGCGCATGCAGTGGCTGGCGGTCGGTCTGGCAACGGTCGGCGTGGCTCAGCAGGTGTGGCAGGTGGGAAGTCTGCCGTGGGTGTCGCTGGTGCTTGCGCTGACTTTTGGTTTCTATGGGCTGATCCGCAAACAGGCACCGGTCAAGGCGCTGCCGGGGCTGGTGGTGGAAACCTGGATGCTGGTGCCGATCGCCCTCGCGTGGCTGCTGTTCAACCCGACCGCAACCAGCGCCCAGGCCGAGTTCTGGACTACGTCCGAAGCCTGGTGGCTGGTCGCTGCCGGCCCGGTGACGCTGGTGCCGCTGGTGAGCTTCAACGCCGCCGCGCGGCATCTGCCTTACACCACGCTCGGCTTCCTGCAATACCTGGCGCCAACGCTGGTGCTGCTGCAAGCCGTGCTGCTGTTCGGTGAGCATTTGTCGTCCAGCACGCTGATCGCCTTCATGTTTATCTGGGCCGGTCTGGCGGTGTACAGCGTCGATGCCTGGCTAACGCTGCGCCGTCGCAGCTGATCAAAAAACGCACAAACCTCCACAGGCCACGGTTCTCGTGGCCTGTATCGTTCCTTCCCAAGGTTATCCACAGCGTGATCCCCGCCGTTTGTGCGCAAGTCACTGAATGCTGGCGGTTTTTTGATCAATCTTCGCCAAGCCACGGCAGGTGTGGCCTGGCGGTCAGTCTCTACAGGTTATCCACAGGCAGGTGCACGTTTAAACTGGATAACCCGATCCGTCTTCACAGATCGGTGCGCAGCACCAATTCCACCATCAAGTCATCGGCCAGGGTTTCCAGGCGCGATTGCAGCACATCCAGCGACAGGGTCAGTGGCACCGCCAGGATCGCCTCGGCGTGGAACAGCGGCTCGCTGCTCATCGGCGCCGGGCGTACTTCGGTCACCAGCCGTTCGAGATTGACGCCCTGCTCGCTCAGCAGCCGGGTGATGTCACGCACGATGCCCGGCCGGTCGTTGCCCACCAGTTCCATGGCGATAGGTTTCCAGGTGCACGCCTGTTCAATCCCGCTTTCGGCCACCAGCACACGAATGCCCTGCGTCGACAGCGCTTGTAAGGCATCGACTAATTCGTCGTAAGCCTCTGCTGGCACGCCGACCCGCAAAATCCCGGCGAACTGCCCGGCCATCCGCGACATGCGGCTTTCCAGCCAGTTGCCGCCGTGTTCGGCGATGCATTGGGCGATGCGCTCGACCTGACCCGGCTTGTCCGGCGCGAAGACGGTGAGTACGAGGTGATCCATGGCGCAGCCCTCTTGTCATGACTTTTGTTATAGAAAAGCAAGTATAGGCAAGCGTTCGACAGACGCCTCAGACGCTCGAGATCACAAATCGTGTACAACTTTTTATATTTAGCTGGAACAATCCAATGGTTTTTTGAGAACATCCCGTTCCGCGCCGTGACCGCAATGCGTCATGGGGTCGCAGAACGACGTAATTAGTCTGATTTTCACAACCGCAATGCATCATGTAGTATGCCGCAGCGCGCACTACATAACGTTGGATCGATGTCTGCCCAAGGCACGTTCGCAACCCTGAAAGCCCCGTCAGCAAGGCCCCCAAGCCGTTGATTGGTCCCAGCCCAGCCGCCAGCGATGGCATGTACTGGTCGAGGGGTTTGTGGTTTAAATGGCCAGAGGCTTCATTGTTAAATTGAAGAGCTGAAAAGCGAAATAGCTGAGCAGAGTGAGGCAAGCAATGACTGAACACGTTCAAGTCGGTGGCCTGCAGGTCGCCAAAGTCCTGTTCGACTTCGTGAACAACGAAGCCATTCCCGGTACCGGTCTCACCGCCGACAAATTCTGGGAAGGTGCCGACAAGGTCATTCACGACCTGGCGCCGAAGAACAAAGCCCTACTCGCCAAACGCGATGACTTCCAGGCCCGTATCGATGGCTGGCACCAGACCCGTGCCGGTCAGCCGCACGACGCCGTGGCCTATAAAGCCTTCCTGCAAGAGATCGGTTATCTGCTGCCAGAAGCGGCTGATTTCCAGGCAACGACGCAAAACGTCGATGACGAAATCGCCCGTACCGCCGGCCCGCAACTCGTGGTTCCGGTGATGAACGCCCGCTTCGCCCTCAACGCCTCGAACGCCCGCTGGGGCTCGCTGTACGACGCCCTGTATGGCACCGACGCCATCAGCGAAGCCGGCGGCGCGGAAAAAGGCAAAGGCTACAACAAGGTGCGTGGCGACAAAGTCATCGCCTTCGCCCGTGCGTTCCTCGACGAAGCAGCGCCACTGGCGGCTGGCTCTCACGTCGATTCCACCGGCTACAAGATCGCTGATGGCAAACTGGTCGTCACCCTCAAGGGCGGCAGCAGCAGCGGCCTGCGCAATGATGCGCAACTGATCGGTTTTCAGGGCGACGCCAATGCGCCGATCGCGATCCTGCTGAAGAACAACGGTCTGCATTTCGAAATCCAGATCGACGCCAGCACCCCGGTCGGCCAGACCGATGCTGCCGGCGTCAAAGACATCCTGATGGAAGCGGCACTGACCACCATCATGGACTGCGAAGACTCCGTGGCTGCCGTCGATGCCGACGACAAGGTTGTGATCTACCGCAACTGGCTGGGCCTGATGAAGGGCGACCTCGCGGAATCCGTTTACAAGGGCGGCCAGACGTTCACCCGCACCATGAACCCGGACCGCACCTATACCAAGGTCGACGGCAGCGAACTGACCCTGCACGGCCGCTCGCTGTTGTTCGTGCGCAACGTCGGTCACCTGATGACCATCGACGCGATTCTCGACAAGCACGGCAACGAAGTGCCGGAAGGCATCCTCGACGGTCTGGTGACTTGCCTCGCGGCGATGCACAACCTGAGCGGCAATACCTCGCGCAAGAACACCCGTACCGGTTCCGTCTACATCGTTAAACCAAAGATGCACGGCCCGGAAGAAGCGGCGTTCACCAACGAGCTGTTCGGTCGCATCGAAGACGTGCTGGGCCTCAAGCGCAACACCCTGAAAGTCGGGATCATGGACGAGGAGCGCCGCACCACGGTCAACCTCAAGGCCTGCATCCAGGCCGCCAGCGAGCGTGTGGTGTTCATCAACACCGGCTTCCTCGACCGCACCGGCGACGAAATCCACACCTCCATGGAAGCCGGCCCGATGGTGCGCAAGGCCGACATGAAGGCCGAGAAGTGGATCGGCGCCTATGAGAACTGGAACGTCGATATCGGTCTGAGTACCGGCCTGCAAGGTCGTGCACAAATCGGTAAAGGCATGTGGGCGATGCCCGATCTGATGGCAGCGATGCTCGAACAGAAAATCGCTCACCCGCTGGCCGGCGCCAACACTGCCTGGGTTCCGTCGCCGACCGCCGCTGCGCTACATGCGCTGCACTACCACAAGGTCGACGTGTTCGCCCGTCAGGCCGAGTTGGCCAAACGCGCCCGCGCTTCGGTCGATGACATCCTGACCATCCCGCTGGCGGTCAACCCGACCTGGACACCGGAGCAGATCAAGAACGAACTGGACAACAACGCCCAGGGCATTCTCGGTTACGTGGTGCGCTGGATCGACCAGGGCGTGGGTTGCTCGAAAGTGCCGGACATCAACGACGTCGGCCTGATGGAAGACCGTGCAACGCTGCGTATCTCCAGCCAGCACATCGCCAACTGGCTGCGCCACGGCATCGTGACCGAAGCGCAAGTGATGGAAAGCCTCAAGCGCATGGCGCCGGTGGTGGACCGTCAGAACGCCAACGACCCGCTGTACCGTCCACTGGCCCCGAACTTCGACAGCAACATCGCCTTCCAGGCGGCGGTCGAACTGGTGATCGAAGGCACCAAGCAGCCGAACGGCTACACCGAGCCGGTCCTGCACCGTCGTCGTCGCGAGTTCAAGGCTGCCAACGGCCTGTAACCTGCGCTGATGCCGGACATGAAAAAGCCCTGATCTTTCGATCAGGGCTTTTTTTGTTTGCGCCGGATTGGCTAAGGTTCGATGCCCAGCTCATGTCTGACGAGACCGAGCAATTTGGCGGTATCAATCGGCTTGAGCAGAAAGTCCACCACGCTCAAATGCATCGCCGCAATCGCATCCTTCACGTCCGCATCACCCGACACAATGATGATCGGCATCGCCGCCCGTACCGACTCGCGCACATGACGAATCAGGTCCAGCCCACCGACATTGCCCATCCGCAGATCGGTGATCACCAGCCCGATGGAAGGTTTTTCCTCGATCATCTTCAGCGCGGATTCGCCGCTGGCCGCCGTCATGCAACGAATGCCATCCAGCCCGAGGATCTCCGACAGCAACTCGCGGGCGTCCTTGTCGTCATCAACGATCAGTACCCGCTGCGGCGGCAGGTCGGGTTCCAGCATGACGGCGCTGAGCGCTTCCCGCTCGGCGTCGCTCAAAATATCGTGGTCGGACATGGCGTTCTCTACGTTTTCAAAATCGATCCCCTGGCACAGTGGTCAGACATCGCTGGGCAGAGCTTCAATGTGCACTTCGTCGGATTTTTTTCCAAGGGGCGAACCCGAGAATTTCCGACTGTTTGTGTAGGGCATATCCGAAAACTACCCAACGGCACGCCAAACCTAGACTTACGTCCAATGGGCACCCCGCGCGCCGGGGTCGACCATGGCTGCAACGATCCAATAACAACAATTCGAAAAAGACTGCGGTAATGGTTATGAGTAAAGCGGACGCCTTCACCCAGGCAGGGAAAACCGCGGTGTTGCAAAACATTCAGGGCACGTTGCAATTCCTCCAGCGCTTCCCCCCTTTCAATCAGATGGAACACGCCCACCTGGCCTATCTGGTGGAGCAGTGCCAACTGCGCTTTTACGGTCAGGGCGAAAGCATCATCAAACCCGCCGACGGGCCGGTCGAACACTTCTACATCGTCAAGCAGGGCCGGGTGGTCGGCGAGCGTCCGCACACGGCCAAGGGCGGTACCGAAACCACCTTTGAAATCACCACCGGCGAGTGCTTCCCCCTCGCCGCGCTGCTCGGCGAACGGGCGACACGCACCGAACACCTGGCCGGCGAGGACACCTTCTGCCTGCAACTGAACAAACTGGCGTTCATCAAGCTTTTCGCCCTCTCCAACACCTTCCGCGATTTCGCCTTGCGCGGGGTCAGCAGCCTGCTCGATCAAGTCAACCAGCAGGTCCAGCAGAAAGCCGTGGAGACTCTCGGCACCCAGTATTCGCTGAACACCCGCCTCGGCGAATTGGCCATGCGCCATCCGGTGACGTGCAGCCCGACCACTCCGTTGCGCGAAGCGGTGAAGCTGATGCACGAGCAACAGGTCGGCAGCATTGTCGCGGTGGATGAACACAAGGCGCCGCTGGGGATTTTCACCCTGCGTGACCTGCGCCATGTAGTGGCGGAAGGAGTTGGTGACTTCAGCGAACCAATCGAACGCCACATGACGCCCTCGCCGTTCTATCTGTCGCCGGATCACAGCGCCTTCGACGCAGCAATCGCTATGACCGAGCGGCACATCGCCCACGTCTGCCTGGTCAAGGATCAGCGATTGTGCGGCGTGGTTTCCGAACGGGATCTGTTTTCGCTGCAACGGGTCGATCTGGTGCACCTGGCGCGAACCATCCGCAGCGCCCAGCGGGTTGAACAACTGGTGACCCTGCGCGGCGAGATCGGCCAATTGGTGGAGCGCATGCTGGCCCACGGCGCGTCTTCAACCCAAATCACCCACATCATCACCCTGCTCAACGATCACACCGTGTGCCGGGTGATCGAGCTGACCCTCGCCGAGAAAGGCGACCCCGGTGTGCCGTTCAGTTGGCTGTGCTTCGGCAGCGAAGGCCGGCGCGAGCAGACCCTGCACACCGATCAGGACAACGGCATTCTGTTCGACGCGCGGGATGCGGCCCATGCGGCAGAGATTCGCGGCAAGTTGCTGCCCATCGCCCAGCAGATCAATAACAGCTTGGCGCAGTGCGGCTTCACCCTGTGCAAAGGCAACGTCATGGCCGGCAATCCGCAGCTGTGCCTGTCCCGTGCCGAGTGGGCCCGGCGCTTTGCCGCATTTATCCGTGAGGCGACGCCGGAGAACCTGCTGGGCTCAAGCATCTATTTCGACCTGCGGGTGGTCTGGGGCGATGAACAGGGTTGCGAGCAACTGCGCCGAGGGATTCTCGATCAGGTCGGAGACAATCGTCTGTTCCAGCGGATGATGGCCGAGAACGCCTTGCGCAACCGCCCGCCGGTGGGGCGTTTCCGTGAGTTCGTGCTGACGAAAAAGAACGGCGAGAAAGCCACGCTGGACCTGAAGATCCAGGGCCTGACACCCTTTGTCGACGGTGCACGTTTGCTGGCGCTGGCCAACGGTATCGACGCCAACAACACCCTCGAACGCTTCCGCCAGTTGGTGGAGAAAGAAGTCATCGATCGACTGGATGGCGCCGCGTACGAAGAGGCTTACCACTTCATCCAGCAGACGCGCATGCAGCAGCATCAACTGCAGACCCGGGAAAACCTGCCGTACTCCAATCGTGTCGATCCCGACAGCCTCAATCATCTGGACCGGCGCATCCTGCGTGAATCCCTGCGCCAGGCTCAGCGCCTGCAAAGCAGCCTGACCTTGCGGTATCAGCTATGAGCCTGTTTTCGTGGCTGCGTCCGGCCAGCCCCGTTCTACCGGAAAATCTGCGACAACGCCTGATGAAACTGCCAGCGATCGGCGAACTGAGCGAATGCAGCCTGCGCGAACAGCGTTGGGTGGTACTGGATCTGGAAACCACCGGGCTGAACCTGAACAAGGATCGGGTGGTGTCGATTGGCGCGGTGGTGATCGAGGACGGCGCCATCGACTTCAGCCAGCAGTTCGAACGCACCCTGCAGTGTCGCGAACTCAAACTCAGCCCCAGCGTGCTGATCCACGGACTGGGGCCGAATGCGATTGCCGCCGGCAGCGAGCCGGCCGAGGCGCTGCTCGAGCTTCTGGAGTTTATTGGCGACAGTCCGGTGCTGGCGTTTCATGCGCCGTTCGATCAGCACATGTTGGGCCGGGCGGTGAAAGAACATTTGGGGCACAAGTTGCAGCAAGTGTTTCTGGATGTCGCCGATATTGCACCGCTGGTTTGTCCGCAAGCGCATATTCGCGAAGCGGGTCTGGACGAGTGGATCAACTGGTTCAAGCTCGAAGTGTTCGAGCGCCACCACGCCAGCGCCGACGCACTGGCCACGGCGGAACTGGCGTTGATTCTGTTCAGCCGGGCACGGCAGCAGCAGATTCACAGTCCATTGAATTTGCAGCAACGCCTGAGCCAGTGGAAGCGCCGCCAGCAGACGCATTCATTCTGAGTCCCGGGTTGTCTCCCGACAACCCGACCGGTGGCCAATTGCTAACCATTCCCACCTCTGCCACAATCGCGAACAATTCTCGTTGGTTAACATTTCCCAGTCGGTGCCTTCGTGTCGTCAGCCCAAAGCCCTCACAGTGAGCTCGTCGGTGCGTTGTACCGCGACCATCGCGGCTGGCTGCTGGCCTGGCTGCGGCGCAACGTGGCCTGCCCGCAACGCGCCGAAGACCTGAGCCAGGACACCTTCGTGCGCCTGCTCGGTCGCGAGGAACTGCTGACACCCCGCGAGCCCCGGGCCTTTCTGGTGGCGATCGCCAAAGGCCTGCTGTTCGACTACTTCCGTCGCGCGGCACTGGAACAGGCTTATCTCGCTGAGTTGATGCTGATCCCCGAAGGCGAGCAGCCTTCGGTTGAAGAGCAGCAATTGATCCTCGAAGACCTCAAGGCCATCGACCGCCTGCTCGGCCAACTGTCGACCAAGGCTCGCGCCGCTTTCCTTTATAACCGTCTCGACGGCCTGACCCATGCCGAGATCGCCGACAAACTCGGCGTGTCGGTGCCGCGCGTACGTCAGTATCTGGCCCAGGGTATCCGCCAGTGCTACATCGCCCTGTACGGTGAGCCGACATGAATCCGGCCAGTTCCAGACCGGTGCCGGCTCACGTGCTGGACGCGGCAATTGCCTGGCAATTGACCCTCGATTCCAGCACGCCACTGGAGCGCGAAGAGTTCGCCAAATGGCACGCTGCCAACGAAGAACACGCCCGGGCCTGGCGCCAGTTGGGCATGCTAGACCAGCGTTTCAGCGTAGCCAGCGGCCCGGCCCGCAGCGCGTTGCTGCAATCGCGCGAAGGTATCCGTCGCCGGGTGCGCAAACTCGGCAGCGGTCTGGCCAGTGTTGTCGCGGTGGTCGGCCTGTCGCTGTTTGCCGCAGAACACTATCTGCCGCTGGATTACTGGCTCGCCGACCAGCGCACGGCTACCGGTGAACAACGCACCGTACGGCTGGCGGACGGCACCGTGATCAATCTCAACACTCACAGCGCCGTAGATGTGCGGTTCGATGACGAGCAGCGGCTGATCGTGTTGCAGGAAGGTGAAATCCTCATCGAAACCGGTCACGGCGATGCACGACCGTTCATCGTCGAAACCCGCGAAGGCCGAATGCGTGCGCTGGGCACTCGGTTTCTCGTCAAGCGCGAAGAACAGGGCACGCGCCTGAGCGTGCTGCAGTCGGCCGTCGCGGCGCATCCGCAATCCGATCCGCAGGAACAGATCCTGCGCGAAGGCCAGCAAGTGCTGATCCGCGACAACGGGTTGGACGCGGTCGTCGCGCTCAACCCCGGCGCCGATGCCTGGACCCGCGGCATGCTGGTGGTGGACAACGCGCGTCTGGAAGACCTGGTGCACGAACTCGGCCGCTATCGTCGCGGCCATCTGGGCATTACGCCGGAAGTCGCCGACCTGCGCATCACCGGCAGTTTCCCGCTGCACGATACCGACAAGGCGTTGAGCGCCCTGCTCCCGACCCTGCCGGTGCAGATCGAGCAGCACACGCCGTGGTGGGTCACCGTGGCCAAGGCTGATCCGAAGCCCTGATACACCGCGTTACCTGCTCGCCCCCCCATGAAAACGGACTTTCTGCTGACTTGTGCAGCGATGTCGTTCGTTAATCGAAATTATTTTCATCCAGCCCTATCACTTTTCGAATCTCGTCCGGCACCCAAGCAATTGAGAAATATTTCCATTCAGGAGCCGCCGTATGTCCCGTTCGCTAGACACCTTGTTGCGCCCCAGTTTGCTGGCGGTTGCCATTGCCCTCTGCACCCCGCTGGCCAGCAGCCAACTGATCGCCGCTGAACAGGCGTCGAGCGTTCGCGCCTACAACCTGCCGGCGGCGCCGCTGTCCACCACCCTGAACCAGATCGCCAGCCAGGGCGGGCTCACGCTGTCGCTGAATCCTTCGCTGGCAGCCGGCAAGACCTCGGCTCCGGTCAACGGCCAATATGACGCGGCGGGCGCACTGAGCGCTGCCCTGCGTGGCACCGGCCTGCAACTGGAACAAAGCAGCACCGGCACGTACACCCTGGTCGCCGTGCCGGAAGGGGTGATGGCCCTGCCGGAGACTTCGGTAATCGGTGTGGAAAACACTGAAAGCGCCTGGGGCCCGGTCGAAGGCTACACCGCCACCCGCACTGCCGCCGGCACCAAGACCGACACCGCGCTGGTCGAAGCGCCCCGTTCGATCTCCGTCGCCACCCGCCAGCAGATGGACGACCGCAGCGTGCACAGCCTCGATGACGCCGTGCGCTACATGCCAGGCATCACCGCCAGCAGCTATGGCAGCGACACCCGCGCCGACTGGCTGCGCGTGCGTGGCTTCGAACCGACTCAATTCCTTGATGGCCTGCCGCTGCCAAAAGGCGTGTACGCCAACCCGAAACAGGAAACCTGGAACCTCGACCGCCTCGCCCTGCTGCGCGGCCCGGCCTCGTCGGTTTACGGCCAGACCCCGCCGGGCGGCCTGCTGGACATGGTCAGCCGTCGCCCAAGCGATGTGCAGAGCAGCGAAATCCAGTTGCAATACGGCAGCGACAACCACCGGCAGATCAACTTCGCCAGCACCGGCAAGATCGACGACGCCGGACAGTTCCTCTACGGCCTCAGCGGCGTGGTACGTGACAGTGGCACGCAGGTCGATCACGTCGACAACAAGCGCTACAACATCGCGCCGAGCCTGACCTGGAACATCGACGACGACACCAAATTCACCCTGCTGACCCAGTTCACCCGCGACGATACCGGCATCACCAGCCAGTTCCTGCCGGTGCAGGGCACCAAGATCGACATGCCGTTCGGCAAGGTTTCCCATCACAAGAACCTCGGCGATCCGGACTGGGAATATTACGACCGCACCTACTACGCGCTCGGTTATGCCTTCGAACATCGGCTGAACGATGTGTGGCAGTTCAAGCAGAATCTGCGCTACACCAAGTCGGAGCTGTCGTTCCAGAGCCTGACCCCGGGTTCGTATCCGTACACCCAAGTGGACAACGCCGGCAACGTCGGCCGCACCAGCACCAGTGTCAATGAGGACATCAGCCAGTTCGCCGTGGACAACAACTTCCAGGCTGACTTTGCTACCGGCGACATCCGCCACACCCTGCTACTGGGTCTGGATCACCAGCGCAGCAACAACAACTACACCTCGATCTTCGGTGACGGCCTGACCACCAATGTGCTCAACCCGATCTACGGTCAGCCGATCGTGCGTCCGGCGCGCTCCACCGCCTTCTACGACTACGAGCAGAAGACCTACCAGACCGGTCTGTACGTGCAGGATCAGATGGCCCTCGACCAATGGCGCCTGACCCTCGGTGGTCGTGAAGACTGGGTGCACACCGGTACCAGGTTCATCAACAAGGCCGACGCGACCAACACCGACCGCGACAAGGCCTTCAGCGGCAACGCGGCACTGAGCTACGTGTTCGACTCGGGTTTCGTGCCGTACATTTCCTATGCCGAATCCTTCCAGCCCACCAGTGGCGCCGACGCCTCCTCCACGGAATCGCTCAAGCCGACCGAAGGCAAGCAGTGGGAGCTGGGCATCAAGTACCAACCGCCAGGCAGCAAGACCCTGCTGTCCGCCGCGGTGTATGACCTGACCCAGAAAAACGTCTCGGTAAGCTCCTTCGTCAACGGCGTATCGATCACCAGCCAGACCGGCGAAGTGAAAGTCAAAGGCCTGGAGCTCGAAGCCACTTCCGATGTCACCGACAACCTGAAAGTCATCGCGGCCTACACCCTGGCCAAGTCCGAAGTGCAGAACGGCGTCGACAAGGGCAACCGACTGCAACTGATGCCGAACCAGCAAGCCTCGCTGTGGACCGATTACACCTGGCACAGCGGCGTGCTCGACGGCTTCGGTATCGGCGGCGGCGTGCGCTACACCGGCAACACCTACGGCGACAAGGCCAACACCTGGCTGGGCAAGGCTGACGCCTACACCGTGTTCGATGCCAGCGTGCATTACGACCTCGGTCGCCTGGACAACAGCTTGAAGGGCGCATCGCTGGCACTCAACGCGACCAACCTGTTCGACAAGGACTACATTTCCACCTGCGACAGCTTCTACTGCTACTACGGCGACCAACGCAGCGTCGTCGCCAGTGCCACCTACAAGTGGTAAACGCGTGAGCTGAAACAGGCCCTGCAACCAGGCCGTCCCTCGTGGACGGCTTTGGTGTTTTTGAAGGTCATGAAATGAAAAGTAAAACAATTCGTCGCTGGTCCTTCGTCCACACCTGGACCAGCCTGATCTGCACCGTGTTTTTGCTGCTGCTCGCCCTGACCGGCCTGCCGCTGATTTTCCATCACGAGATCGAGCACTTGCTCGGTGACGCCCCGGTGGTGCGCGAGATGCCGGCCGACACGCCGCACCTGAATCTGGCGCAACTGGTGCAAGCCGCCGAGGCCCATCGCCCCGGTGAATTCGTGCAGTACTTCGGTTTCGAAGACGACGAGCCGAACACAGTGCTGACAATCATGGCAAAGACCGCCGGCACCGAGCCGAATTCCTCGCACACCTTCATGCTCGACGCGCGCACCGGCGAAGCCCTGGAAACACCGTCGGCCAATGGCGGCCTGATGCTGTTCATCCTGCGTCTGCACGTCGACATGTTTGCCGGTCTGCCGGGCAAGTTGCTGCTGGCGTTCATGGGTGTGCTGTTTGTGGTGGCGATCATATCCGGAACAGTGTTGTACCTGCCGTTCATGCGGCGTCTGGACTTCGGTACCGTGCGCCGGGACAAATCCACCCGTCTGCGCTGGCTCGACCTGCACAACCTGATCGGCGTGGTGACCCTGACCTGGGCGCTGGTGGTGGGTGTCACCGGGGTGATCAGCGCCTGTGCCGATCTGATCATCGCGGCGTGGCGCAACGATTCGCTCAACGCCATGATCGCGCCCTACCGCGATGCACCGCCGCTGACTCACCTCGCCCCGGCCACCCGCCTGCTCGATATCGCCGGCGAAGTCGCACCGGGGATGAAACCTGACTTCATCGCCTTCCCAGGCACGCGATTTTCCAGCGAGCACCATTACTCGGTGTTCATGAAGGGCGGCACCCACCTGACTTCGCACCTGCTGACGCCAGTGCTGATCGACGCCAGCACCCTGCAAGTCACGGCGGTCGCAGAACGGCCGTGGTACATGGACGCCATGGGCATGTCGCAGCCGCTGCACTTTGGCGACTATGGCGGCATGCCGATGAAAATCCTCTGGGCCACCCTCGATGGGCTGACCATCATCGTCCTCGGCAGCGGCGTGTATTTGTGGGTGGTGCGGCGCAAGGCCGCAAAACCGGTGCTGGAAACGGCGGAGGCTTCGGCATGAAACCGCGTCAGTCGAATTTCTGGAAAGTCTTCAGTACGCCGCTGGTGATCGCGCTGCTCAGTGCGGCGGGGTTGTTTGCCGCGCTGCTGGGCGACGGGATCTGGGACGGGTTGAGCTGGATCGGTCTGGGTGTGCCGGCCGCACTCGCCTTACGCGGTCTGCTGCAACGGCGCTGATTGGCTTGAGCCTGACGGGCAACGCGCTATGCTGCCCGTTCATTGCCCTTGTCCGAGACCCTGCCGATGTCCGCTCCCAGCATGACCCTGTTCCACAACACCCTGTCCCCGTTCGTGCGCAAAGTCATGGTGCTACTGCACGAGACCGGCCAGCAGGATCGCGTCGCCCTGCAGGACTGCGTCCTGACACCGGTCAATCCCAATGCCGCGCTGAACGAAGACAACCCGCTGGGCAAGATCCCGGCCCTGCGCCTGGCCGACGGCAACGTCATCCATGACAGCCGGGTGATCCTCGATTACCTCGACCACCAGCACGTCGGCAACCCGTTGATCCCCCGCGACGGTTCGGCCCGCTGGCGGCGCCTGACCCTGGCCTCGATGGCCGACGGGATCATGGACGCCTCGGTGATGGTGCGTTACGAGCAAGTGCTGCGTGCCCCGGAGAAGCACTGGGATGAGTGGCTCGAGGCCCAGCGCGACAAGATCCACCGGACCCTGGCACTGCTGGAGCGCGAGGCCATTGCCGAGCTGACTTGCCATTTCGACGTCGCTTCGATCAGCGTGGCCTGTGCACTGGGTTATCTGGATCTGCGTTTCCCGGATCTGGGCTGGCGTGAAGCCAACCCGCAACTGGCCAACTGGTACTTTGAAGTGAGTCAGCGTCCGTCGATGATTGCGACGATGCCGAAGGTTTGACGCACCGAGCGGGAGGCAACGACGCAAAGATCAGCGTCATCAACACCTCGGCCTCCCGCTGCTCCTCACGCAATCCCACGAACCGGCTCATTGCACCGCTCCGATATCGAACTCCAGCGGTTTGGCCGGTTTCTGCCCGATCCCGTACCAGTCCAGATTGCGGGTCAGCACCATGAACACACCGAGCAGACCGAACAGCAGCAGCGAGCCCATCAGCAACGCGTAATCCTCGGCACTCAGCAGGCCATAGAGCAAGCCGTACAACGCCGCCAACCCCGCCGAAAAACTCAAGCCGTGCCGCACGCTGCGCAGCACGTGGCAGACGTAGAACCCGATCAACAGCACACAACCGCTGGCCGACAACAGATACGCCAGGGCAAAACCGATGTGCTCGGACAACGACAGCAGCAACAGATAAAAGAACGCCAGCGCCACGCCCACCAACGCATACTGCATCGGGTGCACCGCCAGGCTTTTCAGCACTTCGAACAGGAAGAAACCAGCGAACGTCAGGACAATGAACAGCAACGCATATTTGATCGCCCGGTCACTTTTCAGGTACTGATCCACCGGATCGATGAAGCTCACGCCGAAACTGCGCCCGTTGAATGCCTCGCAATCGTTGCCCGAGACGCAACGGTTCATGGCCTCTTGCAGGTTGGTGGAGAAAAACGAGGTCTGCCAATCGGCGGTGAAACCCTGATCGGTGACTTCACGCTTGCCCGGCAGGAAGTTGCCGATGAAGCTTGGGTGCGGCCAGTTGGCAGCGAGGTTCACGCGGCTGGTCTTGCCCACCGGCAGCACCTGCAACGAGCCGGTGCCTTGCAGGCGCAAGTCGAAGCCGAAGGCCAGTTCCGTGGTCTTGCCGGTGTCCAGCGCCGGTAGCGTCACTCGCACACCCTCGCCCAGCCAGCCGACCTGAGTGCCGGGCACGAAGTCCAGGCGTTGCGCACCCAGCTCCAGCTTCAGCGCATTTTCGATCCCGCGAATGTCGCTGATACCGACCGCCAGGAATGGCGCATCGAAGGTGTAATCGACGAAGTCTTCCTTGATCCCCAACTGTGCCGGCAGCGAGAAATGCCCGCTGATGCGGTTGTCGGCATGGAACAGCCGCGCCTCGTATATGCCCCGGGCGCGCAGCTCGGTCTGCACCTGGCCGTCCAGTTCAAAACGCTCCGGCAGGAAATACAGGCGCCCACGTTCTTCGCCGATTTCCTGGTATCGCTCGTCGCTCTTCTCTTTGGTCTTCCAGGTGCGCACCACTTTGCGATACGGCACAACCATCACCGGCCCGCTGAGTTGCTGGCTGTAGCTTGAGCTTCTGGCAATGTCTTCCAGCACACCGTCACGCAGTTGCTGGCGATCATCGATGATGCCGTCGATCATCAACAGCGGCACCAGCAACACCAGGATCAGCAGGGCAATGGCCCCGAGTTTTATTGTCAGACTTTTGTTCATGGGACTCTCCCTGTTTCGATGGGCAGAGTCTGCGAAGAGGATGTGGGAGTTTTGTGGGAGGAATGTGGAGTTTGTGTGGAGATTACAACTGCAGGACGACTTCCACCCCGCCTTCGACATTGCCGATGCGCAGTGAACCACCGTGCAACTTGACCACCTCTTCGACGAAGTTGAGCCCGAGACCGGTGCTCTTACGCCCGCTGTCGGGACGTGGCAGAGAGTAGAAACGCTCGCTCAAGCGGGGTAAGGCATAGTCGGGAATCGGCGTGGTTTCGTTGAACAGTCGAAGCACGACCTGCTCGCCAATCCGCTCGGCACTGAAGCGTAGCGAACCGTTTTGCGGCGTGAAATCCAGCGCGTTTTCCAGCAGATTGGCCAGCGCCTGTCGCAACAGAAACGGCTCGCCGATCAACGCCAGATCCGGCGCGATGGTTTGCTCGATCCGCAGTTGCCGGCCTTCGATACGCGCCAATTGTGCCTGTAGCAACTCATTCACCAGCGCCGCCAACGGCACGGCGACGCGCTCCTCAAGGCCCTGCCGCTGTTCGACCTGGGCAAGGTTCAGCAGGCGTTCGATCAACTGCTGCATGCGGGCGCTTTCACTGTCGATATTGCCGACGAAACGCAGGCGCTGATCCGTCGGCATCTCGCCCTGCAACAACTCGGCGGCACCGCGAATCGCCGCCAGCGGGCTCTTCAATTCATGGGTCAGGGTGTGCACATAGCGTTCGACGTAGGCCTTGCCTTCGAGCTGGGTGCGCATCTGTTCAACGGCGGTCGCCAACTGCTCCAGCTCGCCCCCGCGATAGTGCGGCACCGCCACCCGACGGCCCTCGCTCACGGCCTGGGCGTAGACGGTCAAGCGGTGCAGCGCGCGGCTCAGCCACCACGACAGCACGGCGCCCAGCAGCAGGCCGAGGCCGATCAACCCGGCGCCGTAGCCGAGCAAACGGCGTTCGGTGCGATCAACATAAGGTTGCAGTGAACTGTTGGGCTTGGCCACGGTAACCACGCCGATGATCGCGCCGTTGTCGCGGATCGGTGCGCCGACGTGCATCACCGAAGAGTTTGGATCATTAGGGTCACTGCGGCTGGAGCGTGCGCCGTATTCACCGCGCAAGGTCAGGTAGACATCGTTCCAGCGCGAGTAGTCCTGACCGACGGCCAGACCGCTGGAGTCCAGCACCACGATGCCCTTGGCGTCGGTGACGTAGATGCGGTGGTTGACCTGGTTTTTTGCCAGGCCCCAGATCGTCGCCTTCGGCTGGCGTTCGCCATAGGCGTGGAGCAATTCGGGCCAGCGATTCTGGTTGAGGGTGCCGGCCTTGAAATCGTCCCGCAGGATTTCCGCCATCAGGTTGGCGGTATCAACCAGGGTTTCCTCGGTGGACTGACGCACACCGGGGCGGATTTCTTCCATCACGGTGTTGAGCACGAAGTATCCGGTCAGGCCGATAAACAGCACGTACACCAGGAAAATCCGCAGCCCCAGTGACATCAGCTGTGCCCCGGACTGTAGCTGTAGCCGAGGCCGCGATGGGTCTGGATCGGCTCAGCCTCGGCGCGCACCAGTCGCAATTTGGCGCGCACACTTTTGATGTGGCTGTCGATGCTGCGCTCGTAACCGGCATCCGCCGCCACGCCCAGTGCATCGAGCAGTTGCTCGCGGCTGAACACCCGCTCGGGCTGTTCGAGCAGGCATTGCAACAAACGGAATTCATGACGGGTCAGGCTCAACGCCTGGCCGCGATAGCTGATCTGCACGCGTTCGGGGTCGATGCGAAACACCCCCGACCAGGCTTCGGCCGGCGGGCGCGGCGCCATGCGCTTGAGAATCGCCCGTACCCGCGCCGCCACTTCCCGAGGGCTGAACGGTTTGACCACGTAGTCGTCGGCACCGATTTCCAGGCCCACCACCCGGTCGATCTCGGCATCCCGGGCACTGAGGAACAGCACCGGCACTTCGCTGAACCGGCGCAGTTGCTTGCAGGTTTCGAAGCCGCTGATGTCCGGCAGGCCGATGTCGAGGATGATCAGGTCGGCCGGTGTCTTGCGCTGATGCTCCAGCGCTTGCGCGCCGAGGCTCAGCCAGGTCGTGGTGAAGCCCTCGCCCTGCAAGGCAAAAATCAGCGTGTCGGCAATCGCCGCTTCGTCATCGACAATCAGGATATGAGGCATGGCGTCCGAGCCTGTGGATTAAGTGCGCGAACGGTGCCCCAAGCCTGACGTTACGTCAATGAGACCACTTGCATCAGCAATCCGGTTTGTCCGCCGTGAAACGCCGGGCCGGGTTTACCGCTGCGCCAAACTCGCGCAAGGCCTTGGCACCGATCAGCAGCGGATAGTTGAAATGGCTACGGTCGGTCAGATTGACCTCGACGGTCCGCTTGACGTTGCCCAGGCACAGCTCCAGATCCACCACCGGACGCTTGGCAACTTCCGTGGTGTCGCGATCCTCATCGTCCTCGTCGGAGCGGCTCTTGATCTTGCTGATGCGTGCGATCTTGTGTTCGAACACCTTGTTGCTGGCGTCCTTGGTGGCGAGGCGGAAGCGAACCCAGTCTTCACCGTCGCGGGTGAAGGTCTCGATGTCCTTGGCCGACAGCGAGGCGGTCAGCGCGCCGGTGTCCATTTTCGCCTTGAGCACTTGCCCGCCGATTTCCGGCAGCGCGATGTATTCGTAGCGCCCGTACAGGGTCGGCTCGGCGGCCAGCACCGGCAGGGCAACGAGGGAAAGCAATGCAAGGAGGGATTTCACGTAATGGGCTTCCTTGGAAAATGGGGGCGTCTGACGCAAGATTTTAGACCGCTGTTCGCTTGATCGTTCCCGCAAGGCTAACCCGCCAAAGGTGAAACATTCGTAACCCATGATTTGGCCTGTCGCCCGAAGCCACTTATCATGGCGCGCCCATCCGCTTTCAAGAGTTGCTTATGCGCCGCCTGCTCACCGGCTGTCTCGTCACCCTGCTGCTGTTGTCCAACACCCTCGTGCTCTTTGGCCCGCTGATGGTGTTCGCCCTGCTCAAGCTGATCCTGCCGGGGCGCTTTCGTGATTACGCCTCGTGGGCGGTGATGTGGATCGCCGAGACCTGGGCGGAAATCGACAAACTGATCTTCCGTCTGTGCATCCCCACCCAGTGGGACATCCGTGGCGGCGACGATCTGCGAGGCGACACGTCCTATCTGGTCATCAGCAACCATCAGTCCTGGGTAGACATCCCCGCGCTGATCCAGACCCTCAACCGGCGCACGCCGTTCTTCAAGTTCTTCCTCAAGAAGGAACTGATCTGGGTGCCGTTCCTGGGTCTGGCCTGGTGGGCGCTGGATTACCCGTTCATGAAGCGCTACACCAAGGCGTTCCTGGCGAAGCACCCGGAACTAGCCGGCAAGGACCTGGAAATCACCAAAGCGGCGTGCGAGCTGTTCAAGCGTCAGCCGGTGACAGTGGTCAACTATCTGGAAGGCACTCGCTATACCTCGGCCAAAAGCACTCAGCAGCAGTCACCGTTCAGTCATCTGCTCAAGCCCAAGGCCGGTGGCGTGGCATTTGTACTGGCGGCGATGGGTGAACAGCTGGACGCGATTCTCGATGTGACCGTGGTTTATCCACAATCGAAGATTCCGGGGTTCTGGGACCTGATCAGCGGCAACGTGCCGCGCGTGATCATCGATATCCGCACCCGTGAACTGGACCCGGCGCTGTGGCAGGGCGACTACGAAAACGATCCGGTGTTTCGCGAGAAGATCCAGAACTGGGTCAACCAGCTCTGGACCGAGAAAGACCAGCGCATCGCCGAACTGCGCGGCGAGCGCCGCTGAATCAGCTGCCGGTGCCCCAGATACTGCCCAGGCTCTGCAGCAACGAGCCGCCAACACCCTGCTGACCGAGGTATTGCAGCAGGATCGGGGCAAACTGGCCGACCATGCCGCTGTCCATGCCCAACGCACCGAAGGCGTTGTTCAGGTCATTGGTGTCCTTGACGTTACCCAAGGCATTTTCCAGCCCGGCGGACTTGCCCGAGGAGCCGAGCAGACCGCTCAGCGCCGCCAGATTGCCGCCGCCACCGGAGAGTTTGTCGATCCCCGGCACGTCCTTGGCCAACTGCGAATAGTCCGTGTTGCTGAGCTTGTTCTTCGCCAGGCCCAGCATGGCACTGGTGCCGCCTACCGCTTGCTGCGGCGTAACGTTCAACGCGCTCAGCGCACTCAACAGACCGGCGGTTTCCGAGGTCGGTGCCGCTGCCGCTGCCTTGTCACCGCCCTGCATGCCCGATACCGCACCGGCAACGTCGTTCAGGCTGAAACCGGCAAACACCGGTCCGGCCGCCAGGGTCAGGAGCGATGCCAGGGCAAAACCGCGTGAAATCTTCATTCAGACATCCTCTTGTGGCGTGAAAACCCTTCGTCGACGAAGAGTAAAACTGCCGGTTTGACCGAGTTTCCGCCGGCATGTTCCGAGCGTAGTGCATCCATCTTGAGCCGGCTCGCGTATAGGAAATGTGAAACCCCGGAAATCGAACCATGAATGGCACGAGCGCTGTCGCTGAACTAGCCTGTGAACTACCCGAAACCAGCACCCGTCCTGTCTGGAGACTTGCCATCACCCTCGCCGACACCGATCAGCTCCGGCAATTGCTGGCCCAGTGTTCACTGGGCGACCGCCGCGCCTTCGAAACGCTGTACCGCTGCGTGGGCCCGCGCCTGCACGGCGTGGCCCTGCGCTTCATGGGACGCCCGGATCTGGCCGAGGAAGTGTTGCAGGAAAGCTTCGTGCGGATCTGGAACAACGCCTCACGCTACGAATCGCATCTGTCGGCACCGATGACCTGGATGATCAACATCACCCGCCATCAGGCCATCGACCAGTTGCGCAGGCACCGCGACCGGCCTCTGACCGATTTTGAACAGGACGCTCTGACGGACGAAAGCCCCTCCGCCCACGACCAGTTGAACAGCGCCCGCGAAGCCACAGCCCTGAACCGCTGCCTGGACACCCTTGAAGGCATGCAGCGCCAGTCGATTACCGTGGCGTATTTTCAGGGTTTGTCCTGCTCGGAACTGGCCGAGCACCTGGCGGCGCCGCTGGGTTCGGTCAAGTCATGGATTCGCCGTGGCATGGAACGCCTGCGCCGGTGCCTTGAATCATGAACTATCAAACCCCTGCCCTGCGCCGCGCCCTCGCCGCCGATTACGCTATCGGCTTGATGGCTGCGCCGGCCCGTCGGCGTTTCGAGCAATTACTGCTGGAAGACGCCGCCCTGCGGACCGAACTGGCGCACTGGCAGGAAAGCCTCGCCAGCCTCACCGAAACACTGCCGGAGGTTCCGGTGCCGGAGCGCGTGTGGCATGGCGTTACCGCGCGGATCGAACCGCAAGAACTGCATGTGCCGGAGAAACGTCCGTTCTGGAACTGGCTGCGGGTGACGGCGGCACTGGCCTCCATCGTGGTGCTGGTGTTCCTCGGCTCGCTGTACACCCACGACGACGCCCGCTACCGCGCGACCCTGCTGAGCGCCGACGCGAAACCGGCGCTGAAGGTCGAGGCCCATGACGATTACCTGCAAGTCGAGCCACTGACATTGGCGGCCGTCGATCCTCAGCGCAGCCTGGAACTGTGGGCAATTCCGGCCGATGGCAAGCCGATCTCGCTGGGCGTAATCCCGGCGGGTGGCAAAGGCAAGGTTGAATTGAGCGACGCGCAAAAGGCGCTGATCGGCAAGCCGATTGCGCTGGCGGTCAGTCTTGAGCCGAAGGGTGGATCGCCGACCGGGCAGCCGACGGGGCCGGTGCTTTATCAAGGGGCGTTGGCGGCGCTGTGATTCTTGTCAGGTACACGGTGAGTGCATACATAGGCCATAAATTTCTAAAAGACTTTGAATTAATTCCAAACTCAACTAAATACCTGTCAAATCTGACAGTAGGAATAAGTTAGCCAATCTTCGAGCATAGGCACTCAAACCCAGTAATGGAGTGCGCACCATGCTCAAACAATTGACCGTCGCTGTACTTACCACCTTGGCCTTCGCCGGCACCGCCTACGCTGACACCTGCCCACTCGCCTCGTCGTTCAATAAAGTGGCCAGTGGATACGAGGTAGCCGGCCCGAATGGCCCGGAAGCAGTCGAGGTTGACCCAAGCAACGCAAGTGAAACGGATGTCAAAAACCTGAAATTCACCGCTGCACGCCTCAAAGAAAAAGACGGAAACAGCGCTAGAGTGGTCTGCCAATACGAAGACGGAAAAACACCGGTTGATATCGCAGCAACGACCGTTTGGAGAACCGGAAAACCGACTCAAACAGACGGTGGCAACTGGCAGGGTGATGACTGCGCTACCAAGGACGGTGATGTTCACAAGTGCGCATTCAAGCACTGATAACAACGTTGCGTGAAAAGAAGAAGGGCAACCCGATGGTTGCCCTTCTTCATGGAGCGGAACTTACGCCGCACTAAACAACTTGTGCGGATCAATCACAAACTTCTTCGGCACACCCGCATCAAACTCGCCGTAACCTTCCGGCGCCTGGTCGAGACTGATGACCTGCACGCCCACCACTTCTGCGATGTTGATACGGTCCCACATGATCGCCTGCATCAGTTGGCGGTTGTACTTCATCACCGGAGTCTGGCCGGTGTGGAAGCTGTGGGATTTCGCCCAGCCTAGGCCGAAGCGGATGCTCAGGCTGCCCATTTTCGCGGCGGCATCGACAGCGCCCGGATCTTCGGTCACGTACAGGCCCGGGATACCGATCTTGCCGGCGACACGCACCACGCCCATCAGCGAGTTGAGCACCGTGGCCGGGGCTTCGGATTTGACGCCGTCGTGACCATGGCCGCGAGCTTCGAAGCCAACGCAGTCCACCGCGCAATCCACTTCAGGCTCGCCCAGCAGCGCGGCGATCTGTTCGTGCAGCGGGGTGTCTTTCGACAGGTCGACGATTTCAAAACCCTGAGCCTTGGCGTGGGCCAGGCGGATGGTGTTGACATCGCCGACGATCACCACCGCCGCGCCGAGCAGACGGGCCGAAGCAGCCGCCGCCAGACCGACAGGGCCGGCGCCCGCGATGTAAACGGTGCTGCCCGGGCCAACGCCAGCGGTCACGGCACCGTGGTAACCGGTCGGCAGGATGTCGGAGAGGCAGGTCAGGTCACGGATTTTCTCCATGGCCTTGTCGCGGTCCGGCAGCTTCAGCAGGTTGAAGTCGGCGTACGGCACCAGCACGTATTCGGCCTGGCCACCGGTCCAGTCGCCCATGTCGACGTAACCGTAGGCACCGCCGGCGCGAGCCGGGTTGACGGTCAGGCAGACGCCGGTGTGTTGCTCCTTGCAGGAACGGCAGCGCCCGCAAGCCACGTTGAACGGAACGGACACCAGGTCGCCGATTTTCAGGTTTTCGACGTCGCTGCCCTTCTCGATCACTTCACCGGTGATCTCGTGCCCCAGCACCAGACCGACCTGAGCCGTGGTACGGCCGCGCACCATGTGCTGGTCGGAGCCGCAAATGTTAGTTGAAACCACACGCAGGATGACACCGTGCTCGATCTTCCTGCCGCGCGGATCCTGCATTTTCGGATAGTCGATTTTCTGTACTTCGACCTTGCCAGCGCCGAGATACACCACACCACGATTGCCAGACATGCTTTCACCTCGCTGTTGTTTTTATGGAACCGCGCCGCCCAGGCAGGCAGCGCGTTAAGTGCTCGGGTTATTGCTTGTTGGTTTTGCGTTGTTTTTGACTCAAAGAACGACGGTGCGATTGGCGTTCAGGAACACCCGCCGCTCAATGTGATATCCAACTGCCCGGGCCAGGGTCAGGCCTTCGATGTCGCGCCCCTTGGCAATCAGGTCTTCCGGATAATGACTGTGATCCACCGCCTCGACGCCCTGGGCGATGATCGGCCCCTCGTCGAGGTCGTTGTTGATGTAGTGCGCGGTCGCGCCCACCAGTTTCACGCCCTTGTTGTAGGCCTGGTGATACGGCTTGGCGCCCTTGAAGCCCGGCAGCAGCGAGTGGTGAATGTTGATCGCCTTGCCATCGAGCTTGCGGCACAGCTCCGGTGACAGCACCTGCATGTAGCGGGCGAGAATCACCAGTTCAGCGCCGGCCTCCTCGATCACCTGCCACACCTGCCGCTCCTGGGCCGGTTTGTCGTTGGGGTCGAGGGGGAAATGGTAGTAGGGAATCTGGTGCCAGTCGGCCAGCGGCTTGAGGTCCGGGTGGTTGGAGACCACCGCCGCCACATCCATCGACAACTGGCCGATGCGCTGGCGGTAGAGCAAGTCGTTGAGGCAGTGATCGGCCTTGGAAACCATGATCACCACTTTTGGCCGGTAGTTCGGCGCGGTCAGCTCGAAGATCATGCCGAACGCCTGACCGCGTTCGGCGAGGCCGGCGCGAAAGGATTGCTCGTCGAAACCATCGGGCTGACGGAATTCCACGCGAATGAAGAACCGGCCCGAGAGCCGGTCATCGAACGAGTGGTGCTCGGTGACGTAGCAGCCCTGCTCGAACAGAAAACGCGTCACCGCGTCCACGGTGCCGAGAACGCTGGGGCAGTCGGCGGTCAGAATCCATGTATCCGGGGCGCGGCTCATTGTTGCTCTTCTCCTCTACTCGTTCCCACGCACAGCGTGGGAACGATCATTACGCCTGAACGCTAAGGCCGTATTCGGCGGACGCATCCTGCAACCACAACCACCAGTAATCCGAGAAGCTGCGACGAATCAGCAGTTCCCAGGTGTCTTCAGCGGTGTGGCGGATCATCAGCTGCGACTTGGCGAACACCGTGCCCACAGCCTTGCCGACCGGGAAGTTGTTCGGGTGCACGTCGTAGCTGGTGGATTTCATCAGCACCTGACGCACGTTCGGGCCACTCAGCTCAAGCAGCTGCTGGCCGCCGCTGACGTTGACGACTGCGATGTGCAGATCGCCCAGCGCTTCGCGCAGTTTCTGCTCCGCGGCGAACTCTTCACCGCTCGGCACGATCAGCAGCCACTCGTCCGGGCCCATCCATTGCAGGCTGGTTTCGCCTTTGACGATCACGCTCAGGGCGCCCGGCAACTCGATGCCCAGGGCCTTGTGCACGCCGGCAGCGAACGCGGCATCGTGGCCGTCGCCACGGATGGTCAGATGGCCGAGAAGTTTCTTCTCGCGCACGGTCACGCCGGCGCTTTTGCGGCCCTTGCCGACCAGGCTGGCGAGGTCGGCGTGATGCAGCGACGACTCGGCCTTGGCCCCGGTGGTCGGGCGTTGTTGGTAAACGTTGGCTGCGGTCATAAAGCACCCTTCCTGAATTCTGTGCCGCTCCCGCGCCAGGCGCGGGAGCGATCAATTAGATGTTCTGGCGATCGCCTTTCGGATCGAAGAACACCGAAGAAACGATTTCCGCCTCGATCACGCTGCCGTCCGCCAGCGGTGCGAACACCCGCTCGCCCATGCGCTTCAGACCGCCCTTCACCACGCCCATGGCAAACGAATAGCCGAGGGAGTTGTGCGCGTAGCTGGAGGTCACGTGGCCGACCATGGTCATCGGGATCGACTGCTTGGTGTTGAACACCAGCTGTGCACCTTCCGGCAGCCATACGTTCGGATCGATCGGCTTCAGGCCGACCAGCTGTTTACGCTGGTCACGCACGCAATCTTCACGGTTCATGCCGCGCTGGCCGATCCACGAGAACGGCTTGGTGCGACCGACGCACCAACCCATGTTCAGGTCGTCCGGGGTCATCGAGCCGTCGGTGTCCTGGCCGACGATGATGAAGCCCTTCTCGGCCCGCAGCACGTGCATGGTCTCGGTGCCATACGGGGTCAGGTTGTACTGCTTGCCTGCCTCGACGATTTTTTCCAGCACACCCATCGCGTAATCGGCCTGGACGTTGACTTCGTACGACAGCTCACCGGTGAACGAGATGCGGAATACCCGCGCCGGCACACCGCCGACCAGACCTTCTTTCCAGGTCATGAACGGGAACGCTTCGTTGGCCAGATCGATGTCGGTCACGGCGCTGAGCAGCTTGCGGCTGTTCGGGCCGGACAAGGTCATGGTCGCCCAGTGGTCGGTGACGGAGGTGAAATACACCTTCAGGTCCGGCCATTCGGTCTGGTGGTACAGCTCCAGCCACTGCAGGACGCGAGCCGCGCCGCCGGTGGTGGTGGTCATGACGAAATGGTTGTCGGCCAGACACGCCGTCACACCGTCGTCGAAGACCATGCCGTCTTCCTTGCACATCAGGCCGTAACGGGCCTTGCCCACGTCGAGCTTGGTCCAGGCGTTGGTGTACACGCGGTTGAGGAACTCGCGGGCATCCGGGCCCTGGATGTCGATCTTGCCCAGGGTCGAAGCGTCCAGCAGGCCAACGCTGTCGCGCACAGCCTTGCATTCGCGTTTGACCGCGGCATGCATGTCTTCACCGTTCTTCGGGAAGTACCACGGACGTTTCCACTGACCGACGTCTTCGAACTCGGCGCCGTTTTTCAGGTGCCATTGATGCAGCGCGGTGTAACGCACCGGTTCGAAGATGTGCCCGCAGTGACGGCCGGCTACCGCGCCGAATGTCACCGGCGTGTAGTTCGGACGGAACATCGTGGTGCCCATCTGCGGGATGGTCACGTTCAGCGAACGGGCGGCAATCGCCAGGCCGTTGACGTTGCCGAGCTTGCCCTGATCGGTGCCGAAGCCCAGCGCGGTGTAGCGTTTGACGTGCTCGACCGATTCGAAACCTTCGCGGGTCGCCAGTTCGATGGCGGCGGCGGTCACGTCGTTCTGCAGGTCGACGAATTGCTTCGGCGCCCGGGAAGTACCTTTCTCATGCGGCACCTGGAACAGCGCCAGCGTCGGTTCTTCGTGACGGCTCAGGGCTTTCGGCAATACACCTTCGACGGTCTGGAAACCGGCTTCGGACGCAGCGCGCACGCCGCCTTCAAAACCGTCGGCCAGGGAATCGCCGAGACCGTAGACGCCGTTGATGCCACCGACGCACACGCGTTTCTGCGGTGCTTCGCCCGGTACGAAACCGAGGATGTCTTCGCGCCAGATCGGCTTGCCACCGAGGTGCGACGCCAAGTGAACCACCGGGCTGTATCCGCCGGAGCTGGCGATCAGGTCGCAGTCGAGCCATTCGCCCGGGCTGGTGACCTTGTGGCCTTTGACATCGATCGCCGCCACGCGGGCAGCGGTAACGCGCTTGCTGCCACGGGCCTCGATCACCGCGCTGCCGGTGAGGATGCGAATGCCTTTGGCGCGCGCTTCCTCCACCAGTGCACCGCGCGGATTGCTGCGGGCATCGGCGATGGCGACCACTTGCAGGCTGGCGTCGAGCCAGTCCAGCGCCACGCGATAGGCGTGATCGTTGTTGGTGGTCAGCACCAGCTTCTTGCCCGGCGCCACGCCGTAACGGCGCACGTAGGTCGACACTGCGCCGGCGAGCATGTTGCCCGGCACGTCGTTGTTGCCGTAGACCAGCGGACGCTCGTGAGCGCCGGTCGCCAGCACCACACGCTTGGCGCGGACGCGGTGAATGCGCTGACGCACCTGGCCGATCGGAGCACGGTCACCGAGGTGATCGGTGAGGCGTTCGTGAATGGTCAGGAAGTTGTGGTCGTGGTAACCGTTGACCGTGGCGCGCGGCAACAGCAGCACGTCCGGGGTGTTCTTCAATTCAGCGATGACACTGGCCACCCACTCCATCGCAGGCTTGCCGTCGAGGCTTTCGCGGGAGTCGAGCAGGCTGCCGCCGAACTCTTCCTGTTCATCGGCGATGATCACCCGCGCACCGCTGCGCGCAGCCGCCAGCGCAGCCGCCAGACCGGCCGGGCCGGCGCCGACGATCAGCACGTCGCAGTGCTGGTTCATGTAGTCGTACGTGTCCGGATCGACCTCGGTCGGCGAACGACCTAAACCTGCTGCCTTGCGAATGTACTTCTCGTAAGTCATCCAGAACGATTGCGGATACATGAAGGTTTTGTAGTAGAAACCCGGCGGCATCAGCTTGCCGCCGACCTTCCCGAGAATCCCCATCATGTCGTTGTTGACGCTCGGCCAGCCGTTGGTGCTGGTGGCGACCAGGCCCTGGTACAACGCCTGTTGCGTGGCACGCACGTTCGGAATCTGGGTGGCTTCGGTCGCACCGATCTGCAGCACTGCGTTCGGCTCTTCGGCACCGGCGGCGAAGATGCCGCGTGGACGCGAATACTTGAAGCTGCGGCCAATGATGTCGACGCCGTTGGCCAGCAGGGCTGCGGCCAGCGAGTCGCCTTCGAAACCTTTGTAAGTCTGGCCGTTGAAGGTGAAGCTCAGCACTTTGTTGCGGTCGATCCGTCCACCGTTGGACAGGCGATTGGTCTGGCTCATACCTTCTCTCCCAGCGCCGTCGCGGCTGTTTTCGCAGTGTCAGCCTTGTCGGTGAATTGCGGCTTGGTGCCGATCTTGTAGGTTTCGAGAATCTCGTAGGTCACGGTGTCGCGGGTGACGTTGAAGTACTGGCGGCAACCGGCGACGTGATCCCACAACTCGTGGTGCAGACCGCGAGGGTTGTCGCGGAAGAACATGTAGTCGCCCCACTCCTCGTCGGTGCAGCTGTTCGGATCCAGCGGACGCGGAATGTGCGCCTGGCCGGATGCATGGAATTCCTCTTCGGAGCGCAGTTCGCCGCAGTGAGGACAGAAGATATGCAACATGGGAATTTCTCCTGTTAGTGGGCGACAGCCGCAGCGCCGTGTTCGTCGATCAACGCACCGCTGTGGAAACGGTCGATGGAGAAAGGTGCGGCCAGCGGGTGCATTTCACCCTTGGCCAGACTCGCGGCAAACACGTTGCCCGAGCCAGGTGTGGCCTTGAAGCCACCGGTGCCCCAACCGCAGTTGAAGAACATGTTCGGCACCGGGGTTTTCGAAATGATCGGGCAGGCGTCCGGCGTGGTGTCGACGATGCCGCCCCACTGACGGTTCATGCGCACCCGCGACAGCACCGGGAACATCTCGACGATGGCCTGGATGGTGTGCTCGATCACCGGGTACGAACCGCGCTGACCGTAGCCGTTGTAGCCGTCGATACCGGCGCCGATCACCAGGTCGCCCTTGTCGGACTGGCTGATGTAACCGTGCACGGCGTTGGACATGATCACGCTGTCGATGATCGGCTTGATCGGCTCGGACACCAGTGCTTGCAGCGGGTGGGATTCGATCGGCAGACGGAAACCGGCGAGTTTGGCCATGTGCCCGGAGTTACCG
The DNA here is from genome assembly GCF_040760005.1 of Pseudomonas sp. stari2. Taxonomy (NCBI): domain Bacteria; kingdom Pseudomonadati; phylum Pseudomonadota; class Gammaproteobacteria; order Pseudomonadales; family Pseudomonadaceae; genus Pseudomonas; species Pseudomonas sp. Stari2. Next base: position 5,980,669 of record NZ_CP099760.1, read on the forward strand.
GCGGTGACCACCCCGACGCGCTTGGCGCCGATGAAGCCCTTGTTGGTTTCGACGCCGATGCACACGCCGTTTTCCTTGCGGAAACCGATCACTTCGGTCTGCTGGATCAAGTCCACACCGAGGGCGTCGGCGGCACGGGCAAAGCCCCACGCCACGGCATCGTGACGGGCCACGCCGCCGCGACGCTGGACGGTTGCGCCCATCACCGGATAGCGGGTGTTTTTCGAGCAGTCGAGGTACGGGATTTCGTCAGCGACTTGCTTGGCGTTGAGCAGTTCGCCGTCGACGCCGTTGAGGCGGTTGGCGCTGACCCGACGCTCGGAATCACGAATGTCCTGCAGGGTGTGGCACAGGTTGTAGACGCCGCGTTGGGAGAACATCACGTTGTAGTTCAGGTCCTGGGACAGGCCTTCCCACAGTTTCATCGCGTGTTCATACAGGTGCGCCGACTCGTCCCACAGGTAGTTGGAGCGAACGATGGTGGTGTTGCGCGCGGTGTTGCCGCCGCCCAGCCAGCCCTTTTCGACCACGGCCACGTTGGTAATGCCGTGTTCCTTGGCCAGGTAGTAGGCAGTCGCCAGACCGTGTCCGCCGCCGCCGACGATGACCACGTCGTAGACCTTTTTCGGGGTCGGCGTGCGCCACATGCGCTGCCAGTTTTCGTGATGGCTGAGGGAGTGTTTGAAGAGGCCGAAGCCCGAATAGCGTTGCATAGTCATTTACTCCAGAACGCTCAGCGATAAACCGGGAAGTCTGCGCACAGGGCCGCAACCTGCTGGGCGACGTTGGCCTCGACATCGGCATCGCCGAGGTTGTCGAGGATGTCGCAGATCCAGCCGGCCAGCGTCACGCACTGGGTCACCTTGAAGCCACGAGTCGTCACCGCCGGGGTGCCGATGCGCAGGCCGGAGGTGACGAACGGCGACTGCGGGTCGTTCGGTACGGCGTTCTTGTTGACGGTGATGTGCGCGCGACCGAGGGCGGCGTCGGCGTCTTTACCGGTGAGGCCCTGACGGATCAGGCTGACCAGGAACAGGTGGTTGTCGGTGCCGCCGGACACTACATCGTAGCCACGTTTGATAAATACGCTCGCCATCGCCTGAGCGTTGTCGATCACTTGTTGCTGATAGGCCTTGAAGCCAGGCTCCAGCGCTTCCTTGAAGCACACGGCTTTACCGGCGATGACGTGCATCAGCGGGCCGCCCTGGGCGCCGGGGAATACCGCCGCGTTGAGCTTCTTCTCGATCTCTTCGTTGGCCTTGGCCAGGATCAGGCCGCCACGCGGACCGCGCAGGGTCTTGTGAGTCGTGGTGGTGACCACATCGGCGTACGGCAACGGGTTCGGGTACAGACCGGCAGCCACCAGACCGGCGACGTGGGCCATGTCGACGAACAGCAGCGCACCGACCTTGTCGGCGATCTGACGGAAGCGTGGGAAATCGAGGGTTTTCGAGTAGGCCGAGAAACCGGCGACGATCATTTTCGGTTTGTGCTCTACGGCCAGACGCTCGACTTCGTCGTAATCGATCAGGCCGGTCTTGGTGTCGATGCCGTACTGCACGGCGTTGTACAGCTTGCCCGAGGACGAGACCTTGGCGCCGTGGGTCAGGTGACCGCCATGGGCCAGGCTCATGCCCAGAATGGTGTCGCCGGCCTGGATCAGCGCCAGATAGACAGCGCTGTTGGCCGAGGAACCGGAGTGCGGCTGGACGTTGGCGTAATCGGCGCCGAACAGTTGCTTGGCGCGTTCGATGGCCAGCGCTTCGACCTTGTCGACGTGCTCGCAGCCACCGTAGTAGCGCTTGCCCGGATAGCCTTCGGCGTACTTGTTGGTCAAGCCGCTGCCTTGCGCTTCCATGACGCGTTTGCTGGTGTAGTTCTCCGACGCGATCAGCTCGATGTGATCTTCCTGACGTTGCTCCTCGGCATTCATCGCCGCCAGCAGTGCATCGTCGTAACCCTGGATCCGGTCTTGCTTGCTGAACATCGCGTCTCTCCCAGCGGCATCTGTGCGCCATTCGTCTCGGTAAGGCACTGGCTATGTTGGCAGTGCCCTTTGATGCCGATGGTATGGCCGGCGCAGGGAGGTCAAATGCCTACGGACGCCACGCAAAGGTGCGTTTACGACATGCCGACAGCGATGGACTCAAACAAGCAGCTGGCGCAACCCCAGAAGAACGAGGAAATGCGCGGGATAGAGCGCATACGCCCAGCGCCGCAGGGGTGGCGCGCGGAGGAAAGTGGCATGTCGCAACAGGAACATTCCGGCCAGCGGCGCGATCAGGCAGGTCGCAATGCCGAGGAGCGCCACACGGTTGCCGAACTGCGCGGATTCGAAGAGCACCTGCCACTGATTCGCCGCCAGACACACCAGCCCCGGCAGCAGGCTGAAATACCAGGGTTTGCGAAACACCAGCAACATCGCCAGCGGCAGCAGGACGCCGAACAGACCGAACATCAGTCGCTCCGGGAACAACGCGGCCACCAGCAAGGCACCTATGCCCAGCAGTCGCGAAATCGCTGTTCGATCCTGCCAGCCCCGCGCCACCAACAAACCCAGCGCCAGCGTGGGCATCACGTTCAAGGTGTCAGGATCCGGGATGTACAAACGGTAGGGAATCTCGCTGAACAGACTGAACAGCAGCAACCAGCCCAGATAGCGCCATTCGGTCTTGCGCGCGCCGTCCCGCGCCAGGTTCGCCGCCATCGCCAGACAGAACCACGGGAACGCCAGCCGCCCCGGCACATACAGCCAATCGGCGCTGATCCCGACATATCGCAGGTGATCGAGCAGCATGCCCAGCAGCGCCAGCCACTTGAGCAGATCGAGTGCGCCGTCGCGCCGGCTCAGGTGCATAATCGGCTTGCATCCTTGTAAAGTTTTGACAGTGACATCCCGTGTGCTCCCCGGATGATCTTCGGTACAGTGCGCACCATCATTGACCCCACGAAGCGCCACAAGCGCCTCGATCACGGAAGCCGGCCATGACCGACAAGAGCCAACAATTCGCCAGCGACAACTATTCCGGTATCTGCCCTGAAGCCTGGGCTGCCATGGAACAGGCCAACCACGGCCACCAGCGCGCCTATGGCGACGATGAGTGGACAGCACGCGCCTCCGATTATTTCCGCAAGCTGTTCGAGACCGACTGCGAAGTGTTCTTCGCCTTCAACGGCACCGCCGCCAACTCCCTCGCGCTGTCGTCGCTGTGCCAGAGTTACCACAGCGTCATCTGCTCGGAAACCGCCCACGTCGAAACCGACGAATGCGGCGCGCCGGAGTTCTTCTCCAACGGCTCGAAACTGCTGATCGCCGGCACCGAAAACGGCAAGATCACCCCGGCCTCGATCCGCGAAGTCGCCCTCAAGCGCCAGGACATCCACTACCCGAAACCACGCGTAGTGACCCTGACCCAGGCTACCGAAGTCGGCAGCGTCTACACCCCGGAAGAAGTCCGCGCCATCAGCGACACCTGCAAGGAACTGGGCCTGAACCTGCACATGGACGGCGCCCGCTTCTCCAACGCCTGCGCATTCCTCGGCTGCTCGCCGGCGGACCTGACCTGGAAGGCCGGCGTCGACGTACTGTGCTTCGGCGGCACGAAAAATGGCATGGCGGTGGGTGAAGCGATCCTGTTCTTCAACCACAAACTGGCGGAAGACTTCGACTACCGCTGCAAACAGGCCGGGCAGTTGGCCTCGAAGATGCGTTTCCTGTCGGCCCCGTGGGTCGGCATCCTGGAAAACGACGCCTGGCTCAAATACGCCCGCCACGCCAACCACTGCGCGCAACTTTTGGCAGAACTGGTCAGCGACATCCCGGGCGTGGAACTGATGTTCCCGGTCCAGGCCAACGGCGTATTCCTGCAACTCTCGGAACCGGCCATCGCCGCCCTGACCGCTCGCGGCTGGCGCTTCTACACCTTCATCGGCAAGGGTGGCGCCCGCTTCATGTGCTCGTGGGACACCGAAGAAGAACGCGTGCGTGAACTGGCCCGCGACATTCGCGAAGTCATGTCGGCCTGATCCCCTTCCCGTGGCGCGGGAGCCTGCTCCCCCGCCACCGCTCACCTCTCCCTCCCGTTTCAGCTCCATCGTCTACATTGTCTGTCGAGCCATCGCTCACATAACAATAAGCAGGAGCTTGCGCATGTCGCTAAAAGGCAAAACCTTGTTCATCACTGGCGCCAGCCGTGGCATCGGGCGCGAGATTGCGCTGCGGGCTGCACAGGACGGGGCCAATATCGTGATCGCGGCCAAGAGCGCCGAACCGCACGCCAAGTTGCCCGGCACCATCCACAGCGTCGCCGCTGAAGTCGAAGCGGCGGGGGGCAAGGCTTTGGCGTTGCAACTGGATGTGCGTGATGAAGACGCGGTGCGTCAGGCGCTGGCCCAGGCCAATGAACATTTCGGCGGGATTGATGCGCTGGTGAACAACGCCGGGGCGATCAAGCTGACCGGTGTGCAACACATCGAACTCAAACGTTTCGACCTGATGCATCAGATCAACACCCGCGCGGTGTTGCTCTGCAGCCAAGCGGCCCTGCCCTACCTGAAAAAATCCGCCGGGCACATTCTCAACCTGTCACCGCCGCTGAACCTGGCCAGCAAATGGTTCGCCCAGTACAGCCCCTACACCGTGACCAAGTACGGCATGAGCATGCTGACGGTGGGCATGAGCGAGGAATTCGCCAACTACGGGATCAGCGTCAATTCGCTGTGGCCGCAGACCATGATTGCCACGGCGGCGATCGAGTTTCAGCTGGGCAATCGGGAGTCGTTCAAGCATGCGCGTACGCCGGCGATCATGGCGGATGCGGCGCATGTGATTCTGAGTAGCAGCGGACGGCGGATTACCGGGCGTCTGTTGATTGATGAGGAGATCTTGCGGGAGAACGGCGTAAGCGATTTCGATCACTATCGATATGAGCCGGACAGCCACGAAAAACTAATGCCCGATCTGTTTATTGACTGAGTAATTTCAGAATCGGACTACGCCAAACCCTACATAAAACAAACAAACCTCGCCATAGACTGCCGACTCCCATTTCAAGGACTGCAGACTATGGCGAACCCCGGCTACATGACCATCAAGGGTAAAACCCAGGGACTGATATCAGCAGGATGTTCAACAGCCGAGTCTGTCGGCAATACCTTTCAGACGGCGCACACCAATGAAATCATGGTGCTGTCCTACAGCCACAACATGGCCAATGCCGGCAACATCAACCACCCCACACATGCCCCGGTCATCATTACCAAAAGGCTCGACAAGTCCTCTCCGCTGCTGGCGCAGGCGCTTGCAAACCGAGAAGAAGTCAGCTGCAGGATCAGCCTCTACCGAACGTCGCCTCAAGGTCAGCAAGAGAAGTTCTATTCCGTCTCCATCGATGGTGCCGTTCTGGTTGATCTCTCCCTTGATTTGCCACACGCGATCCTGCAAAACGACGCCGAACCTCAAGAGCAACTGGTCCTTCGTTATCGAGAAATCCGTTGGGTCCATCACATCGCCGGCACCACCGGGTATGCCTCGTGGGGCGAAGAGGATTGAGTTCTCCGCGACATGATCTCTGCGATGTGCAGAGTTCTGCCAATAAACTGCTGGCACAGGCACTGACCACTGGCGCTCGCCATCTGGCTTACGGGATGGCGCGCGTGCAGTTCAATCATGGGGTAGCTTACTTCGTCAGGCACATCGTCGAAGATGTTGCCGCCGGACGTTTACCCCCGAAGCAAGGCCTGTACGCACTTGCACAGGAACAACGAAACCTCCTGAACCAGTCCCGGCTTTTGCTGCAAAACAGGCAGCGAACAATCACTCGCACGGCCAGAGCCCGACCGCAGTCGATGCTCACGCAGCCCGCAGCGAATCCTGATCCGGAACGACTGCTGCGAGCCGTTCATCTGCAAGACTTGAAAGTCTCGCGCTCGAACGTCGCTCCTGTCCCGTCTGCGCGCCCGCTCCCAGACCTGCAGCTTTTTCCCAGCGAGCGCTGGCCCCAGGAGTTGCCGACACCGGAGGAGCCAGGGTTCTATATCGTGCCCAAAAGCCTGCCCGCCGAGAAACTGCAGGTGCAACTGTTTCCGTCGCCCAACCCGAGCGTCATCGCCAAATTCAAAAGCCTCAATCCGATGGAAGCCATAGTGAAAGCCGGAACGCTGATTGTCCTGAGCGACCCGGACAATCAGCAATGCACCTATGAAGAATCATTGCTAATGGAAACGGCACACATCGTCAGCATGGCGCTGGCGCCGTTGACGATGGAAGAAGCTGATTTCATGGCGCAACACCACGGCGTTATTCAGAGTGCACTTTCAGTTGAATCGAAAGTGATAGGCGTCACCACGGCCATGGCGGCCAATTATCTGGATGGAATAAAAAACGCGCTTCAAGAAATCGAAAACTTGCATACCAAAACCCTCGGCGCGAATGGCAGCCTGAACTCAAAAGCGTTTAAAAAACAACGTACACAGCTGCTTAACAAGCTGGATAACCGACTCACCAACTTCACCAAAATAACCATTGGCCTGCCTGATCACCCGAACCTCAAAGCAGCCCTCGGCATTGATCATCCGCACCTAGTGCATCGATGGAAAAAGGCTGGCGGTATCGGCCAGAACCCGGGATATGCCACTCATATTCAAGCCGTCACCAAGGCATCGCGATATGTCAAATATGGCGGTTGGATTGGCACCGCTGTGGGAGGTAGCGCATCGGCAGTGAGGGTCCAGGATGTTTGCGCAAATGGCAGCATCGAAGCGTGTGAAAAGGTGAAGTTCACGGAGACCGGAAGCTTTTTGGGTGGAGTGGGTGCAGGAATAGTAGCCGGCGCGCTCGTGAGCTTAACGGCCTCAACGATCTGTGTAGGAGTTGGTCTCCCGACTGGCGGGCTCGGTACTGCCCTTTGTGCTGCTCTATTGGCAGGAGTCGGAAATTACGCCGGCGGGACTTTGGGCGAAAAAGGCGGCGAGCAGGTCGCGGAGAAAGTATACGAGGCTGCTAAATGATTATTTGCATTACAGAGAAAATATTGTTGTTGATCGGCATTGTAGATTTCATCGGTATATTTACGCTGATAGGCGTGATGTTGTATGTCGCCAAAACAAAAACCGAAACCATATTAAGCCACCTAACAAACAGTTCAATTTCGAGCAAAATAACAATGCTTTGGCACGGAGGACCTTGGGGCAGAATTTACATGATGGGAGAAGTGTTCGCCATCATGAGAAGCCCTGCGATTTATATTCATACCGGAAAGCTTTGCGCGAAAGACTTTGAAAACTTCCCACAAAAACTTAGAAAAAAATTAATCACCTTATACAGACTCGTTTTTATTTTTTTCGCAATCATGATGTGCCTAGGGTTAGTCGCATATATAGAAGATATGCAAGACATCGCAATAAACCCAATAGTGATTATGGCAATGGTGAGTCTCACAGGTCTGTTATTAGTAAATGGAATTTTGCTTTATGTCGCCAAAAGAAGACTGGAAGTAATCCTTACCAGCCTTAAACGAAGCTCGATCACCTCGTCTCTGTTCATGCTATGGCAAGCGGGCTTGGGGGGGCGAATTTATATGTTGGGAGAGATTTTTGGCATCCTCAAAAACCCTTCACGGTATATTTCCCAAGGCAAAGTAAGCGCAAGAGACGTTAAGAATTTCCCACCGAAACTCAAACGCGACTTGCTTAAACTGAATAAATACCAGCAAATATTTGGCTTTACGTTCGCGGGCTTTGGCTTGCTCGCCATGTCTGGACTGATTTGAAATCGCATTTTCCAGGCGATTTCCTCAATGAGGAGATCGCCCTAGATGCAAACCTACTTAAAACTCGATCCGAACATCCCCCTTCGGCACGCTGCAGCAAGAAAGAATGTACCCCTCCGCCTCGTCGTCCTCGGTAATCCCGCCGTTGTGATCCATCTCCACCTCGCCCCCGAGTTTGAGCACCTTGCATGTCCCGCAGATCCCCATGCCGCAGGCTTTCGGGATCATCAGGCCGACCTTCGCCGCCGCCGCATGCACGGTCTCGCCCGGAGCCACGCGGATGCTCTTGTCCGAAGAGGTGAATTCCACCAGGTGCAGATCCGCCGCCGGGATTTCCGGTGCTTCGGCGGCCTGTTCGGCCTGTTCCACTGCATCGGCGCGGGCTTCCGGCGGTGTGGCGCCGAAGGATTCCTCGTGGTAGCGCTTCATGTCGTAGCCGGCGTTTTCCAGCAGGCGCTTGACCGCCGTCATGTAAGGCGTCGGGCCGCAGCAGAAGACTTCGCGCTCGAGGAAGTCCGGCACCATCAGTTCCAGCATCTTGTGGTTGAGGTAGCCACGATAGCCGGCCCACGGCTCGCCCAGCCCATGCTTCTCGCAGATCAGGTGCAGACTGAAGTTGTCGATCCGCGACGCCATGTGTTCCAGCTCGCGGTGGTAAATGATGTCCTTCGGTGAGCGGGCGCTGTGGATGAACGTCATGTCGACGTTGCCGTTGGTGTCGTAGAACCAGCGCGCCATGGACATCACCGGGGTGATGCCGACACCGCCGCTGAGGTACAGCACTTTCGGGCTCGGGAAGTCGATGGCGTTGAACAGCCCGACCGGGCCGTGCACCGCCAGCTCCTGACCTTCATGCAGGGTGTCATGCAGCCAGTTGGACACCTTGCCCCCCGGCACGCGCTTGATGGTCACCGAAAAGCTGTACGGCACCGACGGCGAGCTGGAGATGGTGTACGAACGCATGATCGGCTGGCCTTCGATTTCCAGCTCCAGGGTCACGAACTGCCCGGGCTTGAAGAAGAACAGGATCGGCTGGTCGGCCATGAAGCAGAAGGTGCGCACATCCCAGGTTTCCTGGATGACTTTGACGCAACGGACGATGTGTCGGCCATTGGCCCAGGTCTGGGTGGTGACCGGATTCAGGAAGCTGTTCGACATGCTGTTCTCCACGGCCGACTGTCGGCCTTCATGTGGCGATTCTGCGTATAGCGCGAACGGCCCGTTTACCTATCCGCGACATTCACATACTTATCGCGACCAGCCCCCAACCACCGGGGGTTGCGCGTCGGGAACAGATTGCACCATGTCGCCCATGGATAAGGTTCCGGGCAGCGCCGGCCCCACACTCGCCCTCAACACAAACGGTTTCTTTACACCTTGCGCTGCAACCCTGATCAGCCACTTTCGCGGCCACGCAGATGGCCTTGAGGAATTCATCGATGGACACCGCAAAAATCAGCCTGGGCGACCCGCTGGAACCCGCACGCAAGGCCACCGCACAAATGCTGCAGGAACGCGAGCGCACCTTCTCGCTGCCGCAACCGTTCTACAGCGACGAGCGCCTGTTCGATATCGACATGCAGGAGATCTTCCAGAAAGAGTGGTTGATCGCCGGCATGACCTGCGAGATCCCGGCCAAGGGCAACTACCTGACGCTGCAGATCGGCAAGAACCCGATCATCGTGATCCGCGGCGCCGAAGGCGTGGTACACGCATTCCACAACGTCTGCCGCCACCGTGGCTCGCGCCTGTGCACCAGCGACAAGGGCAAGGTCGCCAAGCTGGTCTGCCACTACCACCAGTGGACGTATGAGCTGGACGGTCGCCTGCTGTTCGCCGGCACCGAGATGGGCGCCGACTTCGACATGAACCAGTACGGCCTCAAACCGGTGAACGTGAAGACCGCCGGCGGCTACATCTTCATCAGCCTGGCCGAGAATCCGCCGGCCATCGATGACTTCCTGTCGACCCTGAACCACTACATGGAACCGTATGACATGGAAAACACCAAGGTGGCGGTGCAAACCACCTTGATGGAAAAGGCCAACTGGAAACTGGTGCTGGAAAACAACCGCGAGTGCTACCACTGCAACGGTTCGCACCCGGAATTGCTGAAAACCCTGCTGGAGTGGGACGACGTCACCGACCCGCGTGCCGACCAGGCGTTCAAGGACCACGTCGCCGCGTCTGCTGCCGCGTGGGAAGCCGAAAAGATCCCTTATGCCCACGCCAGTTTCGGCCTGCGTAACCGTATCGTGCGCATGCCGCTCCTCAAAGGCACCGTGTCGATGACCATGGACGGCAAACAGGGCTGCGCCAAACTGATGGGCCGGATCAAGAACCCGGACCTGGGCTCGATGCGCATCCTGCACCTGCCGCACTCGTGGAACCACTGCATGGGCGACCACATCATCGTGTTCACCGTGTGGCCGATCAGCGCCCAGGAAACCATGGTCACCACCAAGTGGCTGGTGCACAAGGATGCCGTGGAAGGCGTGGATTACGACGTCGAGCGCATGCGCAAAGTGTGGGACGCGACCAACGATCAGGACCGCCGCCTGGCCGAAGAAAACCAGCGCGGGATCAACTCCACCGCGTACCAGCCGGGGCCGTATTCCAAGACTTATGAGTTCGGCGTGGTCAATTTCGTCGACTGGTACAGCGAGCGCATGCTGAGCAACCTCGGTGCCGAGCCTGCGCCTTACCTCAAGGGTGTTCCGGTTCAGGGCTGATTCGCGTCATTGATCGTTCCCGCGTCCTGCGCGGGAACGATCAAACGGATCACTTCGATTTCCACCTCACAGACCCATCCTCCCCGATAAACTCTTCGAAAATATCTTCCCCCACCAACCTGATCTTCGCGTAGCCGTTCAACACCCGCAGCGGATAGTCCGGATCCTTCGCATCCTGCGTCTCGGAAAACAATATCCGTGAATGCCCGTTCAGTTCGCTGGTGGTGCCGTAGGGAATCGCTCCGTGCCCGGCACAGCGCGCATGCAATCCACCCTGTGGCGCATAGACGATGCCGTTGTGCAGATGCCCCCAATACCAGTAATCCGGCTCGCGCCCCAGTGCATCGCATACGGGTTGATACAGCGCGGTCTTGTTGTGTCCGGTGATATCGAAGCCCTGATGGTGGCTGAGCACCATCAGTTTCTTGCGTTTGGGTAAGCCCTTCATCCAGGCGATTTGCGGTTCGTTCAGCGTGCCGTCCATGTACAGGTTCATCACGTCCGAAGCATAGGCCGTGTCCAGCCCGACAATCAGCCAGTCGTCATTGATCAGGGCAAAGTAGCTGGTGCCCTGCTGCCCCGGAAAACGCGCGGCCAGTTCTTTGAAATAACCGTGGGCGCCGCTGTACATCTCGTGGTTGGAATTGAGGGTGAACGAGCCGTGGCTGCCCATCGGCCAACCCGCCATGTCGGTGTCTTCCTGGGAATGGGTACCGGCGTAATAAACGTCCCCCAGGTGAATGGTGAAATCGGCATTGGCCAGTTGCATCTGGTTGGCCACCGACACCGCCGGCGCGTGGCTGTTGAACGGCCCGGTGCCCCAGTCGCCGGCAATCGCCAACGTTACTTCGCGCTCCATTGTCACCAGCGCCGGATCGGTGCCGAAGGTCGCGTGATGGCGCAGGTTTTCGATCCACTTGAGCAGCGCCTCGCTCCACAGCAGATCCAGCAGTTCCCACTTGCGGCAGCCGAACAGTGTGCCGTCCTTGAGTACTTTGGTTTGCAGTTGATCGGGCGATTGCGGCAACGGCGTCGCGTTACCGATGCGCAGGATCGACAAGCCGTGGGACAACTCCCACGGCACGGCCGGCTCGTCATCCGGCAACTCTCCGTGCTTGAGCACGTACTGCGCCTGATCGTGACCGCGCTGGAGCAGCTTGATGATGGCCTGGAACTCCTCGGGCTCCAGTTCACTGATGAGCTTCATCCAGGCCATTTCGATGCGCGTGAGCAAACCGTGCAAGCGTACTTTGACCTTGTCGTATTCATGCTTCAGATGACCGACCGCTGACATGGCGTAATCCTCTATCCGTAGGGGTTCACAGGGTTTTCATGAATTCGATCAGTGCACGTTTGTCGTCGTCCGACAGTGTCGTGCCATACAGGTGACCGGTGTTGTGATTGCCCTCCAGGCGCGTGTCGTATTTGAAGTCCGCCGAGGCTTTCGCTTGCGCGCCGCTGGTCACGAAACCGACGTTGACCGGGTCGTACACATCGGAGCCGGTGATGAACACCTGCGGACGTTTTTCCGGCGGTTGCAGCAAATCCCACAAGGTCGGTACCGAGCCGTTGTGCAGATAAGGCGCGCGTAGCCAGATACCGTCGGTGGGCGTGTTGCTGTAGCTCTGGGTCTTGCGGTAGGCACCGAAATCGAACGGCGGTTTCTTGAAGGTGTGAAACGCCGCCACCAGTCCGACAGTGAACGAGTCGAGCCGATGCGGATCGGTGCCGAGCTGGTCGATATTGGTGGTGACCTGCCCGGTGTCGACGCGACCGAAGTCGTGGCAACCGGCGCAATTGGTTTCCCAGATCGGTTTGCCCTGAGCGACTTTGGCCTGATCCAGCGCCCACGGCCACGCGGGTGCCTTGTGTCCGAGCAGCCAATTGGTCACGCGATTGAAACTCGGCGGCAGCACCGACTCCGGCGTCGCCCCCACGGCCATCGCGGCGGCGTAGTTGCGCTCGTGGATCTTGTTGTTATTGCCGTCCCAGTGCAGGTACATCGATTCCCGGGGTTTCTGGTTCCACACTTGCGGCAGGTCGACGGTGCCAATGGTCGAGTCATCCGGGAAGCCGAATACCACCATTTTCGTCGGGTTGAAGGTGTCGGTACGCCCCGGTCCCTGTGGCGGACGCAGCTTCTGCCAGGCGTAGGCCTGTTTCTGCTTGAGCAGTGCGGTCTTGGCCATCGGGATGATCAGGTAACGGTTGTAGATCCGCTCGAAAAAGCCGAGCTGGAACTTGCTGTTGATCGCCGCCATCACCGCGTCGGTAGTGAATTTCGGGTCGCTGGCGCAATCGTAGGCGAACCACTGGAAGGCTTGCAGTTGCAGGGTATTGGCCGGCGCACTCGGCACATTGACCGCAACGTCGCTGGCATTCGCCCGATAGGAGCCGGTGTGGCACAGCGCGCAATTCGGCTCGACGGTCGGGTAGCCGATCTGCCGCTTGGCCATGCCGATCGGCAGGTCCTTGCCGTTCTCGAACAGGAAACCGAAGACTTCCCAGCCGCCGGGTTTCGGCATCTTTTCCGGGCACATCTGCGGCAGCACCGAGAACAGGTAATACGGGATCCGCGCTTCGATGCCCAGGCCAATCGCGGCGTATTTGTAGTGATCTTCGTCGGAGGCGTATTCCTGCTCCGGAACCACGCGCAGCATCTGATACCAGGTCTGGTAACCGATGAACGCCAGCAGCGCGACCACCACCAGCGTGCCAACCTTGAACGCGTGACTCTGCCAATGCCGCGCCCACGCCGACCGCCATTCGCGCCAGCCGTCACACAGCAGGGCCAGTGGTCGGTTTTCAGGGGTGGTGCCGAGGTACAGCAGGATGCCGAGGATCAGGAAAAAGCTCAGGTCGCCCATCAGCATCGGCACGAATACCGAGCCCTGGCTGCTGGTGTCGATCAGGTAGATCCAGAACGCCACGGCGATCAGCCGCGTCAGCACGCACAGCCAGGAATGCACCACGTAGCGCGGTGCGTTGAAGCCCGAGGGCATGTAGAACACGCTGATACCCACCAGCAGCATCCCGGCATTTTCCAGCCACGGGTCGGAGAGTTGCGGCGGCAGGCCGACCACCGATGTCAGCAACCCCGGCGCAAACAGCGCCGGGATCGCGAACACCATGTTCATCGCTATACCGAGCCAGATGAAGCGTTGAAACCAGCGGATGTAGCTGTCCATGTCATCCATTTCCTTGTACAGACCGGAGAGATTTAGCGCCTGATACACCGCCATCGCTTGCAAGTCGGGTCCTCGCACCGCAGCTCCCACAAATACGCATCGCATTCCAATGTGGGAGCTGGCTTGCCAGCGATTGCAGTCGACCCGGTTGCAGGTCAACCGAGGGCCGTCTTCTCCAGGTGTTCAAGGATGATCGGATACACATCGACCACCGCGTTCTTGCCGAACATGCAGTCGATGTGACCGTAACCCGGCACCACATGCCGGCTATAGCGCTCCGGCCCATGTTTCTCGCAAACCCGCTGGTAGGTCTTGAGCGTGCTTTCCGGCAGGTAGCACTGGTTCTCCGCACCGCTGATGAAGCAGATCGGCATGGTCAATCGGTCGAAGTGCGGCATGTACACATCGTTGCCCTTGAAGTCCACCAGATGCCCTTTGCGCACGATCAGCGCCAGGTGTTCGAAGGTCTCGATGTTCGACTCGCCGAACAGCTCGTGCAGGTTGTCGTGCAGCGTCTCGTTGAGGGTGTCGTGACGGTACAGCGAGGCGTACATGAAGGTGATGCGGTGGCACACCGGGTTGGTGCAATAACCCTGGGCTTCGATCCGCGCGTAGCCATTTAGAGCCTTGTCGTACAGCCGGTTGAACCAGTTCTCCTTGCTGTCGGCGTAGGCGGTCATGGATTTGATACCGATGGCGTCGAGCATCCCCGGCAAGTGCAGACCGGCCTTCAGCCCCGTCGCCGTCGCGACCACCGTGTCGGCGGCGATCTGCGAGCAGACCACCGAACGCACGCCCTGCAAACCGGCGAGCAACGACATGAAGAACGTGGTTGCACCGTAGCAATGCACCACGCACTGCACGTCCTTCGCGCCGGTCTGCTGTTGGATCTGCGCGATGGCGGCCTTGAAGTCGTACTGGGCGATCTGGTCGCCGTTCCATTCCTTCTTGCTCGCCGGCAGCAGGATGCTCACCCGGAAATCCAGCAGCCACACGTCGTAGTCATGCTTGCACAGAAACTCGAGCAGGTTGGTCTGGATCGTATCGGTGGAAAAGATGTTCGAGCCCACGCCCAGACCATGCACCAGCATCACCGGGCCTTTGCTACCGGCCTGATAACGGGTCAGGCGCAACTGAACGCCATCTTCGGTGGGGAAGAAATGCACATCCGGCGTCGGCGCATCCAGCGGCCGTTTCAAGCGTGGCGGTGCGTCGGGATTGAAGTACTTGTCCCCGGCAAACACCCCGCCGTAACTCTCCCAGAGAATCCCGGCGAAGAACTTGCCAAACCGCGCCAGCCCTTCGATGCGCTCGCGCTCGTTGCGCGCATTGAGGACTTTCATGGTGGTCATCTGTTTGGCGAAATCGGTCGGCTTGATGTGCATCACGCCTGATCCGATCACCTCGCCGGACTTGTCCGGCCCGCGATACAGCGTCACGTAAAGAGTGCTGGTGTCGTGCCAGATATTCAGTACACCGTTGTCTTCCGGCACGGTTTTGAAGGCACTGAAGAAATAGTCGTTGCCGTCCTCGACGGTCAGTTTCATGTCGTATTTCATGTGGCGTGTGTCGACTTGCTGCTCGAATTGCTCGAACAGGTTGAACACGCCGTTGCTGGCGGTCAGCGGCTGCGGCGACAGCGCCGGGGCGATCACCGTGCCGACGATGGTCGCGGCGTGTTCCGGTTCCTTGATCATCCGGTTGAGGTCGTTGGCGGTGATGGTCAGGGTGAAGTCGATCGGCGAATTGTCCGCCTCGCCGCGTTTGGCCGCCGCTTCGTAAACCTTCAGATCCGTACTCTGCGCAGCGGTAAAGGCCCGGGAGAAGTAGCCTTTCATGGTCTCGGTGAACTGCACGCCGAGGGTCGGTGGCACCGGTTGTTTGCGCGGCGCCGAAGGCAGTGTGTAATCGATCTTCCAGCCCCGGTCGGCGGCTAGCAGGCACATGTTGCGCTCGCTGACGGCGGAGATGGTCAGCAGCGGGTTGACCGCCAGTGACGTCGGAATTACCGCACCGTCGGTCACGTAAAGGTTGGCGTAGACATCGCTGCCACTGGCGCCGCTGAACACCTGGCCCTTGTGGTTGACCACACCCTGCGCGGCGTCTTCACCCATCACGCAACCGCCCAGTGGATGCACCGAGACGATGCTGTGCTTGAGCAACTTGGTCCAGATCGGATTCTCGACCCAGATCCCGCCCAGTGCCTTGGTGCTCTGGTACAGCCGTTCATTGCCGATCTTGAAGTTTTCCTGCTCGCCAACACCCGGCCAGTCGATGCGCAATTGATCCTTGTTGTCGAGGACCATGCGGCCCTGGCCGCTGTCGTGGCTCATGATCAGGTAGGTCTGCATGTTGTGCAGCGCGCCGTAGTACGGGCCGCGCAGGAAGCTTTCGGCTTCGCGTTCCTTGTACTTCACCTTACCGCTGAAGCTGTCGTCGGTGGGCACCCCGATCATCTCGGCGAACCCGGCCATCGCCGGCACCATCGGTCGCCCGAGGGCGCCGGGAATCGAGCCCTCCTCGATGACCATGCGACTGCTGCGATCACCCTCGTTGCGCATATCGATGATCGACGTGATGCACGGGCCGACCGGTTTCATCTCCTTGGCCGAGTGCGTGCCGAAGCCGATGCCGTTGATGGTCTGTTCGCAGTTGTGGCCGAAGCCGAGGATGTCGCCGTTGCCGCTCATGTTCTCGCCGAGCTGGCCGGACATCGCCAGGCCCTTGTCCCGGGAACGCAGGAGGATTTCGGTGGAACCGAGGGTGCCGGCGGAGACCACGACGATGTCGGCCTTCACGAACAGGGTCGGCGCGTCGAATTTCTCGCGTCCACTGTCGAGGTACTGGAAGTGCACGATCCAGCCGCTGCCATCACGCTCCAGATACCGAACCTGGGCCTGGCAGAAAATCTCCGCGCCGTGATTGGTGGCGTCCGGCAAATAGTTCATCAGTGTGGTGTTCTTGGCCTTGTTGTTACAGCCTGAAACGCAGTCGCCGCAGTGGTTGCACGGCAGTTGCTCGACGCCGACATGGTTGAGGTTGTTCGGCAACTTGTCGAAGGTTACGTTGATCGGCGGCTTGTAAAAGTTCGCGCCTTGCTTGAGGAAGTCCGCGGACTTTTTGTTGGCATCGAGCTTGGGCAGGTTCGGTGCGCTGTTCGGATAAGGGTTGGGTTTGAGCATCTCCCGGGCTTTTTCGTAACCGGCCTTGAGCAAGCCATCCTGGTCCTCGCGCACCGCCAACGGCCAGCGTGGATCCTTGAACACATCGGCTGTCGGCTCCAGCGAGACGTTGGCATTGATCAACGACGTGCCACCGAGGCCACAACCGACCACCACGTTCTGCTGCGCGTTGACGTGCAGATCGAACAGCCCGGTGCGCGAGCCGATGTGGCCGTCCGGGTCGTGCACCTGCAGCTCTTCGGTCGCGGCGATCATGGTGTTGGGGTATTCGCCGGGCTGGATTTCCCGGCCCCGCTCCAGCAGGCACACCCGTTTCCCGGCCCGGGACAGGCGCGACGCGGCAATGCCGCCGCCGTACCCGGAGCCGATGACAATCACGTCGTAGTGTTCCTTGATATCGCTGATGGGCGTTGCGATCCGTGTCATGAGGTGATTCCTCTCTCAGGCAGTGGGGCAACTCTGCGGTTGCCTGCAATCGATGGGCGAACGGGCACCTGGCCTCCGGGGGCAGGCCCGGCGGCAATACAACGAAGTGGCAGGATTCAGGCGCTATAGACGGGCATGCTGATTGGCGGCACGGCGCAAGGTGCGCGTGCGCGGCTTCGGGGCTGACAGCAAGCGGGGATTGAGGAGTAAGCGATGCGGCTGGGTATCCATCACGCGTTCTCCCTGAACCAGATGTGGATAAGTGACGGCGGTCCTTGTGCCATTGGAGTGAAGACAGCGGCCGGATTGAAGTCAAGGCAGGCTCTTAGAACTGTATGAAATCTGATCAATCACCGTTTGGACTATAGCCGGCGGGACTCGCAGGGTTTGGCGAACAAGTTATCCACATAGCCACCCACAGCAAATGGGGACAACTGTGGATGACCGGGAAAAATATCGACGGTTATGTGAAGAAAAACCGTGACTTATCCAGAAGCACGGATTCCGGCGATGATTGTCTGTTTTTTGATCAACACCATGAAGACCACGGAATACATGGCCTACAGAGGATGGCAAACACCTTATCCACAGAAGCGCCAACAGAGTTCGGGGGTAACTTGGCGGATGCTGTGGAAAAGCTCTGGAGGCGTTGATAAATCCGGGTTTGCGTCGGGTTGGTGGGGTTAAACGGCTGAATTGATCGATTTTTGATCAGATCGTTGTAAGCCACGGTTTATATGGCTCTTGGCGGATAGCGAACATCTTATCCACAGAAGCGCCAACAGAGATTGGGGGCAAGTCAGGGAGCTATCCTGGGGAAAAAGCTCGTAAAAACCGCAAGTTAGGCTGGTTGTTTTTTGATCTGATGGCTGTATGGCTTGATTGGCGAGGGGTTCAGAGAGGGGCGAACACGTTATCCACAGATCCGCCAACAGGGATTGTGGGTAAACCGCCCTCTCCCGAAGGGAGAGGGTCAGTAAAGGTTTTCAGCGGACAACACCTTCTTCGATCAGCAGCTTGAGAATGGCTTCAGCACCAGCCTGCGCGGTGATGCCCTTGAGCACCTGCCCCCCACCCCCACTAGCCTTCGCCGTAGCCGCCTTCATCCGGTCAGCCCCGCTCTTGGCCTTGATCACCTTCAACCGCTTCGGCCGTGGCTTGGCCGGTTGCAGGGTCGCCACTGCAAGCAATTCGTCATCCACCACTTCCACATCTTTTGCGTGAAGAACGCCGCGTCGCGCCGGGCCGTAAGCACTTTGCCGTGGCTTGGGCGCCGCGTTATCCACAGTCGCGAGAAACGGCAGGCGCACCTTCAGCCGGCGGCGCTGCCCACGGGGCAACGCTTGCAGCACCAGTGCCGAGCCTTCGCTGATCGACTCGACCTGCGCCAGCCCCACCACCAGCGGCCAGCCTAGCCCTTCGGCCAGCAGGAACGGCAGCATCCCCGAACCTTCACCGGTTTCTGCCTGGCTGCCGGTCAATACGACCTGAGCGCCGGCATCACGCAAATAGTCGGTCAATGCCGGTAAAGCATCCGCACCGGCCGGTTGTTCCAGCACATGCATCTGCGCGAGCCCCATGCCCAGATAGGCGCGCAACGCAGGTTCCGCAATGTCCCCGGCATGCAGCACTTGCAGGTTATCCCCAGCCAGTTGCAAGCCGAGTTCCACCGCCCGTGCATCCTGTTCGGCACGACGCGGCCGGCCCGAGGTCGGGTGGGCACCGATTGAAACCAGACTGATGATCTTTGTGCTCATAACCGTTCCTTAAGCCGCATCGCGCTTGGCTTCGTTGCGGTAGGCCTCTACCGCCGCGATCAAGGCCTGAAGAATTTCCGCGCTTTCGCCGATCACCGACAGGTCGGCACGCTTGATCATGTCGCAGCCCGGATCGAGGTTGATCGCCACCACCTTGTCGCACGCACCGATGCCCTGCAGGTGCTGGATCGCCCCGGAAATTCCCACGGCCACGTAAACCCGCGCCGTGACCCAGGTGCCGGACGCACCGACCTGGCGGTCGCGGGTCATAAAGCCGTCGTCCACGGCCACCCGCGAGGCGCCTTCGGTGGCGCCGAGAGCGGCGGCGGTCTTGTGGAAAAGCTCCCAGTCCTTGACCCCGTTGCCACCGGAGAAGATGAACTCGGCTTCGGCCATCGGAATCGCCGCCGGGTCCACCGCTACGGCACCCAGATCCTCGATCCGCGACAGGCTGCGCGCCACGGGTGTGGATAACTCCACCGGCAACGCTTCGTGACGGGTTTCGCTGACCGGTTCGGCACATTCGGCGGACGCCAGAATCAGCCGTGCGACCGAACGGGCAAGATCCTGCAACCCGGCACCGGCGCGACCGATGCATTGCTGATCCTTGACCTGCCACACCCGTGTGGCCGGGCGCTCGCCCAGTGCAGCGGCAAAGCGCCGACCGAGTTCGCCGCCACCGCTGCGGCTGTCCGGCAGCAGCCAGTGACGCGGGTTGAACTGGTTATCCACAGCCCGCAGGCCCTGGATGCGTTGCTCCGGTGCATAACCGTTGAACTCTTCGCCTTCGAGCACCAGCAAGCGGTCAACGCCGGCCGTGGCGAAAGCGTTTTCCTTGTGCTCGCCGAATACCACGGCAAGTACCGCACCGTCGCTGCCGGCCAGTTGATGAGCCAGGCCCAGCAGGTCGCGGTCGTGGCTGCTCAAACGGCCGCCGACCATGTCCGGCACCACGCTGATGTAGAACGCCGGTGCCGGCACCTGATGCAGCGGCAATTGCACTCCAACGGCGGCCGAGCGCTTGGCCGAGCCGCCCTGTTGCGCACCGCTGCGGTCGATGCGCTTGATACCGTTCGGCCCGATAAAGCCGATGCCGTGCAGGTTCTTGCGGATGATCCCGTTGGGCCCCATCCAACTGTGTTGCGCCGGTTGCATGGCCGCGTGCAGTGGGTGCAGTCGGTTGCGTGCGATCCATTCGGCGCGAGGGTCACGGCGGATAATGTCGCTCATCAGTGGGCCTCCGCAGGTTCACGTTTGGCCGGGGTGGCAGGCTTGTTCGGCGCAGCGTCTTCAAGCAGCGCATCGGCCACCAGTTCGGCGATGTCCTTGATCAGCGGACGCGGTTCGACCACGCCTTCAAGCATCGCCGTGCACTGTGGACAACCCACGGCCACCAGTTCGGCGCCGGTCTCGCGGATGTCTTCCATGCGCATGTCGGGGATCCGCTGTTTGCCCGGAATGTCGGTGATCGGCGCCCCGCCACCGCCGCCGCAGCAACGCGAACGGAAGCCGGAACGTTGCATCTCTTTCACCTCGATGCCGAGGGCGCGCAGCACTTCGCGTGGCGCCTCGTACTCGCCGTTGTAACGACCGAGGTAGCACGGATCGTGATAGGTCACGCTGTTGCCTTTGTGCTGACCGAGGTTCAGCGCGCCGGCCTGGATGATTTCCGCCAGATAAGTGCTGTGGTGCTGCACGAGGTAGTTGCCGTCGAACGCGCCGTACTCGTTTTTCAGCACGTGGAAGCTGTGTGGATCGCAGGTGACGATGCGGTTGAAGCTGTATTTGGCCAGAGTCTGGATATTGCGTTTGGCGAGCAACTGGAACGTTGCTTCGTCGCCAAGACGTCGGGCCACGTCGCCGCTATCACGTTCCTCCAGCCCGAGCACCGCGAAGTCGACCTTGGCCGCTTTCAGCACTTTGACGAAGGCGCGCAAGGTGCGTTGATTGCGCATGTCGAAGGCGCCGTCGCCGACCCAGAACAGCACGTCGGTGGACTTCTTCTCGCTGAGCAGATTGAGGTTCAGGTCCGCCGCCCAGTTCATCCTCCCGCCCGGGGCAAAACCGCCAGGGTTGTCGGTAGCAATCAGGTTTTCCAGGACTTCGGCGCCCTTGTTCGGGGTCGCGCCTTTTTCCAGAGTCAGGTGACGACGCATGTCGACGATGGCATCGACGTGCTCGATCATCATCGGGCATTCCTCGACGCAGGCGCGGCAGGTGGTGCACGACCACAAGGTTTCGGCATCCACCAGACCGTTGACGATCGGTTGATGCGGATTACCGCTGTGTTCGCCCACTGGTTTGCCCGGATAAGGACTGCCGGCGAACTGGGCATCGGTGCCGCCGGCAAGACCGACGACCATGTCCTGAATCAGTTTTTTCGGGTTCAGCGGCTGGCCGGCGGCGAACGCCGGGCACGCCGCTTCGCACTTGCCGCACTGCACGCAGGCGTCGAAACCGAGCAGCTGGTTCCAGGTGAAATCCTTGGGCTTTTCCACACCCAGCGGCGCGGTCGGATCATTCAAGTCCAGCGGCTTCAAACCGGTGGAACGGCCGCCGCCGAAGCGTTCGGCGCGGCGGTGCCAAGCCAGGTGCAAGGCACCGGCGAAGGCGTGTTTCATCGGACCGCCCCAGGTCATGCCGAAGAACAGTTCCGACACACCCCACAACACACCAAGTCCGAGAATCGTTGCGAGCACCCAGCCACCGAAGTTCTCCGGCAGGATCCCGGCCACCGGCAAGGTCACCAGGAAGAACGAGGCCGAGAACGCCAGCAGGCTTTTCGGCAAGCGCATCCACGGGCCTTTCGACAGCCGCGACGGCGGGTTGAGGCGACGCCGATAAACGAAGATCGCCCCGACGAACATCACCGCCGTCATCAGCAGCAGCGCGTAGCCAAGAATGCGGTTATGCAGGCCGAAACCGTGGACCAGAATCGCCAGCACGATCGACGCCACCGCCCCGCCCGCCGTGGCGACGTGGGTGTTGGCGATGTATTTGTCCCGCGCCACCACGTGGTGCAGATCGACCATGTAACGCTTGGGCATGGCGAACAGGCCGCCGATCAGGTCGACCTTCGAGGCCCGGCCCCGACGCCACATGGCCACCCGCCGCAACGCCCCCAGCACCGCGAGGGCCAGGGCTGCGAACAACAGGATTGGAAGAAGGGTGTTCAACATGGTGAAGCTCCCACCAGTACAGCCTGGAGAAACACGTTCAGCGTGTTCCTGTGGGAGCGAGCTGGCTCGCGAAAGCGCCGGGTCAGTCGATGCAGCGGTGACTGACAGAATGCATTCGCGGGCAAGCCCGCTCCCACAGGGTCATGTGCAAATCTTTAGAAGTCTTTGCACAACCGCAGGGCGTCATAGATCGCAGCGTGGGTATTACGCTGCGCCACGCAGTCACCGATGCGGAACAGCAGGTAACCGTCGCCATTGCTGCTCAACGAAGGTTGCGGCTGGATCGCAAACAGAGCCTCGACATCGATCTGACCCTTGTTGCGCGAGCCGTCCTTCAGCGCGTAGTAGATCTCTTCGTCCGGACGCACGCCGTTCTCGACGACCACCTGATCCACCACCCGCTCCTCTTTGGCGCCGGTGTATTCGTTCTCCAGCACGGCGACGAGTTTGTCGCCTTCGCGGTAGACCTTCTCCAGCATCATGTCGCCGGTCATGATCACTTCTTTCGGGTACATGCTGCGGTAGTAGGTCGGGAACGACGTACCGCCGATGGCCACGCCCGGCTTGATGTCGTCGGTGACGATCTCGACCTGGCTGCCCTTGTCGGCGAGGAAGTCGGCCACCGACATCCCGGTAAACTCGCAAATGGTGTCGTAGACCAGCACGTTCTTGCCTGGCGCGACCTTGCCGTCGAGCACGTCCCAGCTGCTGACCACCAGCCCTTCGGCGGCACCCCAGTGCTCGTTCTGCTCCAGGTACGGATGACCGCCAACGGCCAGCACCACGATGTCCGGACGCAGGTCCATGATGGTGTCCGCGTCCGCTGCAGTGCCCAGGCGCAAGTCGACTTTCAGCCGCGCCAGCTCCAGCTGGAACCAGCGGGTGATCCCGGCGATCTGGTCACGCTGCGGCGCTTTCGAGGCCGTGGTGATCTGCCCGCCAATGAATTCTTTCTTCTCGAACAGGGTCACGTCATGGCCACGTTCGGCTGCCACACGGGCAGCTTCCATCCCCGCCGGGCCGGCACCGACGATCACCACCTTGCGTTTCGGCCCGGTGGATTTCTCGATGATGTGCGGCAAACCCATATATTCACGGGAGGTCGCGGCGTTCTGGATGCACAGCACGTCCAGACCCTGGTACTGGCGGTCGATGCAGTAGTTGGCGCCGACGCACTGTTTGATCTGGTCGACCTGGCCCATCTTGATCTTCGCGATCAGGTGCGGATCGGCGATGTGGGCGCGGGTCATGCCGACCATGTCGACGTAACCGCCCTCCAAAATCCGCGTGGCCTGGTTCGGGTCCTTGATGTTCTGCGCGTGCAGCACCGGAACCTTGACCACTTCCTTGATTCCGGCCGCCAGGTGCAGGAATGGCTCCGGTGGATAACTCATGTTCGGAATCACGTTGGCCAGGGTGTTGTGGGTGTCGCAACCCGAGCCGACGACGCCGATGAAATCGAGCATGCCGGTGTCATCGTAATACTTGGCGATCTGCTTCATGTCTTCGTGGGACAGACCGTCGGGGTGGAACTCGTCGCCGCAGATACGCATGCCGACGCAGAAGTCGTCACCGACTTCGGCGCGCACGGCTTTCAACACTTCCAGGCCGAACTTCATCCGGCCTTCAAAGGTGCCGCCCCATTCGTCGGTACGCTTGTTGACCCGCGGGCTCCAGAACTGGTCGATCATGTGCTGGTGCACGGCCGACAGTTCGACGCCGTCCAGACCACCGGCCTTGGCGCGGCGTGCCGCTTGCGCGTAGTTGCCGATCACCCGCCAGATTTCTTCCGGCTCGATGGTCTTGCAGGTGGCGCGGTGCACCGGTTCACGGATGCCCGACGGCGACATCAGGGTCGGCCAGTGGAAACCGTCCCAACGGGAGCGACGGCCCATGTGGGTAATCTGGATCATGATCTTGGCGCCATGCTTGTGCATGGCGTCGGCGAGATTCTGGAAGTGCGGGATGATCCGGTCGGTGGACAGGTTCACCGAGCTCCACCATTGCTGCGGGCTGTCGATCGCCACCACGGACGAACCGCCACAGATCGCCAGGCCGATGCCGCCCTTGGCTTTCTCTTCGTAATACTTGACGTACCGTTCGGTGGTCATGCCGCCGTCGGTCGCGTAGACCTCGGCGTGCGCGGTGCTGAGCACGCGGTTGCGGATGGTCAGTTTGCCGATCTGGATCGGCTGGAACATTGCTTCGAAAGCCATGGCGGGTTCCTCGACTTACAACGGCTTGACGGTGAACAGGCCGTCGTCGTGGCCTTCTTCGGAGCCACCGTAGACCTGCTCGGCCACGGTGCGGATCTTGCTGCCGCGAGCGGCGAGGATCTGATCCATCGCCCCGGCGAACCAGCCGGTGAACATGTAGTCGACCTTGCGTCCGACCTTGCCGTAGACGTAGACGAACGCCGAGTGTTCGAGCTTGACGCTGGCGGTGCCTTTGTCGAGGTCGATGTCCTGGATCTTGAACAGGCCCCAGCCGCGCTGCGACAGGCGCTTCATGTAGTGCTCGAACACCGCGACGCCTTCCAGACCGTGGCACTCGGCTTCTTTTTCACACCAGTGCCAGGCGGATTTGTAGCCGGCCTTGTAGAGGATTTCGGCATAGGCCTCGGCGCCCAGCACTTCCTCGATGCCCATGTGGTTGTTGACGAAGAAATGCCGTGGCACGTACAGCATCGGCAGGGCGTCGGAGGTCCAGACACCGGTCTCGCTGTCGACTTCAATAGGCAATTGCGGGGCGATCTTGGCCATGGAAACTTAACTCCAGAAAAATTTTGGTGTTGCCCCCGGCGCGGACGGCCGGGGGAAAGTATTCGGGAAGCGGCGGCTTATTCGCCCCAGACGTCCTTAAGGACGTTGACCCAGTTTTCGCCCATGATCTTGCGCACGACTCGTTCGGAGTGGCCGCGCTTGAGCAGGGTTTCGGTCAGGTTCGGGAACTCGCCGACGGTACGGATGCCCAGCGGGTTGATGATCTTGCCGAAGTTGGTCAGACGGCGGGCGTAGCCCTTGTCGTGGGTCAGGTATTCGAAGAAGTCCTGACCGTGCCCCTGGGTGAAGTCGGTGCCGATGCCGATGGCGTCTTCGCCGACGATGTTCATGGTGTATTCGATGGCTTCGGCGTAGTCGTCGATGGTCGAATCGATGCCCTTGGCCAGGAACGGCGCGAACATGGTCACGCCGACGAAACCGCCGTGGTCAGCAATAAACTTAAGCTCTTCATCGGACTTGTTGCGCGGGTGCTCTTTCAGCCCCGACGGCAGACAGTGGGAATAGCAGACCGGTTTTTTCGATTCGAGGATGACTTCCTCGGAGGTCTTGGAGCCGACGTGGGACAGGTCGCACATGACGCCGACACGGTTCATCTCGGCGACGATTTCGCGACCGAAGCCCGACAGGCCGCCGTCACGTTCGTAGCAACCGGTACCCACCAGATTCTGGGTGT
This sequence comes from Pseudomonas sp. stari2, assembly GCF_040760005.1. Lineage (NCBI taxonomy): Bacteria > Pseudomonadati > Pseudomonadota > Gammaproteobacteria > Pseudomonadales > Pseudomonadaceae > Pseudomonas > Pseudomonas sp. Stari2. The sequence goes on from NZ_CP099760.1 coordinate 6,006,358, forward strand.
TGTAGCACATCTGCACGATGCCGACGCCGAGCTGCTTGAACACCTCGACATAGCCGATCTGGTCTTCGAACGCATGGGCGTTCTGGAAGCCGAAGAGGATGCCGGTCTTGCCCTGCTCCTTGGCCTTGCGGATGTCGGCGGTGGTGCGGACGGGGATCACCAGGTCGCTGTTTTCGCGGATCAGTTTCTGGCTGGCGGCGATGTTGTTGACCGTAGCCTGAAAGCCCTCCCACACCGACACGGTGCAGTTGGCCGCCGTCAGACCGCCCTTGCGCATGTCTTCGAACAGCTCGCGGTTCCATTTGGCAATGATCAGACCGTCGATAACGATGCTGTCGGCGTGTAATTCGGCTGGGCTCATCAGGCGTCCCCTTATTGGCGATTCATGCGCCGAATCGTCTGCCGGCGCTTTGGGGCCAGCATATGCCTCGGTGCGCGACCAGCCGGGTGCAAAAACGACAGGGGAATTGCCGAAAGCGTCAATCCGCGACAAAGCGTCGCCAACCGGTCCGACCAGCCACCTGTTCAAGCCCGCGAGCTTGAGCCAGAATCTGCCGCATCTCGGAAACACCACTGGATTAGAGCGGCGACATCAATGAAATCGATCTTCCTGGCTTTGGCACTGATTGCGACCGGCGTACACGCCGCCGAAGAGTCCGACAACAACCCGTGCGACGCGGTGGAAAACGACGTCCAGACCCTGGAGTGCTCGACCTACAGCCGCACCACCGCCGAAGACCTGCTCAAGGACAACTACAAAAGCCTGAACGAGCGCATGCAGGCGACCTACGGCAAGAACCCGGCGCAACTGACCGACATCACCGCAAAACTCAAGACCGCCCAGCAACAATGGCTGAAAACCCGCGACGCCGACTGCGCCGTCGAAGCCTTCCCGGCGACGGACGGCAGCAAGGCGTTCAAGATTGCGCAGAACGATTGCGTGGCGCGGATGAGTGACGAGCGGTCGGAGTTTTTGGAGTCGATAGGCCAGGAGTGAGGGCTTGAGCTGTAAGCTGCACCTCCTCAGCCAATCAAGGGATTCACATGAACATCTGCGGTATCGAAATCAAAGGCAGTGAAGCGATCATCGCCGTGGCGTCCCTCGACGGTTCGGTGTTGAGCCATGTCGCTTTGAACACCAGGAAAATCGCGCTGGACGATGACGACGAGGCGGCCAACGTCAAACTGTTCGCCGCACAAGTGGCGTCGTTCGTGCGCGAGAACTCGATTGATCGCATCGCGATCAAGAAGCGCAGCAAGAAGGGCGAGTTTGCCGGTGGGCCGACCACGTTCAAGATCGAGGGCGTGTTTCAGTTGCTGGACGGTTGCGAGGTGACGCTGCTGTCGCCGCAGACAATCAATGCCCAGGCCAAGAAGCACAATTTCGAGCTGCCGGGCACGCTTAACAAGTATCAGCATGAAGCCTACAAGGCAGCGTGCTCGGCATTGGTGAAGAAGTAACTAGCCCGCTTTGCGCGCGCTCAACCAGTCGCCGAAGGACTTGTCTTCCAGCGCATAGCCACCACGACTCGACTTCCACACCAGCTCCTTGTCGCGCAGGGCATCGATACAGGCCTGAATGGTCTGGGTGCCCGGCACCACGTCGCTGCCCAGATTCTCCAGTGCCTTGCTGACGGCCATAAGCGTGCTATCGGTAAACGGTGCAAAAGGCTCGTTGTTTCGTGAGCGCTCCACCATCACTTCCAGTACGGCGCGCTGGGGAATTGTCAGATTGTTCCATGCACTCTCGAACTCGCTCCACACACCTGCGCGCAACAATTCGGCACGGCTCTGCAACAACTGCCCCAGATTGCTGGCCTCGCCCAGCTCCAGTGCCACTTCACCAATAATGGTGCGCAACATTTCCGGGCGCCGCCCGACCAACTCAAAGGCATCGTCAATATCAGCCGCACTGAACTGGTTGGTCTCGGCCAGATGGGCGTTGAGGTGCAAGGTGTACGCTTGGGTGAACTCTTTTCCCAGCAATGGAAAGGGTGTGATGCTCGAGCCGAAAAACGGTTGGCTTTTGCCCAGCACCAGATGGGCGAGCTTGTCGCGATTGGAACCGGTGAATACCAGATGCAAACCGCTGCCCTCGCCTTCACGCCCCTGATTGAGCTGATCCCGCGCAGCCTTCAGGGCAAACATCGCGTTGATGCCTGCGGCGGTGGTGAGCGCGTGCTGGGCCTCGTCGATCACCAGCACTACAGGCTTTTCAGCGGCGCTGTGGAGCAGTTCCAGCGCTTGAGTCAGGGTCGCACCGGCCGGCAGTTGCGGCTTGGTGAAATCCCAGGACAAGGTGCGCAGAAAGCTGAGTTTTTCGATGCCGATATTCTTCGCCAGTTTGCGGATGCCCTTTTCAAAAGGGATCAACGCGCCAGCAATGGCACTGGCGATCAAGTCGGCAGGGTCTTTTTCCTTGTCGGCCCACAGGTCGACGTAAACCGTCAGCCAGCCTCGGGCCTGGCATTCCGGGATCAGGTCCTCCCGCAGAAAGGTACTTTTGCCCGTGCGACGCGGCGCTGCCAGAAAAAGGCCGGAGGTAAAATCCTGCAGACCTGCACCCACCAGTCCATCGGCAACACTGCGTGCCAGGGCGGGGCGGCGGAAGACGAAGCCGTTGTTTCTGGACATGGTTTTACACTCAATTATTCAAACGACTGTAATTTATACCTAAAAGTATAATTAACTATAATCGTTCGTCAAACGGCCTCCCGTCGCCGGTCCTCTCGTGGACATCGGGCAAACTTCGCCCGATAGCTGCGGGTGAAATAGGACGGCGATTCAAACCCGCAGGCGATGCTGACTTCCAGCACGCTCATGTCAGTCTGGCGCAACAGCTGCCGGGCCTTTTCCAGCCTTAGCCGCAGATAGAAATTGCTCGGTGTGTCGTTCAGGTGCAGGCGGAACAACCGCTCCAGTTGCCGCCGCGTCACCTTGATCGACTCCGCCAGCTCCAGGGTGGTCAGCGGCGGTTCACTGTGCTGCTCCATTTCGCCGATCACATGCACCAGCTTCTTGTTGCTGATGCCGTAACGCGTGGCGACTTCCATGCGCTGGTGGTCCTTGCGCGGACGAATGCGGCCGAGCACGAATTGCTCGCTGACCTGGATCGCCAGTTGCGGGCCGTGGGCCTGGGCGATCAGGTCGAGCATCAGGTCGATGGAAGCGGTACCGCCGGCGGAGGTGATGCGCCGACGGTCGATCTCGAACAGCTCCTGAGTGACGCTGAGCTGTGGATAAGATTCCTTGAAGGCGTCGATGGCTTCCCAGTGCAGGGTCAGGCGATGGCCATCGAGCAGACCCGCCTCGGCGAGGACGAAGCTGCCGGTATCGATGGCGCCGAGGGTCACACCTTCGTTGTCCAGCCGTCGCAGCCAATGCTCCAGCGCCGGGGTGGCGAATTTCAGGGGTTCGAAACCGGCGACCACCAGCAACGTCGCCCCTTTCTTCAGCGGCTCCAGCGCCGCATCGGCGTTGACCGACATCCCGTTGCTCGCCAGCACCGCCCCGCCATCGGCGCTCAAGACGTGCCAGCGGTACAGCTCGCCGCGAAAGCGGTTGGCCACCCGCAGCGGTTCGATCGCAGAGATGAAACCGATGGCGGAAAAACCCGGCATCAACAGAAAGTAGAAATCCTGGGACATGGCGCGCACTCGGTTAGCGGGTAGCGTGCAACGTTGATACGCCAGTTGTCGGCGGCATTCAAGAGCACAGGTCGCTGCAGTGCAAGAGCTGGTCGCCGCAGTGCGTTTTCATCGGTGCATTGCTGCGTAATTTGGCATCACCGGCACGACAGATGCCGGAACCCACAATAACGACCTGCCGAGGAACCCGACATGAAACGACTGATCAGCAGCTGTGTTCTCGCACTCAGCGGTACCGCGTTTTTAAGCGCCAGTGTCATGGCGGCCGAACCTGCGTCGTGCCAGAACGTACGCATGGGTGTGGTGAACTGGACCGACGTGATCGCCACCAGCGCCATGACCCAGGTTCTGCTCGACGGCCTCGGCTACAGCACCAAACAAACCAGCGCCTCTCAGCAAATCATCTTCGCCGGCATCCGCGACCAGCGTCTGGATCTGTTCCTCGGCTACTGGAACCCGCTGATGACCCAGACCATCACCCCATTCGTCGATGCCAATCAGGTCAAGGTTCTTCCGGCGCCGAGCCTGAAAGACGCCCGCGCCACCCTCGCCGTGCCGACCTATCTGGCGGACAAGGGTCTGAAAACCTTCGCCGATATCGCCAAGTTCGAGAAAGAACTGGGCGGCAAGATCTACGGCATCGAGCCTGGCTCGGGCGCCAACACCCAGATCAAGGCGATGATTGCCAAAAACCAGTTCGGCCTCGGCAAGTTCCAGCTCGTGGAGTCCAGCGAGGCCGGCATGCTCGCCGCCGTCGACCGCGCCGTGCGCCGCAAGGAAGCCGTGGTGTTCTTCGGCTGGGCGCCGCACCCGATGAACGTCAACGTGCAGATGACTTATCTGACCGGCAGCGAAGACGCCCTCGGCCCGAACGAAGGCATGGCAACCGTGTGGACCGTCACCGCGCCGAAATACGCCGAACAATGCCCGAACGTCGGTCGCCTGCTGAGCAACCTGACGTTCACCGCCGAAGACGAGAGCCGGATGATGCAGCCGCTGCTCGATCACAAGGACGCTTTCGAATCGGCCAGACAATGGCTCAAGGATCACCCGCAGGACAAACAGCGCTGGCTCGAAGGCGTAACCACCTTCGATGGCAAACCGGCGGCTGAAAACCTCCAGCTCACCAGCAAATAAACCGCAACGAACGAACCGCTTCGCAGCCCGCCCAGGGCTGCGAACAGACCCATCACGCCTTAAGGAAAACGCACCATGAACCACGACGTCATCATCACCTGCGCACTCACCGGTGCTGGCGACACGACCGCCAAGAGCCCTCACGTGCCGGTCACCCCGAAGCAAATCGCCGCCGCCGCAGTAGAAGCGGCCAAGGCCGGCGCCACGGTCGTGCACTGCCACGTCCGCGACCCGCAGACCGGCAAGTTCAGCCGTGACGTGGCGCTGTACCGCGAAGTCATGGAGCGCATCCGCGAAGCCGACGTCGACATCATCGTCAACCTCACCGCCGGCATGGGTGGCGACCTGGAGATCGGACCGGGCGAGAGCCCGATGGAATTCGGCCCGAACACCGATCTGGTCGGCCCGCTGACCCGCCTGGCCCACGTCGAAGAGCTGCTGCCGGAAATCTGCACCCTGGATTGCGGCACCCTGAACTTCGGCGACGGCGACACCATTTATGTTTCCACTCCTGCGCAACTTCGCGCCGGTGCCAAGCGCATCACCGAGCTGGGTGTGAAGGCGGAGCTGGAGATTTTCGATACCGGTCACCTGTGGTTTGCCAAACAGATGATCAAGGAAGGCCTGCTGGACAACCCGCTGTTCCAGCTGTGCCTGGGCATCCCGTGGGGCGCACCGGCCGACACCACCACCATGAAAGCCATGGTCGACAACCTGCCCGCCGACGCCGTTTGGGCGGGCTTCGGCATCGGCCGCATGCAGATGCCGATGGCGGCGCAAGCGGTGCTGCTTGGCGGCAACGTGCGGGTCGGCCTGGAGGACAACCTGTGGCTGGACAAAGGCGTGCTGGCGACCAACGGCCAACTGGTCGAACGCGCCACCGAGATCCTCAGCCGCCTCGGCGCCCGGGTGCTGACCCCGGCAGAAGGTCGCAAGAAGATGGGCCTGACCCAGCGCGGCTGAAAACACCCTTTCCCCCGGTGGGCGGGTCATTGGCGCCCACCGTTTTTTTGCCTTATTCCAGGAAGTGACCATGAGCTTTATCACCGAAATCAAAACCTTCGCAGCGCTGGGCAGCGGCGTCATCGGCAGCGGCTGGGTCGCCCGCGCCCTCGCCCATGGCCTCGACGTGGTGGCCTGGGACCCGGCGCCGGGTGCCGAAGCGGCCCTGCGCAAACGCGTGGCCAATGCCTGGGGCGCGCTGGAGAAAAACGGCCTGGCGCCGGGCGCCTCGCAGGATCGCCTGCGTTTTGTGACGACTATCGAAGAGTGCGTGCGCGATGCGGACTTCATCCAGGAAAGCGCCCCGGAACGCCTCGAACTGAAACTGGACCTGCACAGCAAGATCAGCGCAGCGGCCAAGCCGAACGCGCTGATTGGCTCCAGCACTTCGGGCCTGCTGCCGAGCGAGTTCTACGAGAGCTCGAGCCACCCGGAGCGCTGCGTGGTCGGCCACCCGTTCAACCCGGTTTACCTGTTGCCGCTGGTGGAAGTGGTCGGCGGCAAGAACACCGCACCGGAGGCCGTGCAGGCCGCGATGAAAGTCTACGAATCCCTCGGCATGCGCCCGCTGCATGTACGCAAGGAAGTGCCGGGCTTCATCGCCGACCGCCTGCTCGAAGCGCTGTGGCGCGAGGCGCTGCATCTGGTCAATGACGGTGTGGCGACCACCGGTGAAATCGACGATGCGATCCGCTTTGGCGCCGGTCTGCGCTGGTCGTTCATGGGTACGTTCCTGACTTACACCCTGGCCGGTGGCGATGCCGGCATGCGCCACTTCATGTCGCAGTTCGGCCCGGCGTTGCAGTTGCCGTGGACGTACCTGCCGGCACCGGAACTGACCGACAAGCTGATCGACGATGTGGTGGATGGCACCAGCGATCAACTGGGCCGGCACAGTATTTCGGCGCTGGAGCGCTATCGTGATGATTGTCTGCTGGCGGTGCTTGAGGCGGTGAAGACCACCAAAGAAAAGCATGGAATGAGTTTCAGCGAGTAATTGCAGATTGAGCGCTCCCACGCAAAGCGTGGGAGCGCTCGTGCCCGGAGATAAACATGCCCACCCTCACCACCTACCAAACCAGAATCATCCCCGACTGGGTCGACTACAACGGCCACCTGCGCGATGCCTTCTACCTGCTGATCTTCAGCTACGCCACCGACGCCCTGATGGATCGTCTCGGCATGGACAGCAACAACCGCGAAGCCAGCGGAAACTCGCTGTTCACCCTCGAACTGCACCTCAACTACCTGCACGAAGTGAAGCTCGATGCCGAGGTCGAAGTGCGCACGCAGATCATCGGCCACGACCAGAAACGCCTGCATCTCTATCACAGCCTGCACCTGGCCGGCGGTGAAAAGGAACTGGCCGGCAACGAACAGATGCTGCTGCACGTCGACCTCGCCGGGCCGCGTTCGGCACCGTTCACCCCGGGCACCCTGAGCCGTCTGCAAGCCATCGTCGCCGAGCAGGCCGACCTGCCCGCCCCGGCTTACATCGGCCGGGTCATCGCCCTGCCACCAGCCCGGTAAATCCATCCATCGCAAGGAGCCGCCATGCAAACCGCCGCCGCAGTTGCCGATTTCCGTACTTATCCGTTGATCAGCGCGCTGAACGGCGTGCAGAACCTGGCGGATCGTGTCCTGATCGAATGGGCCGACGGGCGCGTCAGCCCGTTCCACCACGTTTGGCTGCGCGACAACTGCCCGTGTCCGCAATGCGTCTACAGCGTCACCCGCGAGCAGGTGTTCGAGGTCGTCGATGCGGCGCCGGATCTGTCACCCTCCGCCGCGCATATCGACACCGACGGCTGCCTGCGCATCGACTGGCAGGACGGCCACCTCAGCCGCTTCGATGCGGGTTGGCTGCGGGCCCACGCCTATGACGACGAATCCCGTGTCGAGCGCCTCGCCAACAAGCCAAAACCGTTTCTATGGCGCAGCGATTTGCAGTTGCCGGTGTTCGACTATTCAGCCCTGATGAACGACAACGCTGCGCTGCTGCAATGGTTGCTGGCAGTACGCGACATCGGCCTGACCCAGGTGCGCGGCGTGCCCACCGAACCCGGTTCGCTGAAGCTGATCGCCCAGCGCATTTCGTTCATCCGCGAGAGCAATTTCGGCGTGCTGTTCAACGTGCAATCCAAGGCCGACGCCGACAGCAATGCCTACACCGCTTTCAACCTGCCATTGCACACCGACCTGCCGACCCGCGAGCTGCAACCGGGGCTGCAATTTCTGCATTGTCTGGTGAACGACGCCGAGGGTGGCGAGAGCATTTTCGTCGACGGTTTTGCGATTGCCGAAGCGTTGCGTCAGGAAGATCCCGCATCATTCAAGGCCCTGTGCGAGATCCCGGTGGAGTTTCGCAACAAGGACCGCCACAGCGACTATCGCTGCCTCGCGCCAATCATCGCCCTGGATGCGTTGGGCCGGGTCGCGGAAATCCGTATGGCCAACTTCCTGCGCGGCGCATTCGACACGTCCGTGGAGCAGATGCCCCTGCTGTATCGAGCGTATCGACGCTTCATTGCCATGACCCGCGAACCGCGTTTCCGGGTGATGCAACGACTCAATCCGGGCGAGTTGTGGTGCTTCGATAACCGCCGCACCCTGCACGCGCGCAACGCGTTCGACCCGACCACCGGAGCACGGCACTTTCAGGGCTGCTACATCGACCGGGACGAGTTGCTGTCGCGGATTCTGGTGTTGCAACGCTAAACCGCATCTGAGTTATTCGCAGGCAAAAAAAGCCCCGATACAAGCCGTGACAGGATCGGGGCGAGGGTACTGTTGAGGAGCTGCCATGCCGAGGGTGACCAAACCTTCGTGAAGCGAGCTGAGGCCAGTGTGCCCACTCCCCTGGCCGGCGAGTTAGCCGAAAACGACCTGTTCATAGTCGTCGCGGCCACTGCGACAAATCGCCCTTGCCGTGCCTGTACAGGCCTACCAGAATCGAGTCACGACCTCCGTTGCCAAAGAAGGACTCGCGTCATGATGTATGCCGATTTGATCGATCAGGAAGACCTGTTGGGCCAACTCAAGTCGTTGGGATTCGAAGTACCGTCGGGCTCGTCTGCCCAGCAGGCCTGTGAGTGTGCCGTGCGGGGGCTGGACGATGTGCGCGCCAATACGCTGCGCACCATGGTCAAGCAAATGTACACCAGCAGCGCGAGCATCCAGCCGATCGTGCGCGAAGCCATCGACAAGCAATTGCTGCCGGCCCTGGCGCAATACCAGCAGACCCGTGCCTGATATCTGACCGAAAAAAAGATCGCAGCCTGCGACAGTGCCTTTCCTGAAGGCGCTGTCGCAGGCTGCGATCTTTCGTTTTAGAGGCGCACGCTGGCGAAGGTCGACTCGTTGCGCGCCTGGCTCAACGCCGACATCGGCCCGGACAGCGGCGACATCACGATGGCCTGCGGCAGCGGCAGCATCGCCACCTGCTGGGTGGTGTTGGAACCGACGCGCTCGTCACGCGGTGGAATGCCGAAGTATTCGCGGTAGCACTTGGAGAAATGCGGCGTCGACACGAAGCCGCAAACCGAAGCCACTTCGATGATCGACATCGGCGTCTGCTTGAGCAGTTGCCGGGCACGGATCAGGCGCAGCTTGAGGTAGTAGCGCGACGGCGAGCAGTGCAGGTATTTCTGGAACAGGCGCTCGAGCTGGCGACGGGACACGGCGACGTACACCGCCAGTTCGTCGAGGTCGATCGGCTCTTCCAGGTTGGCTTCCATCAGCGCGACGATTTCCTGCAGTTTCGGCTGGTTGGTGCCGAGCATGTGCTTGAGCGGCACGCGCTGGTGATCCTGCTCGTTGCGGATGCGCTCGTAGACGAACATTTCCGAGATCGCGGCGGACAGTTCACGGCCGTGATCACGGCTGATCAGGTGCAGCATCATGTCCAGCGGCGCGGTGCCGCCGGAGCTGGTGAAACGGTTGCGGTCGAGGGTGAACAGTCGGGTGCTCATCGCAACGCGCGGGAAAGCTTCCTGCATTGCCGCCAGACATTCCCAGTGCACACTGCAATCGAAGCCGTCGAGCAGGCCGGCGCAGGCCAGGGCCCAACTGCCGGTGCACACGGCGCCGAGGCGACGGGACTGGCGCGCCTGGCTCTGCAGCCACGAGACGTGTTCACGGGTAACGGTGCGTTGAATGCCAATGCCGCCGCACACGATGATGGTGTCTAGGGCCGGGGCTTTGTGCATGGAGGCGTCGGGGGTGATCTGCAGACCGTCACTGGCCCAGACCTGGCCACCGTCGACGGTGAGGGTGGTCCAGCGATACAGCTCGCGACCGGACAACTGGTTGGCCATGCGCAGGGGTTCGACTGCGGAAGCCAGGGAAATCAGCGTGAAATTGTCCAGCAGCAGAAAGCCGATGGATTGAGGCGCACGGTTCTGGGGTTGAGCCCCGGAGTTGAACGACGTCATCGCGGTATCTCCTCACACAAAGCGGGTGATGGCCTCAGGCGGAGGCTCTTGTTATTGCCATCGTTCTCTTGCGTGAGACGGGCTTTGTTATGACAGAGCAATTGCCATGCCTAAAATTGAATGGCTGTTCAATAACTCCTGAAAACGACGTCGCGACGCGTCTATACAAGCCGTCCGACGAAAGGCTGTTCGAAGTGCCATCAGCGGCGGTGAAAGCCCTGCCCCGGCGTGCGTGAGCAGATCGGTAGCACTTGTGGGAACAGGGCTGCGGGGGATTGTCCTACAGTGTCACCGCTGGCACGGATGACGGACGGTAGCCAGCGCGAATCCGGCCATGCGGGTGGGAAACACTCTTATCTGATTGCGACGCGCCAAAAGGTGGCGCGTTTTATATCGTATGCTCACTTGGTGCGCAGTTTTGACTGGTCCGACGCTGTCGGTGTATCAGCACTCGACCGCGCTGACCGCCAATCCACCGCGTGAAGTCTCTTTATATTTGTCATGCATGTCGGCGCCGGTATCGCGCATGGTGCGGATCACTCGGTCCAGCGAAATAAAGTGCTGACCATCGCCGCGCAGAGCCATCTGTGCCGCGTTGATCGCTTTCACCGCCGCAATCGCATTGCGCTCGATGCACGGCACCTGGACGAGACCGCCCACCGGATCGCAGGTCAGGCCGAGGTTGTGCTCCAGGCCGATTTCCGCCGCATTGCACAACTGCTCCGGCGTGGCACCGAGCACTTCCGCCAGCCCCGCCGCCGCCATCGCGCAGGCCGAACCGACCTCACCCTGGCAACCGACTTCGGCGCCGGAGATCGAAGCGTTCTTCTTGCACAGAATCCCCACCGCCGCCGCCCCGAGGAAATAGTCGACCACATTGGCGTCGGTCACCGCTTCGCTGAATTTCATGAAGTAGTGCAGCACCGCCGGAATGATCCCGGCTGCGCCGTTGGTCGGCGCCGTGACCATGCGCCCGCCGGCCGCGTTCTCTTCGTTCACCGCCAGGGCGAACAGGTTGACCCACTCCATGGCGCTGAGAGTCGAGCCGATCACGTTGGGCTTGTTCAATTCCTGAAGACTGCGGTGCAGTTTCGCCGCACGCCGACGCACATTGAGGCCGCCGGGAAGAATGCCTTCGTGCTTGAGGCCCTGCTCGACGCAATCCTGCATCGCCCGCCAGAGCTTCATCAGCCCGGCGCGGATTTCTTCTTCGCTGCGCCAGACTTTCTCGTTGGCCATCATCAGTTCGGCGACACGCAGGTTGTTCTGCTTGCACAACTCCAGCAGCTCGACGGCACTGGAGAAGTCATACGGCAATTCGGTGCAATCCAGATCCACCACACCGCTGGACGCCTGTGCTTCATCGACCACGAAACCGCCGCCGACCGAATAGTAGGTGTCGCGATGAATCTCGCCGTGATCGCCTTCGGCAACCAGGGTCATGGCGTTGGGGTGGAATGGCAGGTTCTCGTCGATCAGGCGCATGTCGCGAGCCCATATAAAAGGCACCGACAAACGACCATCCAGTAAAAGGGTGTGAGTTTCGCGCAGGGCCTGGATCCGTGGGCCGATCTGCGACGGATCGATTGCGTCCGGCCACTCGCCCATCAGGCCCATGATCACCGCGTTGTCGCTGCCATGACCGACACCGGTGGCCGACAACGAACCGAACAATTGCACCTCGACTCGACGCACTTGCTCCAGCAGGTGTTTGTCGCGCAGAGACTCGACGAACAACGCCGCGGCGCGCATCGGCCCGACGGTGTGAGAACTGGACGGGCCGATGCCGATTTTGAACAGGTCGAAAACGCTGATAGCCATTGATGCAGAGCTCCTGAGAGTGCCGTCCGGGGCGTGAAGCGCCCGCTGGCGGAGCTGCTACGCTCAAGCTGCGATCCGCCGGAATGCCCGCATCATCAGGCTTTTTTCGGGTCGCTCGGCGTCTGACACCGACGCACTCATGCCCACTAACGCCGTGCCGGTTTTCGCCCGTGTTTTCGCCGTTTTTATGCGGTTCAGATGGCCAAACGGGGCTGAAAAAAGCTGTAAACGACGTCACCGACACTGGATGCGACCATCCCTGTACTGGATACGACGCACCCTGTAGGCGTCAGATTTTCACTGGTACATGATCGTATCGACTCGATTGCAAGGCGCCGTGGTAGAGCTGTCTCCAGAACGCCATCCAACCGCAACCTATAAGTGCGGTGGTCCAGTCGGAACACTGCCAAAAAAAACACTAAGGAGTCCATCCATGAAAGGTTCCCCGTCGTTGTTGTTGGCCGCCATGCTGAGTCTGCCGCTGCTGGCTCAAGCCGCAGAACCGGCGCAGTGCAGTACCGTTAACTTCTCCGATGTCGGCTGGACCGACATCACCGCGACCACCGCCACCACCAGCGTGGTGCTCGACGCCCTCGGCTACAAGACCAAAACCACCATGATCTCCGTGCCCGTGACCTACAAGTCGCTGGCCGACGGCAAAAACATGGACGTGTTCCTCGGCAACTGGATGCCGACCATGGAAAACGACATCAAGGCCTACCGCGACGCCGGCACCGTCGAAGTGGTGCGCACCAACCTCAAGGGCGCCAAATACACCCTCGCCGTGCCACAGGCACTGTACGACAAGGGTCTGCATGACTTCGCCGACATCGCCAAATTCAAGAAAGAACTCGATGGCAAGATCTACGGCATCGAACCTGGCAACGACGGCAACCGCCTGATCCAGAGCATGATCGACAAGAACGCCTTCGGCTTGAAAGACGCCGGCTTCAAAGTCGTCGAATCTTCCGAGGCGGGCATGCTCTCGCAGGTCGACCGTGCGCAGAAACGCGACACCGCCGTGGTGTTCCTCGGCTGGGCACCGCACCCGATGAACAAGCGCTTCAAGATTCAATACCTGACTGGCGGCGATGATTTCTTCGGCCCGGACTTCGGCGCGGCGACCGTCGCGACCAACACCCGCAAGGGCTACGTCGAGGAATGCAGCAACGTCGGTCAACTGCTGAAAAACCTGGAGTTCACCGTCGACATGGAAAGCACCCTGATGGGCAACATCCTGGACGACAAGATGAAGCCTGAAGCGGCCGCCAAGGCCTGGCTTAAAAAGAATCCACAGGTACTCGATACCTGGCTCGCTGGCGTGACCACCATTGACGGTAAACCAGGCCTGGAGGCCGTGAAAGCCAAGCTGAATCAGTAATCGCTTATGCCGGACGGCTCCGGCCGTCCGGGCTGTTTATTTCCTTGCATGCGGACGTTCACTACCATGCTGATTGATCAGAAAATCCCTTTAGGCCAGTACATCGCGGGCTTCGTTGAATGGCTGACGCAACACGGCGCCAGCACCTTCGACGCAATCGCCGTGACACTGGAAACGATGATCCACGGCGTGACGTTTGCGCTGACCTGGTTCAACCCGCTGGTGTTGATCGGCCTCATCGCTGTACTCGCGCACTTCATTCAACGCAAATGGGGCCTGACCGCGTTCGTGGTCGCCTCCTTCCTGCTGATCCTCAACCTGGGGTACTGGCAGGAAACCATGGAAACCCTCGCCCAGGTCATGTTCGCGACCCTGGTCTGCGTGGTCATCGGCGTGCCGCTGGGCATCGTCGCCGCACACAAGCCGATGTTCTACACTTTAATGCGTCCGGTACTCGATCTGATGCAGACCGTACCGACCTTCGTTTACCTCATTCCTACCCTGACCCTCTTCGGGCTGGGTGTAGTGCCAGGCCTGATTTCGACAGTGGTGTTCGCCATCGCCGCGCCGATCCGCCTGACCTACCTGGGCATCCGCGATGTCCCGGAAGAACTGATGGACGCCGGCAAGGCCTTCGGCTGCTCGCGTCGCCAACTGCTGTCACGGATCGAACTGCCCCACGCCATGCCAAGCATCGCGGCCGGCATCACCCAGTGCATCATGCTGTCGTTGTCGATGGTGGTGATCGCGGCACTGGTGGGCGCCGACGGACTCGGCAAACCGGTGGTCAACGCACTGAACACTGCTGATATCGCCCTGGGCTTCGAAGCAGGCCTGGCGATCGTACTGCTGGCGATCATGCTCGACCGTATCTGCAAACAACCCGACGCCAAAGTAGGGGGTGACGCATGAGCATAATCCGCTTCGACAACGTAGACGTTATCTTCGCCAAGGATCCGCGCGAGGCACTCAAGCTGCTGGATCAGGGCATGACCCGTAACGAGATCCTGAAAAAGACCGGGCAAATTGTCGGCGTTGAAAAAGCCAGCCTGGATATCGAGAAAGGTGAGATCTGTGTACTGATGGGTCTGTCCGGCTCCGGCAAGTCCAGCCTGCTGCGCTGCATCAACGGCCTCAACACCGTCAGCCGCGGCAAACTGTTCGTCGAGCACGAAGGCAAACAGATAGACATCGCCTCCTGCAGCCCGGCCGAACTGAAAATGATGCGCACCAAGCGCATTGCGATGGTGTTCCAGAAGTTCGCCCTGATGCCCTGGCTGACGGTGCGCGAGAACATAAGCTTCGGTCTGGAAATGCAGGGTCGTCCCGAGAAAGAACGTCGCAAGCTGGTCGACGACAAGCTTGAGCTGGTGGGCCTGACCCAGTGGCGCAACAAGAAACCCAACGAACTTTCCGGCGGCATGCAGCAACGTGTGGGCCTGGCCCGCGCACTGGCGATGGACGCCGACATTCTGCTGATGGACGAACCGTTCTCGGCCCTCGACCCACTGATCCGTCAGGGTCTGCAGGACGAATTGCTGGAACTGCAGCGCAAGCTGAGCAAGACCATCGTGTTCGTGAGCCACGACCTCGACGAGGCGCTGAAACTGGGTAGCCGCATCGCGATCATGAAAGACGGCCGGATCATTCAGTACAGCGTACCGGAAGAGATCGTGCTCAATCCTGCGGACGACTACGTGCGCACCTTCGTTGCCCACACCAATCCGCTGAACGTGCTCTGCGGTCGCAGCCTGATGCGCACCCTGGACAATTGCAAACGCATCAACGGTTCGGTGTGCCTCGATCCGGGTGGCGATTCGTGGCTGGATCTGGCCGAAGGCAACACCATCAAGGGTGCACGCAAGAACGGTTCGGTGCTCGACCTGCAGAACTGGGTGCCGGGGCAAGCGGTGGAAGGCCTCGATCGTCGTCCGACGCTGGTGGACTCCAACATTGGCATGCGCGATGCGTTGCAGATTCGTTATCAGACCGGCAACAAACTGGTGCTGCACGACAACAACAAAGTGGTCGGCATTCTGGGGGACAGCGAGCTGTATCACGCGCTGTTGGGCAAGAACCTGGGGTAAGTACCACAGACACAAAAACGCCGCGAGAGGATCGCGGCGTTTTTGTTTTGGGACATCGAGTGAATCATCTTTGCATCTGATGGCCCCATCGCGGGCAAGCCTGCTCCCACAAGGACAGGCGTGAACACCTCGGGACCTGTGGGAGCGAGCTTGCTCGCGAAGAACGCGACGCGATGTGTCAGACAGAAACACCGCGCCCCATTATTGCTTAGCTATAGACCCGGCCAAGGAGCTGCCGATGGCTTTCAAACTGATCGAGCACATCGCGAGTGATCTGATCCTGCGTGAAGCCCATCAGGTCGTAATCCTGGCTGCCGTTGTGCAGATAAACCTCGGCGCGGTAGTAACGCTGGCGCGCTTCATCGGACTGGGCCGATTCGGTCGGGGTCGCCAGATAGCCGTCCAGGCTCACTTCGTAGACGAAAGGGTTACCCTCTTCCATCTCGACCCGCACACCCATGCAGCGCTTGGATTTACCCACCAGTGTCTGCACGTCCAGGCTTTGCGCACGCAGTTGTGCAGCTGCATCTTCCAGCGCCGGGGTAACGTGCTTGTCCATGAAGCGCTGAACCACCGACTGGCTCGGTTGCAGATCCAGCTGCGTCAGACGTTCGCTGAAACCGCGACGACCGCGCTCAGCCAGTTGCGCTTGCTCCTGTTCGATCTGCATGTCCTGACGCATGGCTTTGTGCAGGCCGAACATGAAGAACACCAGCACCACCGAGAACGGCAGACCGGCCAGCACGACCATGGTCTGCATGGCTTCGAAGTTACCGGCAAACAGCAGGCCGATGGTCACCAGGGTGATCACGACCGACCAGAAGATCCGCAGCCAGTGCGGCGCATCTTCATCGACAGTGCCGCCCTTGCAGGAAAGGTTGGCCATCATCACCGCACCGGAGTCGGCCGGGGTCAGGAACAGCACGAAACCAACAAAGATCGATACACCGATGACGACTTTCGACGCCGGGTAGTGTTCCAGCAACTGATAGATCGCCATCGACGGCTGTTCCAGCGCCGTCTTGCCAAGCTCCACCGCCCCATGGTTCATCACCAGATCCAGCGCCGAGTTACCGAAGATCGACAGCCACGCCAGGGTGAAGCCCAGCGGAATCAGCAGCACGCCGGCCACCAGCTCACGCACGGTACGACCACGGGAAATCCGCGCGATGAACATGCCTACGAATGGGGCCCAGGAAATCCACCATGCCCAGTAGAACAGAGTCCACAGGCCCAGCCAGCGGTCGGACTTGGCACTGTCGCCTTCATAGACGTACAGGTCGAACGTCTTCATGACCACGCCGTTGAGGTAATCGCCGATGTTCTGCACGAAGCCGTTGAGCAGGTGCAGGGTCGGGCCAAACAGCAGCACGAAAATCAGCAGGCCGCTGAACAGGATGATGTTGAGGTTGGACAGACGACGAATGCCGTTTTCCACGCCGGACACGGCAGCGATGGTCGCTACGGTGCTCATTACGATGATCACGATCAGCAGGTTGGTGTTGCTGTGCTCCATGCCGAACAGGTTTTCCAGGCCAGAGGACACCTGCAGCGAACCGATCCCCAGGTTGGTTACCAGACCCAGCAGGGTCACGAACATGCCGAAACCGTCCACCGCGTGACCGGCCGCGCCCTTGACCCAACGCTCGCCCGCCAGCGGGTACAGCGCCGAACGCAGGGCCAGCGGCTGGTTGTGGCGATAGGCAAAGTACGCAACGGCCAGACCGACCAGTGCATAGATCGCCCAGCCGTGCAGGCCCCAGTGCAGGAAGGTCAGTTGAACAGCCTGACGTGCCGCCAGGTTGGTGGCCGACGCGCCTTCCGGTGGGTTGAAGTAGTGATCCAGCGGCTCGGAGGCACCGAAGTACAGCAGCGAAATACCGATACCCGACGAGAACAGCATCCCCGCCCAGGCGCCGTAGCTGAAATCAGGGGTGTCGTCCTTGCTACCCAGTTTGAGTTTGCCGTAGGAGGAAAACGCCAGGCCCACCACGAAAACCAGGTAAGCGGCGATCACCACCATGTAGTACCAGCCGAAGCTGCGGGACAACCAGGCCTGAGCCACTCCCAGCATTCTGCCGGCCTCTTGCGGGGCGATGATCAGAATGGCGGTCAACAACAGAATCAGCACGGTAGAGGTGTAGAACACCCAACCGTTGACCGTCACCTTCTCGGGCGGGGTCTTTATAAGCGAGGCAGAACTCATGGCACAAATGCTCCAGGCAGTGCGAGAGAAGAACACAAGGCAACACGGAACCCGACCAATCGGTTAGTTGGCAGCCGACCGGCGGGTGATATAAAGACACCCCGAAAAAAGCCCGAACCTGCAGAGATGGCACCGCGAATCGCCGTCGTGGCCGAGGTCCGGACGTTCATCCGAAACCTGGCCTCGAGCGTCTTGCCCATTCAACACGTCCATCGAACGTCGAACCGCGCCTTGCCCCGCGCAGGTTTCGAGCATTTTCGGATGTCGGTTTATCGCCACTTACACGTAGGAAAAAGCTGTAGGCAGCGACGATTTGTCGCAGATCTTATTCTTTGTTGATTGAACGTTCAATCAAAACAAAATAGACTGGCCCTCAATCCGGCAGCCGTTTTTCGTCTGCCGGAAGGCCTAAGGAGATGTGCAAGATGCCCAAGGTCGGTATGCAACCCATCCGCCGCCAACAACTGATCGAAGCCACTTTGCAGGCGGTTGATCAGGTCGGAATGGGGGACGCCAGCATTGCGCTGATCGCCCGTTTGGCCGGTGTCTCGAATGGCATCATCAGTCACTATTTTCAGGACAAGAACGGCCTGATTGCCGCCACGATGCGGTATCTGATGAGCGTCCTCAGCGAGAACGTCACCGCGCGCCGTCAGGCGCTGGCAGACAGCAGCCCCCGGGCGCATCTGCAGGTGATCATCGAAGGCAACTTCGACGCCAGCCAGGTCAATGGCCCGGCAATGAAAACCTGGCTGGCCTTCTGGGCCACCAGCATGCACCAGCCGTCTTTGCACAGGTTGCAGCGGATCAACGATCACCGTCTGTATTCCAACCTGTGCTGCGAGTTCCGCCGTGTGTTGCCGCTCGAAGATGCGCGCAGCGCCGCCCGTGGACTGGCAGCTCTCATCGACGGCTTGTGGTTGCGCGGCGCGCTGTCGGGAGACGCTTTCGACACTGCGCAGGCGCAACAGATCGCTTACGAATACATGGATTTCCAATTGGCCAAGAAGGTGAGCTAGAGCACACAGAAAACGCTCGGCCCCTGAACGCCACCGCAGCCTGATCGCGGTGGTCAACGCCAACCACTTATGCACTTGCGAGGACACTATGGCCCGTTTCGAACTGCAAAAACTCTACATCGATGGCGCGTACTCCGACGCCGGCAGCGATGCCACCTTCGAAGCCATCAACCCGGCTAACGGTGAAGTCCTCGCACAAGTGCAACGTGCGACCAAGGAAGACGTCGAGCGCGCAGTAGTCAGCGCCGAAAAGGGCCAGAAAATCTGGGCTGCGATGACCGCCATGGAGCGTTCGCGCATCCTGCGTCGCGCCGTCGACATCCTGCGCGAGCGCAACGATGAACTGGCCGCCCTGGAAACCCTGGACACCGGTAAAGCCTTCTCCGAAACCAAGTACGTCGACATCGTTACCGGCGCCGACGTGCTGGAATACTACGCAGGCCTGGTACCCGCCATCGAAGGCGAGCAGATCCCGCTGCGTGACACCGCATTCGTCTACACCCGCCGCGAGCCGCTGGGCGTTGTCGCCGGTATCGGCGCGTGGAACTACCCGATCCAGATCGCCCTGTGGAAATCCGCTCCAGCCCTGGCGGCCGGTAACGCGATGATCTTCAAGCCAAGCGAAGTCACCTCGCTGACCACCCTGAAACTGGCCGAGATCTACACCGAAGCCGGCGTTCCAAACGGCGTGTTCAACGTACTGACCGGCAGCGGCCGTGAAGTCGGCACCTGGCTGACCGAGCACCCGCGCATCGAGAAAGTCTCCTTCACCGGCGGCACCGACACCGGCAAGAAGGTCATGGCCAGCGCTTCGGCCTCGTCGCTCAAAGACGTGACCATGGAACTGGGCGGCAAGTCCCCACTGATCATCTGCGACGACGCCGACCTGGATCGCGCCGCCGACACCGCGATGATGGCCAACTTCTACAGCTCCGGTCAGGTCTGCACCAACGGCACTCGCGTGTTCGTTCCGAGCCACCTGAAAGCCGCTTTCGAAGCCAAGATCGTCGAGCGCGTTGCCCGCATCCGCGTTGGCAACCCGGAAGACGAAAACACCAACTTCGGCCCTCTGGTCAGCTTCGCTCACATGGAAAACGTGCTGGGCTACATCGCCAAGGGTAAAGAAGAAGGCGCCCGCGTTCTGTGCGGCGGCGAGCGCATGACCGACGGCGAATTCGCCAAGGGCGCGTTCGTGGCTCCGACCGTGTTCACCGACTGCACCGACGACATGACCATCGTCCGTGAAGAAATCTTTGGCCCGGTGATGGCGATCCTGACCTACGAAACCGAAGAAGAAGTGATCCGCCGCGCCAACGACACCGACTTCGGCCTGGCCGCCGGTATCGTCACCCGCGACCTGAACCGCGCCCACCGCGTGATTCACCAACTGGAAGCCGGTATCTGCTGGATCAACGCCTGGGGCGAGTCCGACGCAAAAATGCCGGTTGGCGGTTACAAGCAGTCGGGCGTTGGTCGTGAGAACGGCATCAGCTCGCTGAACAACTTCACTCGCATCAAATCGGTACAGGTTGAACTGGGCGATTACGTCTCGGTGTTCTAAGACCCGCCATCGTGCGCTGCCCGCGAAGCCGCCTTCGCGGGCATGTCTGCTCGCCGCTCCCACAAGGGAAGCGCTGGCTGTCTGACCTGACCAACTTTCAAAGAGGGTGCATTCAATGTCCCAAGAATTCGATTACATCATCGTCGGTGCCGGCTCTGCCGGTAACACCCTGGCGACCCGTCTGACTGAAGACGAAGGCGTGACCGTCCTGCTGCTCGAAGCCGGCGGCCCGGACTACCGTTTCGACTTCCGCACGCAAATGCCGGCCGCTCTGGCCTTCCCGCTGCAAGGTCGTCGCTACAACTGGGCATACGAAACCGATCCAGAGCCACACATGGACGGTCGCCGGATGGAATGCGGTCGCGGCAAGGGCCTCGGCGGTTCCTCGCTGATCAACGGCATGTGCTACATCCGTGGCAACGCGATGGACTACGACGGCTGGGCAAAACTGCCAGGCCTGGAAGACTGGACCTACCTCGACTGCCTGCCGTACTTCCGTAAAGCGGAAACCCGTGACATCGGCCCGAACGACTACCACGGTGGCGACGGTCCGGTCAGCGTGACCACGCCGAAGGCGGGCAACAACCCACTGTTCCACGCGATGGTTGAAGCTGGCGTACAGGCCGGTTACCCGCGCACCGAAGACCTCAACGGCTACCAGCAGGAAGGTTTCGGCCCGATGGACCGCACCGTGACGCCGAAAGGCCGTCGCGCTTCCACCGCCCGTGGTTACCTGGACGTGGCCAAGAAGCGTTCGACCCTGACCATCGTCACTCACGCCCTGACTGACAAGGTTCTGTTCGAAGGCAAGCGCGCCATCGGCGTGCGTTACCTGGTCGGCGCTGCCGAAGAGCGCGTTGAAGCCCGCGCCCGCAAAGAAGTCATCGTCTGCTCCGGCGCCATCGCTTCGCCGCAACTGCTGCAACGCTCCGGCGTCGGCCCGGCGAAACTGCTGGAAAGCCTCGACATCCCGGTTGTTCACGATCTGCCGGGCGTCGGCGAAAACCTGCAGGATCACCTCGAGCTGTACCTGCAATACGCCTGCACCCAACCGGTTTCGCTGTACCCGTCGCTGCTCTGGTACAACCAGCCGGCCATCGGTGCCGAATGGCTGTTCAACGGCACCGGCATCGGCGCCAGCAACCAGTTCGAAGCCGGCGGTTTCATCCGCACCCGTCCGGAATTCGAATGGCCGAACATCCAGTACCACTTCCTGCCGGTAGCGATTAACTACAACGGCAGCAACGGTGTGAAAGAGCACGGCTTCCAGGCGCACATGGGTTCCATGCGTTCGCCGAGCCGTGGTCGCATCCAGATCAAATCCAAGGATCCGCGCCAGCACCCGAGCATCCTGTTCAACTACATGGCGACCGAGCAGGACTGGCAGGAATTTCGCGACGGCATCCGCCTGACCCGTGAAATCATGCAACAGCCTGCACTGGATGCTTTCCGTGGCCGCGAAATCAGCCCGGGCATCGAAGTGCAAACCGATGAGCAGTTGGACAAGTTCATCCGCGAGCACGCCGAAACCGCGTTCCACCCGTCCTGCTCGTGCAAGATGGGCACCGACGAGATGGCGGTCGTGGACGGTCAGGGCCGCGTGCATGGAATGCAGGGCCTGCGTGTGGTCGATGCCTCGATCATGCCGATCATCACCACCGGCAACCTGAACGCGCCGACGATCATGATGGCCGAGAAAATCGCCGACAAGATCCGTGGCCGTCAGCCACTGCCACGCAGCAAGGCGCCGTACTACGTCGCTGGCGATGCGCCGGTGAAAGGCAAGGCACTGCGTGATATGAGCGCTGTTGCCCAGTAAGTCGTAATACCAGGCGGTGATCGTTCCCATGCAATGTGGGAACGATCAGCCGACTTAAAACAGTAAATCCTCCTACGCCCCCTCTTCACTTGATCCTACCCCCACGCAGGCCTACTCTAGTCCTCGCGCAATCGTTTCACCCCTCCCCGCCGAATCCGCTTCGCCGCTACTCCCATAACAAGGAGGTTCCCTGATGTTCGATTTCCACCCCCAGCTCAAGCAGCGCTTCGCTGCCTTGCGCACGGGCGCCGAGTTTTTTTCCCTGCGGTATGTACGCGAGTCCGGCCAGTACCTGTCGGTGCGCAAGAACGTCGCCGAACCGCCGAGCCTGAGCCGTGACGAAGGCGCAATGCTCACCGTTCGCGTCAACGGCGTCGAAGCCTACGCCGCAACCAATGACCTGTCGCAGCAAGGCCTGCAAGCCGCCCTCGAGCGCGCCGAACAGCAGGCCCGGCGGCTCAAGCTGCACGCCCTGCTCGACCTGAGCCAGCAGCCGGTGTCCAGCGACCGCGCCGACTACCTTTCACCCAATCTGGAACAACCCTTCCCGTCCCTGAGCGAATGCTTCGAGCTGCTCGGCGCGGAATCCGCCTCGGTGCCCAAGGATGAGCGCCTGGTGAATTGGCAAGTGAGCATCGGCA
Source organism: Pseudomonas sp. stari2 (assembly GCF_040760005.1). Taxonomy (NCBI): domain Bacteria; kingdom Pseudomonadati; phylum Pseudomonadota; class Gammaproteobacteria; order Pseudomonadales; family Pseudomonadaceae; genus Pseudomonas; species Pseudomonas sp. Stari2. The sequence continues at coordinate 6,029,112 of NZ_CP099760.1, forward strand.
TCACCCACGTAGAACAGATCTACCTGAGCAGCGCCGGGGCCGAATTGCGCCAGGCCCAGCGCTTCGTTTATCCAGGCCTGGACGTCACCGCCTACGACGGCAACGACAGCCAGACCCGCAGCCTCGGCCGCGAGAACTTCGGCCAGCAGGGCGGCGCCGACGTGATCAGCCGCTGCGGCTTGATCGGCGCCGGCCCGCAAGTCGCCGATCAGGCGCTGCAACTGCTGCTCGCGCCAAATACCCCGCAAGGCCCGCGCGACCTGCTGTTGATGCCCGATCAGATGATGCTGCAGATCCACGAATCCATCGGCCATCCGCTGGAGCTCGACCGGATTCTCGGCGACGAGCGTAATTACGCCGGCACCAGCTTCGTCAAAGCCTCGGATTTTGGCAGCCTGCAATACGGCTCGAAACTGCTCAACGTGACCTTCGATCCGGACATTCCCGAAGAGCTGGCGAGTTACGGCCACGATGACGACGGCACCAGGGCCAGCAAGCAATTCCTGATTCGCGAAGGTCTGCTGGTGCGGCCGTTGGGCGGTGCGCTGTCGCAGTTCCGCGCGGGACTCGACGGTGTCGCCAACAGCCGCGCCTGCGGCTGGAACCGACCGCCGATCGACCGCATGGCCAATCTCAACATCGAACCGGGCGACCAGTCGCTGGAGCAACTGATCGGCGGGATTGAAAACGGCATTCTGATGAGCACCAACCGTTCGTGGTCGATCGACGATGCACGCAACAAATTCCAGTTCGGCTGCGAATGGGGCCAGTTGATTGAAAACGGCGAACTCAAGGGCGTCGTGAAGAATCCGAACTACCGGGGCATTTCCGCGCACTTCTGGAAGAGCCTGCGCGCGGTCGGCAACGCCGGCACCACCCAGGTGCTGGGCACGCCGAACTGCGGCAAGGGCGAACCGAACCAGGTGATTCGCGTCGGCCACGCTTCACCGGCCTGCGTGTTCAGCAATGTTGATGTGTTTGGGGGAGACGCCTGATGAGTATTTCCAAGAGCCAGGTCGAGGCCTTCAAGGTGCTGGTCGACTGGCTGCGCGATGCCGTGCGCGAGCCGGAACAGTTCACGCTGAGTTACGACGCCGAATCGTCGGCCTTCGTGCGTTTCAACCACGCCAAGGTGCGGCAGGCCGGGCAAGTGCAACAGGCGAATATCGGCCTGAAACTGATCGACGACGGGCGGCATGCCGACCTGCACATCACCCTGTCCGGTGAGCAGGCCACCGACCTGCAACGCCTCGCCGAAGGCTTGCAACAACTGCGCGAAACCTTGCCGTTGCTGCCACAGGATCCATACCTGCTGCTCAACCACAACGGCTGGCAGAGCCAGAACGTGCAGGAACATCCGTTGCCGGACACCGAACAGGTCGTGGCTGAAATCGCTCAAGCGGCCGAAGGGCTGGATCTGGTCGGCTTCTATGCCGCCGGCCCGATCAGCCGTGGTTTCGCCAGTTCTTCCGGCGCGTTCGGCTGGCATCAGGCCAACAGCTTCAACTTCGATTTCAGCCTGTTCCACGAAAACGGCGAAGCAGTGAAGGCCAGCTACGCCGGACATGACTGGAACAGCGAAGATTTCGCCAGACGCATCCAGCAGGCCCGCGAACAACTCGAGTTCCTCGGTCGCCCGTTGCGCACCCTGCCACCGGGACAATACCGCGCCTATCTGGCACCGGCAGCCCTGGAAGAAATCATGGGCATGCTGTGTTGGGGCGGTTTCTCGGCGCAGTCGATTGCCAGCAAGAGCAGTCCGTTGCAGAAGCTGTATGCCGGCGATCAGACGTTCAGTCCACTGGTGTCCCTCGACGAGAAGGTCAGCGGTTCGCTGAGCCCGGCGTTCTCCAGCGAAGGTTACCCGCGCAGCGATCTGCGGTTGATCATCGAAGGTAAAGCAGGTGATCAGTTGGTAGGTTCACGCAGTGCTGCCGAATACGGTCTGACTGCCAACGGTGCCGGCGGTGGCGAATCGCCGAGCGCGCTGAATATGGGCGCCGGTGATCTGCCGCAAGCGGAGATTCTCAAGCAACTGGGCACCGGGCTGTATATCAGCAACCTGTGGTACCTGAACTTCTCCGATCAACCGGCGGCGCGCCTGACCGGCATGACCCGATTTGCCACGTTCTGGGTCGAGAATGGCGAGATTCAGGCACCGGTCAGCACCATGCGTTTCGACGACAGCGCCTACAGCTTGCTGGGTTCGCAACTGGAAGCGCTGACTGCCGAGCGCGAGTTGCTGCTGTCGGCGAGCACCTACAGCCAGCGCAATACCTCGTCGGCGTTGTTGCCGGGGGCGCTGGTGAGCCGCCTGACCTTGACTCTCTGATACAAATCGTTCCCGCGCCTTGCGCGGGAACGATCACTCACTGCCCCACACCACAAGAGGTTCCATGCCCAACCGCCCGCCTCTCGACGCCATCACCGCCCGCTGGTTGCCGTGGGTCGTCGCCATCGCTTTTTTCATGCAGTCCCTCGACGGGACTATCCTCAACACCGCCCTGCCGGCCATGGCCCGGGATCTGGCCGAAGACCCGCTGCGCATGCAAGGCGTGGTCATCGCCTACATGCTCACCGTGGCCCTGTTGATTCCGGCCTCGGGCTGGATCGCCGACCGCTTCGGCACCAAGAAGATCTTCTTCGGCGCGATCCTGCTGTTCAGCATCGGCTCGCTGCTCTGTGCCCTGTCGAGCAGCCTGTCCATGCTGGTCGGCGCTCGGGTAATCCAGGGTCTGGGCGGCGCGTTGATGCTGCCGGTCGGGCGACTGGTGGTGCTGCGCGCCTACCCGCGTTCGGAGCTGGTGCGGATCATGGGCTTCATCACCATTCCCGGCCTGCTCGGCCCGCTGATCGGCCCGACCATGGGCGGCTGGATGGTGCAGTACCTGACGTGGCACTGGATCTTCCTGATCAACCTGCCGGTCGGCGTCATCGGCTGCTATGCAGTGTGGAAGTTCATTCCCGACCTGCGCGGCACCGAGCGCACGCGCTTCGATAGCCTCGGTTTCCTGCTGTTCGGCGCGGCGATGATTCTCATCACCATCGCCATGGAAGGCCTTGGCGAATTGCATCTGCCGCACTTGCGGGTGATGTTGCTGCTGTTCGGTGGCATGGCGTGTCTGGCGGCGTACTGGCTGCGCGCCGGACGTGTCGAGAATCCGCTATTCGCGCCTTCGCTGTTCAAGACCCGGACGTTTGCAGTAGGGATCATCGGCAACCTGTTCGCCCGTCTGGGCAGCGGCGCGTTGCCGTTTCTGGTGCCGTTGCTGCTGCAGGTGGCGCTTGGTTATTCACCGTCGCAGGCCGGGATGAGCATGCTGCCGCTGGCCGCCGCAGCGATGTTTGCCAAGTGGATGGCGCGGCCGCTGATCGAACGTCTCGGTTATCGCATCGTGCTCACCGGCAACACGCTGGCGCTGGGGATCATGCTGGCGAGCATGGGTCTGGTCAGCGAGCAGACACCGTATTGGCTGTTGTTGTGCCTGCTGGCGATTCTCGGCGCGATCAACTCGCTGCAGTTCACCGCGATGAACACCGTGACCCTGATCGATCTCGACGACGCCAGCGCCAGCAGCGGCAACAGCCTGCTGTCGGTGGTTGCACAGTTGTCGCTGAGTCTCGGGGTGGCTTGCGCCGGTGCCTTGCTCGGCGGCTTCACGGCGGAAATCGGCAACGATGGCGTTGAAACCGTGCTGGGTGCGTTCCAGCTGACGTTCGTGACGGTGGGTGTCATGGCGATGCTGGCCGCGACAATCTTCTCGCAACTCTCGAAAGAGGACGGCCGACGCGTCAAACGTCCCGATGAACATCCGGACGAACACATCGAACATTAATCGCTGTTCGTCCAGAACTTTCGAGGAAAGTGGCACGGGGCTGCTACACTGCGCGACATTTTGTTTTGCAGGCCAGTCCCGTGACCACCATCGCCACCGCTTTTAATACTTTGCCGCTGTCCGCCGCCATGCTGGCTAACCTCGACTCCCTCGGTTATGCCCAGATGACGCCGATCCAGGCGCAGAGCTTGCCGGTGATCCTCAAGGGGATGGACCTGATCGCCCAGGCCAAGACCGGCAGCGGCAAGACCGCCGCGTTCGGCATCGGCCTGCTGAACCCGATCAATCCGCGCTACTTCGGTTGCCAGGCGCTGGTGATTTGCCCGACCCGTGAGCTCGCCGACCAGGTCGCCAAGGAAATCCGTCGTCTGGCCCGTGCCGAAGACAACATCAAGGTCCTGACCCTGTGCGGCGGCGTGGCGTTCGGCCCGCAGATCGCCTCGCTGGAGCACGGCGCGCACATCATCGTCGGCACGCCAGGCCGCATCCAGCAGCACCTGCGCAAGGGTTCGCTGGTCCTCGACGGCCTCAACACGCTGATCCTCGACGAAGCCGACCGCATGCTCGACATGGGTTTCTATGACGCCATCGAAGACATCATCGAGCAGACCCCGTCCCGTCGTCAGACCCTGCTGTTTTCGGCCACCTACCCGGTGGGCATCAAGCAACTGGCGTCGAAGTTCATGCGCGATCCGCAAACGGTGAAAGCCGAAGCGTTCCACGACGACACCCAGATCGAACAGCGCTTCTACGAGATCGCCCCGGAAGAACGCATGAGTGCGGTGACCAAGGTTCTGCACCACTTCCGTCCGGCCTCCACCGTGGCCTTCTGCTTCACCAAGCAGCAAGTGCAGGAAACCGTCGATCACCTGACCTCCAAGGGTATTTCCGCCGTCGGCCTGCACGGCGATCTGGAACAGCGTGATCGCGACCAGGTCCTGGCGATGTTCGCCAACCGCAGCACTTCGGTGCTGGTTGCCACCGACGTCGCCGCCCGTGGCCTGGACATCGACTCGCTGGACATGGTGATCAACGTCGAACTGGCCCGCGACTCGGAAATCCACATTCACCGCGTGGGCCGTACCGGGCGCGCGGGCGAGAAAGGCATCGCAGTCAGCCTGGTGGCGCCGTCCGAAGCGCATCGCGCGCAAGCCATCGAACAACTGCAGAAAACCCCGCTGAACTGGGATCAGGTGGACAACCTCAAGTCCCAGGGCGGTGCCCCGCTGCAACCGCCGATGAGCACGCTGTGCATCGCTGGCGGGCGCAAGGACAAGGTGCGTCCGGGCGACATTCTTGGCGCTCTGACCGGTGAGGCCGGCATTCCGGGCGCCCAGGTCGGCAAGATCGCGATCTTCGACTTCCAGTCCTATGTGGCCGTTGAACGCAGCGTGGTCATGCAGGCGCTGCAGCGTTTGAACAACGGCAAGATCAAGGGTCGTTCGCTGCGCGTACGCGTTTTGTAAGCGATCTTCCATCCAAGGAAGATCCCCTGTGGGAGCAGGCTTTCCCGCGATGCCGGACCTCATCGCGAGCAAGTTCGCTCCCACAGTTTGTTTTGTGGTGAACAACGTGAGGACACCGTTTTGCGCTCTACCGAAGTCGTGATCATTGGCGCTGGCGCCGCAGGGTTGATGTGTGCACTGACCGCCGCCGGGCGCGGGCGTCAGGTGTTGCTGCTCGACCACGCGAACAAGGCCGGCAAGAAAATCCTGATGTCCGGCGGTGGTCGCTGCAACTTCACCAACATGTACACCGAGCCGAGCAATTTCCTCTCGCAGAATTCGCATTTCTGCAAATCCGCGCTGGCCCGCTACACCCAGTGGGATTTCATCGGCATGGTCGCCAAACATGGCGTGCCGTATCACGAGAAAAAACTCGGTCAGTTGTTCTGCGATAACAAATCCAGCGACATCCTCGGCATGCTCCTGGACGAGTGCGATCAGGTCGGCGTCAACCTGCACCTCGACACCTCGATCCAGACCATCGAAAAGGTTGAAGGCGGTTACCTGCTCGACACCACACTCGGCCAGATCCAGTGCCAGTCGCTGGTGATCGCCACCGGCGGGCTGTCGATCCCGACGCTGGGCGCGACCGGCTTCGGTTACCAGGTCGCCAAGCAATTCGGCCACGAGCTGCTGCCGACCCGCGCCGGGCTGGTGCCGTTCACCATCACCGACCAGCTCAAGGATTTGTGCACCGAACTGTCCGGCACCTCGGTGGATTGCCTGGTGAGCTGTAACGACCAAAGCTTTCGCGAGAACATCCTGTTCACTCACCGTGGTCTGAGCGGCCCGGCGATTCTGCAGATTTCCTCGTTCTGGGAACCTGGCGACACGGTAGAAATCAACCTGCTGCCCGACCACGACGCGGCGAGCTGGCTGCAACAGCAAACCGCCGAGCGTCCGAACAGCGAACTGAAAACCCTGCTCGGCGAAATCTTCACCAAGAAGATGGCCAACCTGCTGGCGGACAACTGGTTCGTCTCCAAACCGATGAAGCAGTACACACACGCCGAACTGGCGGAGATTGCCGAGAAGCTCGGCAGCTGGAAAGTCGTCCCGGCCGGCACCGAAGGCTATCGCACCGCCGAAGTCACCCTCGGTGGTGTCGACACCCGCGAAGTATCCTCCAAGACCATGGAATCGCTGAAAAGCCCGGGTCTGTATTTCGTCGGCGAAGTACTGGACGTCACCGGACATCTGGGCGGTTTCAACTTCCAATGGGCGTGGGCATCGGGTTACGCGGCCGCGCAATACGTCTGATTCGAAGGCCGTGCGGAACACTTTTTGCTGTCAGATGTGATCGGCGCCATTGCGTCGGCGTCATTACTGGCTCAATTTAGCGGCATCGCCTCGGAAGGCCTTCGCACTTCATGTCCTCGACCTCGTTTCGTCAGTCTTTGCGGCGCCTGTGGGCGCTGGATAAATTCAGCTACAGCGTGCGGGTGTTCATCGCCCTGACCGGCAGCATGGCGCTGTGCTGGTATCAGGATGAAATGGGGCTGCTGATCCCGTTGTTCCTCGGGATCATCGCCAGCGCCCTGGCCGAGACCGACGACAGCTGGCAGGGCCGCCTCAACGCACTGGCGGTAACGCTGGTGTGTTTCAGCGTCGCCGCGCTGTCGGTGGAACTGCTGTTCCCCTACCCCATCGTGTTCGTCATCGCTCTGGCGCTGGCCAGTTTCGGCCTGACCATGCTCGGTGCGCTCGGCGAGCGTTACGGGGCGATTGCTTCGGCGACGCTGATTCTTTCCGTCTACACCATGATCGGCGTTGACCAGCGTGGTGGCGCGGTCACGGATTTCTGGCACGAACCGATGCTGCTGGTGGCCGGTGCCGCGTGGTACGGCCTGCTGTCGGTGCTGTGGCAGGCGATGTTTTCCAACCAGCCGGTGCAGCAGAGCCTGGCGCGACTGTTCCGTGAGCTGGGTTATTACCTGAAGCTGAAAGCCTCGCTGTTCGAGCCGATCCGTCAGTTGGACGTCGAAGCGCGGCGCCTGGAACTGGCCCAACAAAACGGCCGCGTCGTGGCGGCACTGAACAGCGCCAAGGAAATCATTCTCCATCGGGTCGGCAACGGCCGCCCGGGCTCGAAAGTCAGCCGCTACCTGAAGTTGTACTTCCTCGCTCAGGACATTCACGAGCGCGCCAGTTCTTCGCATTACCCTTACAACGCGTTGGCCGAGGCGTTCTTTCACAGCGACGTGCTGTTCCGCTGCCAGCGCCTGCTGCGCCAACAAGGCAAGGCCTGCCGGGCGCTGGCCGAGTCGATCCAGATGCGCCAGCCGTTCATCTACGACGCGACATTCGCCGAAGCCCTGAGTGACCTGCACGCCTCCCTCGAACACCTGCGCATCCAGAGCAACCCGGCCTGGCGCGGGCTGCTGCGTTCGCTGCGGGCGCTGGCGGCCAACCTCGGCACCCTCGACCGTTTACTCAGCGATGCCAGCAACCCGGATGCGCTGGCCGATGCCACCGACAGCAGCCTGCTCGACCGCTCGCCGCGCAACTTCAAGGATGTGCTGACGCGCCTGCGCACGCAGCTGACGCCCACGTCATTGTTGTTCCGCCATGCCCTGCGCCTGCCGCTGGCGCTGAGTATCGGGTACGGCATGGTGCATCTGATTCACCCGTCACAGGGTTATTGGATCATCCTCACCACGCTGTTCGTCTGCCAGCCAAACTATGGCGCCACCCGGCGCAAACTCGGCCAGCGGATTCTCGGCACCGCCATCGGCCTGACCATCGCCTGGGCGCTGTTCGATCTGTTCCCGAGCCCGCTGGTGCAGTCGTGTTTCGCTATCGCCGCCGGGGTGGTGTTCTTTACCAACCGCACCACCCGCTACACCGTGGCGACCGCCGCGATCACGATCATGGTGCTGTTCTGCTTCAATCAGGTCGGCGACGGTTACGGGCTGTTTGTCCCGCGCCTGTTCGATACCCTGCTCGGCAGCCTGATCGCAGGCCTGACGGTGATCCTGTTCCTGCCGGACTGGCAGGGTCGGCGCCTGAACAAGGTGCTGGCCAACACCCTGACCTGCAACAGCATCTACCTGCGCCAGATCATGCAGCAATACGCCGCCGGCAAGAGCGACGACCTCGCCTATCGTCTCGCCCGGCGCAACGCGCACAACGCCGACGCGGCGCTGTCGACCACGCTGGCGAACATGCTGATGGAACCGGGGCATTTCCGGAAGGAGGCCGACGTCGGTTTCCGCTTCCTGGTGCTGTCGCACACCCTGCTCAGTTATCTGTCAGGCCTCGGCGCGCACCGGGAAACCCAGTTGCCGGCCGAGGTGCGTGAGCATCTGATCGATGGCGCCGGGGTGAAACTGGCCAACAGCATCGATGAAATCGCCCAGGGTCTGGCAAGCAAACAGCCTATTGCGATCCAGAGCGATGAAGAAGAAGCGCTGGCCAATGAGCTTGAGCAAATGGCGGACGAGATCGATGAAGGCCAGCGGCTGGTGCAGACGCAACTGGCGTTGATCTGCCGTCAGCTAGGCCCGTTGCGCACGCTGGCTGCGCACCTGATCAAGGATACCGCCGAGGATTGAGTCGTTTCACATTCCGTGCTTCCTGAGCAACTTGTCATAGCTGCCATCAGCCTTCATCGCCGCAATCGCCTTGTCGAACCCGGCCACGATCTGTTCGTGCTCCGGGTTCTTCAGGCTGACCAGAATGTGCAGACTGTTTTCGCTCAGCGGCTTGGGCAGGAACTCCACCGCGTTGCGCACTTTCGGCGATTCACGGGCCAGGTAATAGCGGGCGACGTATTCGTCTTCCAGGGTCAGCTTGACCCGGTCCGCCGCCAGCATGCGCACGGCCATGGCGAAGTTATGCACAGGGACTTTCTGCAGCGCGGTGTCGGCATCGAATGGCGCCGAATAGGCATAGCCGCGCACCACCGCAATCGGATAGGTGTGCAGTTCCTGCAGGTTGTTGTATTCGATGGGCGTGTCTTTGCGCTTGAGAAAACGCACGCGGTTGAGCAGGTACTCGTCGGAAAACTGCCCCAGCTTCGTACGCTCGTCGTTGTACCAGGCATTGACCAACACGTCGTAACGCCCCTCACCCACCCCAAGCAACGCCCGCGCCCACGGCACTTGTTCGTAATCGCTGGCATAACCAGCCCGGGCCAGGGCCGTACTGACGATGTCCGTGGCCAGCCCACCGTTGACCAGCGTGTCATCGGTAAAGGGCGGCCAGATGTCGAAGACCAGACGCAATTTCTCCGCTGCAGCGCTTTGACCCAGCAACAGCAATCCGATCAAAGCCAACGCTCGATGCAATCGCGGCATGCTTGAAAATCCTTAGCGGGCGGGCCGCCCGGCGTGTTTTCAGTCAAAACCCCAAGGCCCCGTACCGGCGAATCCCAGGCCCTAACATTAGCTCATTGAAGCCGTTGCACAGCGCTTCTCAGCAGATTACACAAAGATGTCGGCGCCGCCAGAAGGGAATGATGGCATTTTGGCCTTTGTCACAGATTTCTCAGCCATACAGACATATTTCGACGTGGCGCTTAGTATCGGACGACGTAGTTCAAGGAATCGGAAGATGACAATCGAGTGGGTCTGCAAACATCACAGCGATCTGGGACTGGAACAGCTGTACGCCATTTTGAAATTGCGCTCGGAAGTGTTCGTGGTCGAACAGCGTTGCGCGTACCTGGACCCGGACGGGCAGGACCTGGACGGGGACACCTGCCATTTGATGGGCTGGGACGGTGATCAACTGGTGGCATATCTGCGCCTGCTGGACCCGGAATCCCAAGGGGGCGACGTGGTGATCGGCCGTGTACTGACGGCGCCCGCCGGACGTGGCAAAGGTTTGGGTCACGAGATGATGGAGCAGGCGCTGAAACAGGCCGAAAAGCGCTGGCCAGAAGTGCCGATCTATCTGTCGGCCCAGGCGCATTTGCAGGGGTATTACGGGCGGTACGGGTTTGTGGTGGCGGGTGAGGAATATCTGGAGGATGACATTCCGCATATTGGTATGCGGCGTTCCTGAGATTCCCCCTTCGCGGGCGCGCCCGCGAAGGGACTACATCGGTCAGGGATACTCGAGAACAGCCTTGATCTGCCGCAAATTGCGCTCGATCCACCCCCGATCAATCGCCCCCCACTCACGAATCCGGTAGCGCCCCGCATGGTTGCGCGCGCCCTCTTCCTGTTCGAATTCGCAGACGATATCCAGATCCGCCAGCGCCGCAATGGTGTCCTGCGCCGTACGCCGGGGCATGCCGGTGACGTCGGTCAGCGCCGGAACGCTGCTGGCCAGGCCACTGTCGATCAGATAAGCCACGTACAAGCGCCGGTAGAAACTGCTCTTGGTCTTGCTCACGTCCATGCATGCGCTCCGTTGTTTGTTGTCTTATTGCATGTCCCGCCACGTCAGGTACACCCGCAGATCGAACTCGATCTGGTGATAGCCCGGCAGCATGTGCTCACATAATTTATAGAACGCCTTGTTGTGATCCGACTCCTTGAAGTGCGCCAGCTCGTGCACGACGATCATCTTCAGAAACTCCGGCGCGGCCTCCTTGAACAACGAGGCGATACGAATCTCTTTCTTGGCCTTGAGCTTGCCGCCCTGCACCCGCGAGACCGTGGTGTGCAGGCCGAGGGCGCGGTGGGTCAAGTCGAGACGGTTATCGAACAAGACCTTGTCGATGGCCGGGGCGTTACGCAGGTACTCCTGTTTCAGATCCAGCGCGTAGCCGTACAACGCCTTGTCGCTTTGCACATCGTGGCGGCCGGGGTAGCGCTGGCTCAGGTAATCACCGAGACGATCTTCGGCAATCAATTGGCGCACCTGATCCTGCAGATTCGCGGGATAGGCCTGGAGGTATTTCAACGCAGTCATGGGGCGGCACGGGTCATGAAAAGGCCGCCAGTGTAACGAATTCAACTGGCCAACGCGCTCCAGTCGAACGGCTCGGCGAAGCGCGTCGTGTCCTCGGCGACCACCGGACGCGCCACGAGAAAGCCTTGCACGTATTCGCAACCGTGGGTCTTTAGCCATCGATATTGCTCGACGGTTTCCACACCTTCGGCAATCACCAGCAACCCATATTCCTTGCACAGCTCGATGACGCTGCGCACCAGCGAAGCGTCCCGGGACGAATCCGGGAGTCGGGCAATCAGATGGCGGTCGAGCTTCAGTGTGTCCAGCTCGAGGTCGCGCAGATGCGACAGCGAGCAGGAGCCGGAACCGAAATCGTCCAGCGCCACCCGCACCCCGAGATTACGCAGCAGCTTCAGCTGTTTGCGGGTCTCGTCCGGATTGATCGTCAGCGCCTCCTCAGTGACTTCCACTTCCATCTGGTGCGGCTGCAAACCATGGCGCTCCAGTACCTGACGCAATTCGGTGACCAGATTCGGCATTCCGAACTGGGTGTTGCTCAGACTCACGCCGATCACCAGATCCTTGGAAAAATCAGCCTCCCAGGCCTTACGCTGTCCGGCGCTGCGATGATAGATCCAGCTGCCGAGCCGGCTGATCAACGTCGCCTCTTCCAGCAACGGCAGGAACAACCCCGGCGGCACGTCGCCGACGCTCGGATGTTGCCAACGCAGCAACGCCTCGAAACCGCGAATCCGGCCGTCGCCAATCGCCACTTGCGGCTGATACACCAGATTGAAATCGCGGTTCTCGATGGCGTTGCGCACGCTCTCTTCCAGCATTAGCCGTGACCGCGCGCGGCCGTTCATTTCATGATCGTAGAAGCGATATTGCTGACGCCCGGCACGCTTGGCTTCGTACATGGCGATGTCCGAGGCGCGCATCAAACCGTCGAGGTTGTTGCCGCAATCCGGGTAGGTGGCGATGCCGATACTTGCGCCCAGAGCGATATCGAGGCCTTCGATCTGCTGACAGATCGATACTCGCTCGATGAGTTTCTCGGCGATCTTCGCCGCTTGTTCGGGGAATTCCAGATCCAGCAGTGCGGTGAACTCGTCGCCGCCCATCCGCGCCAGAATGTCGAACGGCCGCAGGCACGCTTTCAATTGTTCGGAGACCCAGCGCAACACTCGATCCCCGGCATCATGGCCGAGGGAATCGTTGACTCGCTTGAAGCCGTCGAGATCGAGGTACATCAACACCCAACTGCTGTCCGTGCGTTCGCCGCGCAGCAGCAGGTTTTCCACAGTCTGGTAGAAACCCCGACGATTGAGCAGCCCGGTCAGTGGGTCGGTGACGGCCTGAAACTCAAGCTGTTGATGCAGATGACGCACCACCGACATGTCCAGCACCGTCACCACCATCGCGTGCTGCTCGCTCGGCAATGCGGCACAAGACAGTGCCACCGGCACCTGCTGACCCGGCGCGGTACGCAGCAAAGCGTCGTGTAAGCGCAACGTCTCGCCGCGTTTGTAACTGGCATAAAACTCGGAATCGGCCCACAGCGGAATGTGCGGTTTCTGCAGGAAATCGAGAAACTCCTGCCCTTCCAGTTCCTTCACCGGCGCATTGAGCAGCCGGGAAATCGCCGGGTTGGCGAAGCGGATCAAGCCGTCCTCGGCCAGCACCAGAATGCCTTCGGCAGCGTTGTCCAGCACCGAGGCATTGAAGGCCCGCGCCGATTCCAGATCCTGACTCAAGCGCTGCAAGGCCCGGCGATTGCGCTGGTGCTCCAGCAACGCCTGGACCTTCGGTTTGAGAATCTGCGGATCGAAAGGCTTGAACAGGTAATCCACCGCACCACTGGCATAGCCCTTGATCACGGCGTCCTGGGATTGTTCATTGGCGGTGAGGAAAATGATCGGTGTCAGCCGAGTACGCTGGCTGCCGCGCATCAGGCGCGCGACCTCGAAACCGTCCATTCCCGGCATCTGCACATCCAGCAGCACCAGATCGATGTCGTGTTCGAGCAACAGGTTGAGGGCTTCGAAACCCGAAGCGGCGGTCATGACCAGCCAATCCTGGCGCTGCAGCAATGCACGCATGCTGATCAGATTTTCAGGGTAATCATCAACGATCAAAAGGACTGAGCTGCCTTCACCTGGCTGGGGTTGCACGCATTCCATGCTGCTTCTCTTGTCGGGACATCTTGTGTCGGGGCCACGGCCGGTTTCTCGTGAAAACCGTACAGTCACTGAGCCTTCACTCTAGTCCGGGAACTGGAAAAGCTGTAGCTGTCATCAGGCCATCATGTAATCAAACTCATGAGTAGCCGACTAACGGTCACCTCTGCAGCCCCCGTAAACCGGGAAACATGGCATTTCGACAGGATGTTGGCGCCAATCATCCGCCAGACGGCCGTTAACAAAAAATCCCTCTACGCTTATAAAGGCCGCCCCCAAGAGGCGCGGGCTAGAGCTTCTGGCACGCGCGTGCAGCAAAAATTGAGTGGAAGAACCGACATGATCGACCTCGCAACCTGGAACCTCAGCGTTCCCGTTGGCAGCCCGCCCCACACCGTCGAGACCTCCAGACTGGTGAACGGCTTCAAGGATCAGTACTTCCATTCCGACACCGGCACCCTGTTCTTCTGGTCCCCGGTGACCGGCTCGAAAACCGAAAACGCCATTTACCCGCGCACCGAGCTGCGCGAAACCTTCAGCAACGGCACCCTGCGCAACTGGTACTACCCGGACGCCGACAACCTGCTGCGCGCGACCCTCTCGGTCAACAAGGTGCCCAGCTCGGGCAAGATCGTCATCGGGCAGATCCATGCCTATGAAAGCCAGAAGCCGCTGGTGAAGCTTGAGTATCAGTACAAGACCAAACTGGATTCCGGCAACCTGGTGATCAAGGTGCGCATGCACCCGGATGATGACGAAGGCCGGGTGATTACCCTGGCGACCGGGATCAAACTGGATCGCGAATTCAATTACCTGATTCACCTGAGCCCCGGCGGCGCACTGGGTGTGAGTGCGGCCGGGTATCAGTGGGATTCGCAGATCAGCGCGACGTGGCGCAACAAACCGCTGTACTTCAAGGCCGGCGTGTATGTGCAGGACAACACCGGGTACACCAGTGAGGGTGGGCAGGTGACGTTCAGCAAGCTGGATATCGATCACGATAAATAATCTACTGGGCTACCCCCTGTGGCGAGGGAGCTTGCTCCCGTCGGGCTGCGCAGCAGTCCCCGCTTTTTCAGGGCCGCTTCGCGCCTTGGCGGAACGATGCGGCGATCCGGCAAGCTCCCTCGCCACAGGCTATTTATGCCAGTTATACCCCTTTAAACGTCGCTGTTTAAAGGCTGCAACCGTTACTTCCCGAAGCCTACAACGGCTTGCGTCGCGGCCTACCGGTACGCCAGAATCCGCCGGCTTGTGCGCCTGGAAGGCCGTCGGTAACTTGATTCGGGTCACTGATTCACAGTGATCGGGTTTAGTAGCCTGTGGTGTTTTCAGCTACGTGCAAGCGCTGTCCATCAGACATTCCAGTCTGACTGTGATGGTGGCTGTGCGCAGGGCGCTTCGGCGCGCCGGTCAATGCTGAATACTCCCCGGTCTACTAACCTGCGCACAGCTGCCACCCTTCTTTTAGTAGGGAAGGACCGGCAGCTCCTTACAGGAGTTTTCAGCTTATGTTCAAACCTACGCCTAACCCGCCAGAAACCGATCTGGCCTCCCCCTACGATTCCCTCGACCCCAAAAAACTCAACGAAGCCGCCGAACGCGCCCTCGACCACTACCTCTGCCCCGGCGCCCGCATCATGGCCACGGTCAACGAACCCGACCGCATGTACTTCGCCAACCCCGCCTGCAACACCGAATCCCTGCTGGCCAACGCCAGCGAAACCCTCGGCTCCGCCAGTGAAATGCTCAACAACTTCGCCGCGATACTCCCGCCATCCCACCGAAAGACCGCATTGGGCATCGCTCAAATAGTGATGGTTGCGGAACTGGCGGTTAACCAGGCGCTGGATCACGTCGAGCCGAAGTAATAAGTGCAAAATGGGCGAACTCATTGAGTCGCCCCCTTTATTACTCGCAGCATTTCCCCGCGCATCTGCGTCCGACTTTTTATATTTAAAGCAAACAACCCCGCTGCCCTTTCTCGCCACACTTATCCAAATATCAAAAAAAGCCAAAACCTATTCCGAATAACTATTAAAAACTGTCACTTATAACAGGTGGCACAGTTCGAGTTAAAAACTAACATCGTGAACGGCACAAGAAAAAGGATGGAAAACCATTCATCCTAAATTTATATTCCATACGAACAAATGAGGGAGAAAGGTCATGGGCCAAGCCAATCCGAACGGAACCTATAACGGGCGTGTATATGATGCCGGCGAGAGCCATAATGCCACTCTCAGAATTATTTCTTCCGACCCGCAAACAGGCAACATATCACAGGCCACAATGGATTATTACGGACTTTCCTTTACCGTTGACGGAAGTTTCACCTATCAAAACTTATCAGATGAATCCGCAGTATCTTTCAACCTTCGAGCACAAGCAGGAGCCCCGGAATACAACGTACTCATTATCAGCATGAGTTCACCTGACAGAAGTTACTCCAATTTGAACGGCACTGTTCGCGTCGATCGCGGAGGACCGAACGTAGGTAAAACATACAACATCACCTTCACAAAATAAAAACAAGAAAACACATGGGAGACGGATTTATTTAACCGCCAGCTTCACACCCCAACTGTTACAAGCTCCGCAGACCATGAAAATGTCACCCATATCGGACTTCGGCCAAGCAAATCCAGACTTTGTCCGTTACAGGTGACATTTCATCCAGCAGAAATATGTACTCACCATGAAAGTTCAGGCAAAAAGAAACCCGCCTCACGGCGGGTTTCTTTTAAATCAGCTCAACACCCAGTCTCAATTGACCTTGGCGTTCAACTCACCCTTCAGATAACGCTGATACATGCTTTCCAGCGAGATCGGCTTGATCTTCGAAGCATTACCCGCAGTACCGAAAGCCTCATAACGAGCGATACATACATCGCGCATCGCTTTCACGGTTTCGCCGAAGAATTTACGTGGGTCGAATTCGCTCGGGTTGGTGGCCATCAGGCGACGCATGGCGCCGGTGGATGCCAGACGCAGGTCGGTGTCGATGTTGACCTTGCGCACGCCGTGCTTGATGCCTTCGACGATTTCTTCAACCGGTACGCCGTAGGTTTCTTTGATGTCGCCGCCGTACTGGTTGATGATCGCCAGCCACTCTTGCGGAACCGAAGAGGAACCGTGCATCACCAGGTGGGTGTTCGGGATGCGCTTGTGAATTTCCTTGATGCGGTCGATCGCCAGCACGTCGCCGGTAGGTGGCTTGGTGAACTTGTAGGCGCCGTGGCTGGTGCCGATGGCGATTGCCAGGGCATCAACTTGGGTCTTCTTGACGAAGTCAGCGGCTTCTTCCGGGTCGGTCAGCATCTGGCTGTGATCCAGAACGCCTTCGGCGCCGATGCCGTCTTCTTCACCGGCCATGCCGGTTTCCAGCGAACCCAGGCAGCCCAGCTCGCCTTCAACCGAAACGCCGCAGGCGTGAGCCATGGCTACGGTTTGTTGGGTAACGCGGACGTTGTATTCGTAGTCGGTCGGGGTCTTGCCGTCTTCGCCGAGGGAGCCGTCCATCATGACCGAGCTGAAGCCCAGCTGGATCGAGCGCTGGCAGACGTCAGGGCTGGTGCCGTGGTCCTGGTGCATGCACACCGGGATGTGCGGGAATTCTTCGATCGCGGCCAGGATCAGGTGACGCAGGAACGGCGCGCCGGCGTATTTGCGAGCGCCGGCCGAAGCCTGAACGATCACCGGGGAGTCAGTCTTGTCAGCGGCTTCCATGATGGCGCGCATCTGCTCAAGGTTGTTGACGTTGAAGGCTGGAACGCCGTAGCCGAACTCGGCTGCGTGGTCCAGCATCTGGCGCATGCTGATAAGTGCCATTGTGTGTGTCTCTCCCGGTTTGGGTCGTTAATCGTGCCAGCCTGCCGGAGCGGCGGCGGCTATTCAAGTGATTGCAGATCGGGGGTTGAGGCCCGGCCTGGTGATTCGATAAAGCAAATTCTGTTTTATTCGGCTTTGCAGCCCCGGCCGATCAAATCATTGGTAGCGACCCAGTAGACCAGGCCTTCATTACCTTTGATGTGAAACGCCAGCATGTCGTCGCTGTACAGCGCACCCGAGGCGCCCGGCTCTTCTTTCAGGCGATAGACCTGATCGCCACCGCCCAGTCGAACATCGACTGCCTTCTGGCCGGCATCGGTGTAGCGCCACAGCACCTTGGCCTGGCTGTCGCAGGTCCAGGTGGTCCAGTTATCCACAGGGGTGGACGACTGGAACGGGTTCCATTGCGCACAACCACCCAACAATCCCAGCGCCGCAACGGCGATCAAGCCTTTCATCCGTGTTCCTCGACCGGCAGCGTACGCCGCCGGCCCTGAGTTAAAGAGTCAGACCGGTCAAGGGCAACCATGTTCCTTGGCCGGGGTTTGCGTCTCGTATTTGTCCAGGCCTTCCGGCCCCGAGCGCTTGTTCAGCACCGGGTTGGTTTCGGCCTGCCAGTCGGCCTGGTAGCAGCCTTTCTGTGCCTCGCCGGGTGCCGGCTCCGGCGCAGCCTTCGGGTTACTCCCGCAGGCTGCCAATGTACCGGTCAGCAACAACAGCGCTAACGACTTGACCATCTGAACACTCCTTTGCCTGGCCAAACGGGCGGCCTCAGGCCTTGGCCCGGCTTTCCAGGACTTCAACGGCCGGCAGCACCTTGCCTTCGACGAATTCGAGGAACGCGCCACCGCCGGTGGAAATGTAGGAGATCTTTTCCGCCACGCCATATTTATCGATGGCGGCCAGGGTGTCGCCACCGCCGGCAATCGAGAACGCTGCGCTTTCAGCGATGGCTTCGGCCAGCACTTTGGTGCCGTTGCCGAACTGGTCAAATTCGAACACACCGACCGGGCCGTTCCACAGGATGGTTTTCGACGACTTCAGCAGTTCGGCGAAGTTGGCGGCGGTTTGCGGGCCGATGTCGAGGATCATGTCGTCAGCAGCGACGTCAGCGATCAGTTTCACTGTCGCTTCGGCGCTTTCAGCGAATTCCTTGGCAACTACCACGTCGACCGGCAGCGGCACGCTGACCTTGGCGGCGATGGCGCGCGCGGTGTCCAGCAGGTCCGGCTCGTACAGCGACTTGCCGACCGGGTGACCGGCCGCAGCGAGGAAGGTGTTGGCGATGCCGCCGCCGACGATCAGTTGATCGCAGATCTGGCTCAGGCTGTTCAGCACGTCGAGTTTGGTCGAGACCTTGGAGCCGGCAACGATGGCCGCCATCGGCTTGGCCGGTGCGCCCAGAGCCTTGCCCAGTGCGTCGAGCTCAGCAGCCAGCAGCGGGCCGGCAGCGGCGACTCTGGCGAACTTGGCTACGCCGTGGGTCGAACCTTCGGCGCGGTGAGCAGTACCGAAAGCGTCCATCACGAACACGTCGCACAGGGCGGCGTATTGCTGGGCCAGTTCGTCGGCGTTCTTTTTCTCGCCCTTGTTGAAGCGCACGTTTTCGAACAGCACGATGTCGCCGGCCTTGACGTCAACGCCGCCCAGGTAATCGGCCACCAGCGGCACTTCGCGGCCCAGGGCCTTGCTCAGGTAGTCGGCGACAGGCTTGAGGCTGTTCTCGGCGGAGAACTCGCCTTCGGTCGGACGACCCAGGTGCGAGCAGACCATCACGGCCGCGCCTTTTTCCAGGGCCAGCTTGATGGTCGGCAGCGAAGCCAGGATACGCGCATCGCTGGTGACAACACCGTCCTTGACTGGGACGTTGAGGTCTTCGCGGATCAATACGCGCTTACCTTGCAGATCGAGGTCGGACATCTTCAACACGGTCATGGGTCGCACTTCCTACGGTTTTTTTGAAGTCGCTGTCTGCAGATAGTGTTCTGCAACATCCAGCATTCGGTTGGCAAAACCCCATTCGTTGTCGAACCAGGCCAGGATGTTCACCAGCCGTGGGCCGGAAACGCGGGTCTGACTGGCATCGACGATGGCCGAATGTGGGTCATGATTAAAATCACAGCTAGCATGGGGAAGCTCGGTGTAGGCCAACAAACCCTTGAGCGGGCCGCTGGTGGCGGCGTCGCGCAGGATCCGGTTGACCTCGCCGGCGTCGGTGTCGCTCGCGGTCTGCATCGTGATGTCGAGGCAGGACACGTTGACCGTCGGCACGCGTACGGCTTTGGCCTGAATTCGCCCGGCAAGTTCCGGCAGCAGGCGCTCGATACCACGCGCCAGACCGGTGGACACCGGGATCACCGACTGGAACGCCGAACGGGTGCGGCGCAGGTCTTCGTGGTGATAGGCGTCGATCACCGGCTGATCGTTCATCGCCGAGTGGATCGTGGTGATCGACACGTAATCCAGGCCGACCGCCTGATCCAGCAGACGCAACAGCGGCACGCCACAGTTGGTGGTGCAGGAGGCGTTGGACACCAGTAGTTCGTCGCCGGTCAGGCAATCCTGATTGACGCCGTAGACGATGGTGGCGTCGACATCCGCCTCACTGGCCATCGGCTGCGAAAACAGCACGCGCGGCGCGCCGGCGTCGAGGAAACGCTGGCCGTCTGCGCGGGTGTGGTAGGCACCGGAGCATTCGAGCACCAGATCGACGCCCAGCGACGCCCAATCGATGCCTTCGGGGGTGGCACTGCGCAGGACCTTCACGCAGTCGCCATTAATATGCAGACAATCGCCGTCGACCTTCACTTCGCCCGGGAACCGGCCGTGGGTGGAGTCGAAGCGTGTCAGGTATTCGATGCTGGCCATGTCGGCCAGATCGTTGATCGCGACAATTTCAAACCCTGCCGCCGAGCCTCGCTCGAACAACGCACGCAAGACGCAACGACCAATCCGGCCGTAGCCGTTGAGTGCAACTTTGTAGGGACGCGGTTGAGGCATGGGGTTCTCGATTACCGTGTTGAATCCGTTATTGCATTGTTGTTCGAACCACCGCTATCGCGAGCAGGCTCGCTCCCACATTGGGTCTTCGCTGTGAACATTGTTTGTGTCACACAACAAATTCCCTGTGGGAGCGAGCCTGCTCCGGGCGGCGTTCCGACGATTGGCGGCAGCCCAATCAACACAACGTCTGGATCAGTCTTCCAGCAGCTCTTCAGCCTGACCCAGGATGTTTTCCAGGGTGAAACCGAACTCTTCGAACAATGCCGAAGCCGGAGCCGATTCACCGTAGGTGGTCATGCCGATCACGCGACCTTCCAGACCCACGTACTTGAACCAGAAGTCGGCGTGAGCCGCTTCGATCGCGATACGCGCGCCAACCTGCAACGGCAGGACCGATTGCTTGTAGCTGGCGTCCTGAGCGTCGAACAGGCTGGTGCAAGGCATCGAAACAACGCGCACCTTGCGGCCCTGCTCGGTCAGTTTGTCGTAGGCCTGAACGGCCAGGCCGACTTCCGAACCGGTAGCGATCAGGATCAACTCAGGCTCGCCTGCGCAGTCCTTCAGCACGTAGCCACCACGGCTGATGTCGGCGATCTGGCCGGCATCACGGGTCTGGTGCTGCAGGTTCTGACGGGAGAAGATCAGAGCGGACGGGCCGTCCTTGCGCTCCAGAGCGTTTTTCCAGGCCACGGCCGATTCAACGGCATCGGCTGGACGCCAGGTGTCGAGGTTCGGCGTGCTGCGCAGGCTGGTCAGTTGCTCGATCGGCTGGTGCGTCGGGCCGTCTTCGCCCAGACCGATGGAGTCGTGGGTGTAGACGTGGATCACACGCTGCTTCATCAGAGCGGACATTCGCACCGCGTTGCGGGCGTATTCCATGAACATCAGGAAGGTCGCGCCGTAAGGCACCAGACCGCCATGCAGGGCAACGCCGTTCATGATTGCGGTCATGCCGAACTCGCGCACGCCGTAGTACATGTAGTTGCCGCTGGCGTCTTCGGCGCTGACGCCTTTGCAGCCTTTCCACAGGGTCAGGTTGGAACCGGCCAGGTCGGCCGAACCGCCCAGCACTTCCGGCAACAGCGGACCGAACGCGTTCAGGGCGTTCTGGCTGGCTTTACGGCTGGCGATGGTTTCGCCCTTGGCCGCGACTTCGGCGATGTAGGCATCGGCCTTCTCGGAGAAGTCAGCTGGCAGTTCGCCGCTCAGGCGACGGATCAATTCGTTGGCTTCGGTCGGGAACGCGGCAGAGTAGGCTGCAAAACGCTGGTCCCACTCGGCTTCGACGGCGCGGCCCTTTTCCTTGGCATCCCACTCGGCATAGATGTCGGCCGGGATTTCGAACGGACCGTGGTTCCAGTTCAGCGCCTGACGGGTCAGGGCGATTTCCGCGTCACCCAGCGGGGCGCCGTGGCAATCTTCCTTGCCCTGCTTGTTCGGCGAACCGAAACCGATGGTGGTCTTGCAGCAGATCAGGGTCGGCAGCGGGCTCTTGCGAGCAGTGTCGATGGCAGTCTTGATCTCTTCCGGGTCGTGACCGTCGACGTTGCGGATCACCTGCCAGTTGTAGGCTTCGAAACGCTTCGGCGTGTCATCGGTGAACCAGCCTTCGACTTCGCCGTCGATGGAGATGCCGTTGTCATCGTAGAAGGCGATCAGCTTGCCCAGGCCCAGGGTACCGGCCAGGGAAGCGACTTCGTGGGAAATGCCTTCCATCATGCAGCCATCACCCAGGAACACGTAGGTGTGGTGGTCGACGATGTTGTGGCCGGGACGGTTGAATTGCGCGCCCAGTACCTTTTCAGCCAGGGCGAAGCCCACGGCGTTGGCCAGACCCTGACCCAGCGGGCCGGTGGTGGTTTCAACGCCCGGGGTGTAACCGAATTCCGGGTGGCCCGGGGTGCGGCTGTGCAACTGACGGAACTGTTTCAGGTCGTCGATCGACAGGTCGTAGCCGGTCAGGTGCAGCAGCGAATAGATCAACATCGAGCCGTGGCCGTTGGACAGCACGAAGCGGTCACGGTCGGCGAAGGATGGATTGCTCGGGTTGTGCTTGAGGTAGTCGCGCCAAAGCACTTCGGCAATATCTGCCATACCCATAGGGGCACCGGGATGGCCGCTGTTGGCTTTTTGCACGGCATCCATGCTGAGGGCACGAATGGCGTTGGCACGCTCACGACGGCTAGGCATCGCTGATCTCCTGGGTGTGAATAGATTGAAACGGAAAAAAGGAGGGCATTTTCCCTCACCCGAGCGCCTCGGGGCAATGACAGATAGTCATCCGGAGGCGTTTTTCCAATGGATAACATCGGTTTCGGCTGGTGAAACCTTTCCGCTGTTCGTCTGTAGAGTTAACCGGTCAGTGAGAAGTGCAATAAAAAGTGCCACCCATCGAGCAATATCAAAACTTTTTGATATTGACCTTGCGGTGTTTTCCGGCCGTCTCTAGACTGCTGGCCCTATGAACTTACGCGTGCCTTCCATTCGCCATGACGATTGCGACGAGCTGGCGGCCCTTTGCAAGGCCGGCGGCGATCCGCTGCGGCTGAATGTATTGCGCGCCCTGGCCAACGATTCGTTCGGCGTACTGGAACTGGCGCAGATTTTCGATATCGGCCAGTCCGGCATGAGCCATCACCTCAAGGTATTGGCGCAAGCCGATCTGGTGGCGACTCGGCGCGAAGGCAATGCGATTTTCTATCGCCGCGCCCTGCCCCACACCGAGTTGCTGGGCGGCAAGTTGCACGCTGCATTGTTAGAAGAAGTCGACAATCTGGCGCTGCCGGCCGACGTGGAAACACGAATCGCACAGGTCCATGGACAGCGTGCTGCCAACAGCCAGGACTTTTTCGCCCGGGTCGCGGAGAAATTCCGCGCCCAGCAGGATTTGATTGCCGGCCTGCCGCAATACCGTGAAAGCGTGCTGGCCCTGCTCGACAAACTGAATTTCAATGGCGCTGCCACGGCCATTGAAGTCGGCCCCGGCGATGGTGCATTCCTGCCGGAACTGGCGCGTCGCTTCGGCACCGTAACCGCACTGGACAACAGCGCGGCGATGCTCGAACTGGCCCGCCAGGTATGTGAACGTGAAAAGCTGACTAACGTCAGCCTGCAATTGGCCGATGCATTGAATGGCGTGAGCCTTCAGGCCGATTGCGTGGTGTTGAACATGGTGTTGCACCATTTCGCCGCGCCGGCCGAAGCGCTCAAGCACATGGCCAGCCTGCTGCAACCGGGCGGTAGCCTGCTCGTGACAGAGTTATGTAGCCACAACCAGAGTTGGGCCAGGGAGGCCTGCGGTGATCTGTGGTTGGGGTTTGAACAGGACGATCTGGCCCGTTGGGCCACCGCTGCGGGACTCGTTCCCGGGGAAAGCCTCTATGTAGGCTTACGTAATGGTTTCCAGATCCAGGTCCGCCATTTTCAGCGACCGGCTGGCGACACTCACCATCGGTAAATTCAGGAAAACATCGAGATGAGCGAATACTCCCTCTTCACCTCCGAGTCCGTGTCTGAAGGACATCCGGACAAAATCGCCGACCAGATTTCCGATGCAGTGCTGGACGCCATCATCGCCCAGGACAAGCACGCACGCGTTGCGGTGGAAACCTTGGTCAAGACTGGCGTGGCCATCGTTGCCGGTGAAGTGACCACCAGCGCCTGGGTCGACCTGGAGCAGATCGTTCGTGACGTGATCTGCGACATCGGCTACACCAGCTCCGACGTCGGCTTCGACGGCGCTACCTGCGGCGTGATGAACATCATCGGCAAGCAGTCGCCTGACATCAACCAGGGCGTTGACCGTGCCAAGCCTGAAGATCAGGGCGCCGGCGACCAGGGCCTGATGTTCGGCTACGCCAGCAACGAAACCGACGTGCTGATGCCGGCACCGATCACCTTCTCGCACCAACTGGTGCAGCGTCAGGCTGAAGCCCGTAAATCGGGTCTGCTGCCTTGGCTGCGTCCGGACGCCAAGTCGCAAGTGACCTGCCGTTACGAAGGCGGCAAGGTTGTCGGTATCGACGCCGTGGTCCTGTCGACACAGCACAACCCTGAAGTGTCGTACAACGACCTGCGCGAAGGCGTGATGGAGCTGATCGTCAAGCACGTGCTGCCTGCCGAACTGCTGAGCAAGGACACCCAGTTCCACATCAACCCGACTGGCCAGTTCATCATCGGCGGCCCGGTTGGCGACTGCGGCCTGACCGGTCGCAAGATCATCGTCGACAGCTACGGCGGCATGGCCCGTCACGGCGGCGGCGCGTTCTCCGGTAAAGATCCATCGAAGGTTGACCGTTCGGCTGCCTACGCTGGCCGTTATGTTGCCAAGAACATCGTGGCTGCTGGCCTGGCCGAGCGTTGCGAGATTCAGGTTTCCTACGCGATCGGTGTGGCCCAGCCTACTTCGATCTCGCTGAACACCTTCGGCACCGGCAAGATCAGCGATGACAAGATCATCAAACTGGTCCGCGAAGTGTTCGACCTGCGTCCATACGCAATCACCACCATGCTCGACCTGCTGCACCCGATGTACCAGGAAACCGCAGCCTACGGCCACTTCGGCCGTGCTCCGCAGACCAAGACTGTTGGCGAAGACACTTTCTCCACTTTCACCTGGGAAAAAACCGACCGCGCCGACGCTCTGCGTTCTGCTGCCGGCCTGTAATTTCCTGGCGATACAAGAAGCCCCGCACGGTTCGCCGTGCGGGGCTTTTTCATGGCCGCGAAACACCCGGCAAAACAGCCGACCGGCCCGCTGGAAAATCCCGGCTAGCCTTCAGGTATCTCCCTGAGCAAGGACGCTCACGATGCTTGCCACACTGCACCTGTTTTGCATTTTCCTGCTGTTCTCCGCCCACCTCGGCGCCTTTGCTGACGATTGCCCGGACTGGGCTGTCGACCGGGCCCGAAGCGAAATCACCGCCCTGCAGCAGCAGATCGATCAGTGGGACGACACCTATCACCGCAAAGGCCGGTCGCTGATCGCCGATGAACTCTACGATCAGTCCCGCACCCGGCTCGGCGAATGGCGCCAGTGCTTCAAACTTCCTTCACCGACCAAGCCGTTACGGACTGCGGCCGGTCCGGTCGCGCACCCGATCACCCATACTGGTCTCGACAAACTTCACGACGCTGCGGACATCGAAGCCTGGCTGCGCGACCGCAAGGACGTCTGGGCACAACCCAAGATCGACGGCGTGGCCATCACGCTGGTCTATCGCGCCGGGCGTTTACAGCAGGCGATCAGTCGCGGCGACGGGATTCGGGGGCAGGACTGGACCGCCTCGGCACACCAGATCAGCGCCATTCCCCAGCAACTGACACAACCGCTGGATCTGTCAGTGCAGGGCGAACTCTATTGGCGACTGACCGACCATATCCAGGCTCGCGCCGGCAGCGCCAATGCCCGCGCAACAGTCGCCGGCCTGATGGGACGCAAGGACTTGAGTGCCGAACAGGCAGCGGGCATCGGGCTGTTTGTCTGGGACTGGCCGCTGGGACCGAACAGCCTGACAGAGCGAATCACGGGTCTGGCAACTCTGGGCTTCGCCACGATAGAACCTTACAGCCACCCCGTCAGTGGCCTTGCCGATGCGCAGCAGTGGCGCGATCACTGGTATCGCTCGCCGCTGCCCTTTGCCAGCGACGGCATCGTCCTGCGTCAGAGCCAGCGTCCTGCTGCCGAACGCTGGCAGGCGCGCTCGCCTTTCTGGGCCGTGGCCTGGAAGTACCCGTTCGCCCAGGCATTGGCCGATGTACGCAAGGTCAATTTCAAGATCGGCCGTACCGGGCGCATCACCCCTGTGCTGGAATTGACGCCGGTCATGCTCGACGACCGCCAGATCAGACGGGTCAGCGTCAGCTCACTCAAACGCTGGCAGGAACTGGATATTCGCCCTGGTGACCAAGTGGCGATCAGCCTGGCCGGGCTGACGATTCCGCGACTCGACAGCGTCGTGCTGCGCAGCACGGAGCGCGTCGAATTAAATGTCCCGTTCGCCAGCGACTTTCACCCGCTAAGCTGCTGGCAACCGACGCCCGGGTGCGAGAGTCAGTTCCTCGCGCGCCTGATCTGGCTTGGCGGCAAGCAAGGGCTGGCACTGCCCCATGTCGGTCGCGGCACGTGGGAGAAACTTCTGGATACAGGCCGCCTGAACAGCCTGCTGGATTGGTTGCCCCTCGACGAGTCAGAGCTTGCTAAGATTGCCGGCCTCGGCGAGCGCAGCAGCGCTCGCCTGTCGCACAGTTTTCACAGCGCTCGCCAGCGCCCTTTCACCCAATGGCTCAAAGCCCTCGGGCTGCCGCCGACCGGCCAGGCTTCCTTGGCTGACTCATGGCAAGCGCTGGCACAACGAAATACCGAACAATGGCAGGCAGAACCCGGAATCGGCCCCGGTCGTGCGGCGCAATTGAACGCTTTTTTTCGCGACCCGCAGGTGCTGGCCCTGAGTGAAACCTTACGTGCCGCCGGAATCGAC
Source organism: Pseudomonas sp. stari2 (assembly GCF_040760005.1). Classification (NCBI taxonomy): domain Bacteria; kingdom Pseudomonadati; phylum Pseudomonadota; class Gammaproteobacteria; order Pseudomonadales; family Pseudomonadaceae; genus Pseudomonas; species Pseudomonas sp. Stari2. Next base: position 6,055,790 of record NZ_CP099760.1, read on the forward strand.
GGTTTCTGAACATGCATCCCGGTACGCCGGGAACCCAACAGTCGCCGAAGCGCTCCAACAGCGCAGTGCTTTCCCGACCCGATTGCCTTTGCACATGGAGCTTTTATGAAATTTCTCGCACCGCTCGCCATGCTGACTCTTTGTGGCGTAATGGCCGCCCCCGCGATGGCTGGCGAAGACGCCCCGGGTCTGACCGGTTGTGCTGCCAAGAAGCAAGGCATCATCAATCAGATCGAACAGGCCAAATCCCGCGGCAACGCTGACCAGCAGGCCGGTCTGGAAACCGCCCTGCGCGAAGTCACCGAACACTGCACCGACGCCGGTCTGAAAAAGGAACGTGAAAACAAGGTGCTCGACGCCAAGCACGAAGTGAGCAAGCGCCAGGCAGATCTCGACAAAGCGATGAAGAAAGGCGATCCGGAGAAGATCGACAAGCGCAAGAACAAGCTCGCCGAGTCGCGCAAGGAATTGCAGGACGCGCTGGACGAACTGGACAAGTAACAAAGCAAGGGATCACAGCCAGAGGCTGCGATCCCTTGAACATCAATGATCCCGAAACTCTTTATGACAGGCACTGCAGGCATCTTCGACCTTCTGCACCGCCGGCCCCAGGTTACTGGCCTTGTACGGCTGAACCTTGCTGGCGATCACCAGCTCACCAGTAGCCGCCTCGAGGGTCCGGGCCATTTCCTGGAAACGTGCCTGTCGCTGCCAGACATCGTCCTTGGCGCTGGTGTGATCTTCTTCGCGCACCGACGGGAAATGCTTCCACGGTTCATGGGACAGCGCATCGAGCTTGACCGCGCCTTCCGTGAATTTCGGCCCGTCGAAGGGGATGCGTCCGCGCAGCATGCCGCCCAGATCTTCGCCGGTCTTGAGCATCTGCTTGAAGATCGCCTTGCGCTGGCCCAACGGGGAATTGGGATCGACACCGCCGCAGGCGGACAAGGTCAGACAGGCCAGCAATACAACAGAAAGTCTTTTAAGAGTCATGGTGGCTTCAGGTCACGGAATTCGGCGGCCAGTATCCTCGCCTCACCGCCAAACACCAATAGCCCTATTAATAATACGGGTTGCTTGCGCGCATGGAGCACGCCTGCAACCGACACAGGAAACTCTCCATGAACAGCCGTTTCAAGGCCTGGCGTCACCCACTCATCGCGACCCTGCCGCTGCTGGCAATCCTTGCCGGCTGCACCGGGGGCGACAGTGCCAAGCCGAAAACCCACGCACTGGCCACTTACTCCAGCGCCACCTGGGAAGCCCTGCCTGCGGTTTCCGACAACGATCTGGTGGCCGGTTTCGGTTCGTGGCGCAGCGCCTGCACCCGGCTCAAGGCTGACCCGATCTGGGGCGCCACCTGCGCGGCGGCCGCCAATGTGCCGCAAAGCGCGGGCGACATCCGCAGCTTCCTCAAGCAACACCTCGACGTCTTCGGTCTGCGTGCCGAGCACGACAATCCCAACGGTCTGATCACCGGCTACTACGAACCGGTCTACCCCGGCAGCCTGACGCAAACAGCAACCGCCAACGTGCCGGTGTACGGCGTGCCCGAGGACATGATCATCGTGTCCCTGGACAGCATTTACCCGGAGTTGAAAGGCAAGCGTCTGCGCGGACGCCTCGAAGGCCGGGTGCTCAAACCTTACGACGACGCCGCGACCATCGAGAGCAAAGGCGTCAAGGCGCCCGTGGTGGCATGGCTGACCGATCCGATGAACCTGCAATTCCTGCAGATCCAGGGTTCAGGGCGGATTCAGACCGATGACGGCCGGCAACTGCGCATCGCCTACGCCGACCAGAACGGTCATCCGTATCGACCGATCGGCCGCTGGCTGGTGGAACAGGGCGAGCTGAAGAAAGAAGACGTGACCATGGGCGCAATCAGCAACTGGGCCAAGGCCAATCCATCGCGCATTCCGGAGTTGCTGGGCAGCAACCCGAGCTATGTATTCTTCACCCGCAACCCGGACAGCAACGAAGGCCCGCGAGGCTCGTTGAATGTGCCGCTGACCGCCGGTTACAGTGCGGCGGTGGATCGCAAGGTGATTCCGTTGGGCAGCCTGTTGTGGCTGTCGACCACCCGCCCTGACGGCACGGCGCTGGTACGCCCGGTGGCAGCGCAGGACACCGGCGGCGCGATTGCCGGCGAGGTTCGTGCGGATCTGTTCTGGGGCACCGGCGATGCTGCCGGGCAACTGGCCGGTGACATGAAGCAGCAGGGGCAGATCTGGATGCTCTGGCCAAAAGGTGCGGCATTGCCGCAAGTGCCGCAAGTGGCCGACAAGCAGTAAGCGAAACACAAAAAATCGCAGGCCTCGTCAGCCTGCGATTTTTTCAGCTTCAGACCGAAACGAAGAAGAAACTGGCAATCAGCCCCATCCCGACAAACCACACCAGCGACCGCAGAATCGCCCAGTCCGCCAGATAGCAGATGATGTAGAGCAGACGACTGGTGATGAACAGCACCGCCAGCACATTGACCGTCACCAACTGCGCTGTGCCCACCAGATGCGCGACGATCACCGCCGCCGCAAATGCCGGCGTCACTTCAAAACTGTTCAGTTGCGCCGCATGGGCCCGTCGGGCCAATCCGTTCAGGCTTTCGAGAAAGTCCCGAGGATCGTGATTATCGCTCAGCCGATAACCACCGACAGCCTTGGCCACGCCCGTGCACACATAGGGCAGAAAAATCGCAATAAAAACGCACCACAGAGCCACCGTCATAACGCCGTCCTTCTTCAGTTTTTAGAGTTGGCGGGTCAGAACTTCATCACCAGCATGCCGATCAGCACCAGCCCACAGGCTAAGAGCCGTGGCCGGCCGAAAGGTTCTTTCAGGTAACGCATGCCGAACAGCACCACCAGAATCACGCTGATTTCACGCAACGCCGCCGCTTCGGCAATCGACCCCAGTTGCATCGCCCACAGCACCAGAGCGTAGCTGAACAACACGCAGAACCCGACCGCCAGCCCCAGCTTCCATTGTTCACGCCAGAACTGCAGGAACGCCGGCCGCCTGGCGACCCACGCCAGCATCGGGAACGGCCAGGCGCTGAGCAGCGTGACCCAGACCAGGTAATCCAGCGGATGCGACCAGCGCCGCAAGGCCTGGCCATCTATGTAGGTGTAGCAGCCGATGCACAACCCGATCAGCGCCACCACCGGCAACATCGACCATGGCAGGTGTTTCCCGCCACCGCCCTGCCAGAGCAGGCAGGCCATGCCCAGCGGGATCAGCATGATTCCGAAGATCTGCTGGTTGGTCAGCACTTCACCGGCGAAGATCAGGGTCAGCGCCAGTACCACCAGTGGCGACAATCCGCGCATCAACGGATAGACCAGCCCCAGGTCGCCGACCCGATAGGCCTGGATCAGCAGGTAGCGATAAAGCAACTCGAACGCCGCCGACGCCAGAATCCACGGCCAGATTTCCTGCGGCGGCAGCCTGATGAAAGGAAAGGCCAGCGCGACAAACAACAGCGCCACGGTGTCCATGCAGGCCACCACCAGCAACCGCTCGGCGCTGAACTTGATCAGGGTATTCCACGCGGCGTGCAACAGCGCCGCCACCAACACCAGAGCTGTCGCCAGCACGTGTCACTCCTTCATTCTTGTTATTGAACCCGAGCCATTTGATCAGGTCTTTGCTTCGCGGTGTGTCAGGCGCTGTTTATACGTCAAGCGACCTCGCCACACCCGGTTGAGCACAGACCAATGCCAAAAAAATCCTGCCCGGGCCACACAATTGTGCCCCCACAGGGTGTCTACCCATCCAACCCTTGCGCCCATGAACAGGCGCGCTGTCTTTTCACCCCCCATCCAAAGGACCCCGGATGCTTGAACTTGTCGCCGCTTTCATCTGCCTCACCACCCTCCTCACTTTCGTGAATTTCCGCTTCATCGGTTTGCCTCCGACCATCGGCGTGATGGTTACCGCACTGATGTTTTCCCTGTTGCTGCAAGGCCTGAGCCTACTGGGTTATCCCGGCCTGGAAGAGCGCGTACAGCAACTGATCGGCCAGATCGACTTCGGTGATCTGCTGATGAACTGGATGCTGTCGTTCCTGCTGTTCGCCGGTGCCTTGCACGTCAACCTGAACGACCTGCGCAGCTATCGCTGGCCCATCGGCCTGCTGGCGACCTTCGGCGTACTGATCGCCACCGCCGTGATCGGCAGCCTCGCCTACTACATCTTCGCCCTGTTCGGCTGGCACGTGAGCTTCCTCTACTGCCTGTTGTTCGGCGCACTGATTTCCCCGACCGACCCGATCGCGGTGCTCGGCGTGTTGCGTACAGCCAACGCCTCGAAGCCGTTGAAGACCACCATCGTCGGCGAATCGCTGTTCAACGACGGCACTGCCGTGGTGGTGTTCACCGTGTTGCTGGGCATCGCGCAACTGGGCGAAACCCCGACCATCGGCGCCACCGCCATGCTGTTTGCCCATGAAGCCATCGGCGGCGTGCTGTTCGGCGGGCTGATCGGTTATCTGGTGTACCTGATGATCAAGAGCATCGAGCAGCACCAGATCGAAGTCATGCTGACCTTGGCGCTGGTCATCGGCGGCTCGGCGATGGCCACCGAGCTGCACGTCTCGGCGCCGATTGCGATGGTGGTCGCCGGTCTGATCATCGGCAACCTCGGCCGCAACCTGGCGATGAACGACATGACGCGTAAATACCTGGACGGTTTCTGGGAGTTGCTCGACGACATGCTCAACGCCCTGCTGTTCGCGCTGATCGGCATGGAGCTGTTGCTGCTGCCGTTCAACTGGCTGCACGTGGCGGCCGCAAGCCTGCTGGCGCTGGCGATTCTGTTGTCGCGTCTGCTCACCGTGGCCCCGGCCATCGTTCTGTTGCGGCGCTGGCGCACGGTGCCGCGCGGCACCATCCGGATCCTGACCTGGGGCGGTTTGCGTGGCGGTGTTTCGGTGGCCTTGGCACTGGCCCTGCCATTGGGCCCGGAGCGCGATCTGTTACTGAGCATCACCTACATCGTGGTGCTGTCGTCGATCCTGCTGCAGGGTCTGACCATCGGCAAACTGGTCAAGCACGCCACCCGTGATGAGCCGTCAGCCACTGTCGAATCTGCGCACCATTGATCATTTCTTGATCTGCTGCGGATCGGGCTTTTCCGCCTGATCCGCAGACTCCTTGGGTTTGCCGCTTTCGCTGCGGATCTGCGCATGGCTGATCAGGGCGAAGATGAAACTGCCGCCGATGATGTTCCCCGCCAGGGTCGGCCCGGCAAACACCGCCCAGAAATCACTCCACGGCAATTCGCCGGCAAACACCAGATACGACACCTCCGCCGAACCCACCACGATGTGCGTGAAGTCGCCCAGCGCCATGAGGTAGGTGATGAGGATAATGATCCACATCTTCGCGCTCTCCATGGACGGGATCATCCAGACCATGGTGGCGATCATCCAGCCGGAAACGATGCCCTTGGCGAACATCTGGCTCGCGTGGTTTTCCATGACCTTGCGACCGATTTCGAGGAAAGCGGCGTCGGTCTTGCTGTCGAAGATCGGCAGTTCGAGCATCACGTACGCCACCAGAATCGTCCCGCACAGGTTGCCGAACAGCACCACCGTCCAGAGCCGGATCAGGCGGCCGAAATTGCCGAGCGTCGGTTTGGTCATGACCGGCAGAACAGCGGTCAGGGTGTTTTCGGTGAACAGTTGCTGACGGGCGAGGATCACCGCGAGGAAACCGGCGCAGTAGCCGAAGCTGGCGATCACCTTGAACTCGTCACCCTCGGGCAGACGGGAATTGAGCAGGCCCATGCCCATCAGCGACAGGCCCATGGTCAGCCCGGCCGCCAACGCCGACCACCACAACGCGGCGATGCTGCGCTCAAGTTCCTGATCGCCCTGTTTGCGGATGATTTCATGCAGGACCGCCGCCCGGGGCGGCTGGTTTTTCTCGACTTCGTGTTGTTCCTTGGCCGAGAGGTCGGGGGTCTTGCCGTCTGTTGGCGTGGTCATGGCGAGAAACCGGTGGCGGGGTCATAAAGCTACGACACGCGCCGCTCGGTTTCCGTTCTGTGGGATGCGCCGATTACTCGGTAACGGGCACGTCATCCTTGAACTGGTCTTTGACGTACTTGATTTCGGTCCGCCCGTGCGGCGCCGGCAGGCCGTCTTCACCGAGGTTGACGAAGACCATCTTCTCGACGGTCAGGATGCTCTTGCGAGTGATCTTGTTGCGCACTTCACAGGTCAGGGTGATCGAGGTGCGGCCGAACTCGGTAGCGGTGATGCCCAGTTCGATGATGTCGCCCTGGCGCGAGGCGCTGACGAAGTTGATCTCGGAAATGTACTTGGTCACCACACGCTGGTTGCCCAGTTGAACGATGGCGTAGATCGCCGCTTCTTCGTCGATCCAGCGCAGCAGGCTGCCGCCGAACAGGGTGCCGTTGGGGTTGAGGTCTTCGGGTTTTACCCACTTGCGGGTGTGGAAATTCATCTTCACTCCTGAGCGTCTTGCCGAATGATGGCGCCATCTTGGCAGACTGAGCGGTCATGCTCCATGAGGGTTCTACTATGGTCGCTATTAGCGATCTTCATCTGGCCGACAGAAACCCTTTGGAAGATCAGTCTAGACGGCTATAATCGCCCCCGTTTCAAAACGGTAACGTTCGCTTGATACCGTTTTCCCGCCACCTGTCCGAGGGGCGCTGCAGCAGGTTCAACCTGTCAGGCTCGGATGGGGCGTTGACTGGCTCAGGCCGGACACTAAACGCACAACGGCGCCCATTCGCATACATTACGAATGGAGGCTCTTCATGAGCGCTGTTATCACGCCTGCAGATTTTAACGATTACAAAGTTGCCGACATGTCCCTGGCTGCCTGGGGCCGTCGCGAAACCATCATCGCCGAGTCGGAAATGCCGGCTCTGATGGGTCTGCGCCGCAAGTACGCTTCCGAGCAGCCGCTCAAAGGCGCAAAAATCCTCGGCTGCATCCACATGACCATTCAGACCGCCGTGCTGATCGAAACCCTGGTTGCCCTGGGTGCCGAAGTACGCTGGTCGTCCTGCAATATTTTCTCGACTCAGGATCAGGCCGCTGCTTCCATCGCCGCTGCCGGCATCCCGGTTTTCGCCTGGAAAGGCGAGACTGAAGAAGAGTACGAGTGGTGCCTGGAGCAGACCATCCTGAAGGATGGCCAGCCATGGGACGCCAACATGATCCTCGACGACGGCGGCGACCTGACCGAGCTGCTGCACAAGAAATACCCACAGGTTCTGGACCGCGTTCACGGCGTGACCGAAGAAACCACCACCGGCGTACACCGTCTGCTGGACATGCTGGCCAAGGGCGAACTGCGCATCCCGGCCATCAACGTCAACGACTCGGTGACCAAGTCCAAGAACGACAACAAGTACGGCTGCCGTCACAGCCTGAACGACGCCATCAAGCGCGGCACCGACCACCTGCTGTCCGGCAAGCAAGCGCTGGTCATCGGCTACGGTGACGTGGGCAAGGGCTCGGCCCAGTCCCTGCGTCAGGAAGGCATGATCGTTAAAGTCTCCGAAGTCGACCCGATCTGCGCCATGCAAGCCTGCATGGACGGTTTCGAACTGGTTTCGCCGTTCATCGACGGTATCAACGACGGCAGCGAAGCCAGCATCGACAAAGCGCTGCTGGGCAAGATCGACCTGATCGTGACCACCACCGGTAACGTCAACGTTTGCGACGCAAACATGCTCAAAGCCCTGAAGAAGCGCGCCGTAGTCTGCAACATCGGTCACTTCGACAACGAAATCGACACGGCTTTCATGCGCAAGAACTGGGCATGGGAAGAAGTGAAGCCACAGGTACACAAGATCCACCGTACAGGCCCGGGCGCTTTCGACGCTCAGAACGACGACTACCTGATCCTGCTGGCCGAAGGCCGTCTGGTGAACCTGGGCAACGCCACCGGTCACCCAAGCCGCATCATGGACGGTTCGTTCGCCAACCAGGTTCTGGCGCAGATCTTCCTGTTCGGCCAGAAGTACGCCGACCTGTCGCCAGCCCAGAAAGCCGAGCGTCTGACCGTTGAAGTACTGCCGAAGAAACTCGACGAAGAAGTGGCCCTGGAAATGGTTCGCGGATTCGGCGGCGTGGTCACCCAACTGACCAAGCAACAGGCTGACTACATCGGCGTGACCGTCGAAGGCCCGTTCAAGCCGCACGCTTACCGCTACTAAGACAAGAGCAGCTGCGAGCTACAAGCTTCAAGCGGCAAGCAAGGTCAAAAGCCGGACTTGCCGTACGAAGCTTGAGAGCTCTGCCCCTATTTCAAAACAGTTTCAGGCAGCAGGTTTCACGCACGAGAGTTCAGCGCACCTCCGCTTCTTTCGCAGCGTGTAGCTTGCCGCTCGTAACTGGAGGCTCCCTCCATGTCCCAAGAACGCCGCTACAGCTTCGAGTTCTTCCCGACCAAGACCGATGCTGGGCATGAAAAACTGCTCGCCACTGCCCGTCAGCTGGCCACCTACAATCCTGACTTCTTTTCCTGCACCTACGGCGCGGGCGGCTCGACCCGTGACCGCACGCTGAACACCGTGCTGCAGCTGGAAAGCGAAGTCAAAGTACCCGCCGCCCCGCACCTGTCGTGCGTCGGCGACAGCAAGGACGACTTGCGCGGCCTGCTGAACGAGTACAAGGCTGCCGGCATCAAGCGCATCGTTGCCCTGCGTGGCGACCTGCCGTCCGGCATGGGCATGACCAGCGGTGAGCTGCGTCACGCCAATGAGCTGGTTGAGTTCATTCGTGAAGAAACCGGCAATCATTTCCACATCGAAGTCGCCGCTTACCCGGAGATGCATCCGCAAGCGCGCAACTACGAAGACGATCTCGCCAATTTCGTGCGCAAGGCCCGTGCCGGTGCCGACAGCGCGATCACCCAGTACTTCTTCAACGCCGACAGCTACTTCTACTTCGTCGACCGTTTGCAGGCGCTGGGCGTGGACATTCCGGTCGTGCCGGGGATCATGCCGATCACCAACTACAGCAAACTCGCGCGTTTCTCCGATGCCTGCGGTGCGGAAATCCCGCGCTGGATCCGCAAGCAGCTGGAAGCCTACGGCGATGACAGCCAAAGCATTCAGCGCTTTGGCGAACAGGTCGTCACCGAGATGTGCGAACGCCTGCTGCAGGGCGGCGCGCCTGGCCTGCACTTCTATTCCATGAACCAGGCCGAACCGAGCCTGGCGATCTGGAACAACCTGAAGTTGCCACGCTGATACCGCTGTACGTCTCAAGCTGAAGACGTCATGCAACAACAGAAGATCGCAAGTTTCGACAGCTCCTGTGGGGGTGTCGCAACTGCGATCTTTTGCTTTTAAGGCCCGAAACAGAGCTTCTGCTGCCAGTTTCTGGCTCTTTGGCGTTTCTCGTCGTAATCTCAAGTCATGCCTTTGATCACGCAGTTATTCGCCGTGCTGGTTTTTGCTTGCCTGAGCTTTGCGGCTCGAGGCGAGAAGCTGCGTATCGTCACCGAACCGTGGGCGCCGTACGTGTATGAAGCCGATGGCAAGAAGCTCGGCCTGGACTACGAAACCACTGCCATCGTTTTCAAGCGCCTTGGAATCGATGTCGAGTGGCAGTTCCTGCCATGGAAGCGCTGTCTGTCGATGCTCGAAACCGGGCAGGCCGACGGTGCGCTGGACATCTTTCACAGCGACGAACGCGACGCCACCCTGCTCTACCCGAGCGAACCGCTGTCGGACGTCGAGTTCGTGATGTTCTACGCCAACGACCGACCGCACCCTTTTCGCAGCCTTGAAGACCTCAAGGGCCTGACCATCGGCACCTCGCCGGGTTATCTGTATAGCCCGGACTTCAGCGAATCGACCCTGTTCAACCGGGAACCGGCCCCGACCCACGAAGCCAATTTCGGCAAACTGGTGCGCGGGCGCATCGACCTGCTGATAACCGATCGCCGTGTGGGTCAGCATTTGCTTGATGAACTGAATATCCGCGATCAGATCACTGAAAACCCCACCGTCATCAGCCGTCAGAGCCAGTTTTTGGCCGTTCGGCGCAACGCAGGGATGGATTTGCTGGTGCAGCGCTTCGGCGCCGAACTCAAGCGTTTCAAGCGCGAACCGGCCTATGCAGAGCTGAGCGCGCGCTACGGTGCAGCCCCGGTTTCGGAAAAACCCTTGAGCAGCGCCACCGCCAGCGGCAAAACCGTTGAGCAGCAGGAAAGGGGCGCACAGTGATTGCTCTGTTATACTCCGGCGTTCCCGCCAGGCTCACGCCCGGACGCCCGGAACCGTTACAGGCCTCCCGACCCGCTACAGCGCAGCTTTTCAGCCCGCGCGAGCGCTCCGGACGTGCCTTCGGAACCGCAGCAGGACCGGACGGGATTGCGTCCTCTTAAACGCCATTCGCGCCAGGCAAGACTCCCATTGGGCCAAGCCCTAACTAAAACAGGATTACTCATGTCCTTTGCTTCCCTCGGTCTCTCCGAGGCTTTGGTCCGCGCTATCGAAGACGCGGGCTATACCGAGCCTACTCCGGTGCAACAGCGGGCCATTCCCGCCGTGTTGCAAGGTCGCGACCTGATGGTTGCGGCACAGACAGGTACCGGTAAAACCGGCGGTTTCGCCCTTCCGATCCTGGAGCGGCTGTTCCCCAACGGTCACCCGGACAAATCCCAGCGCCACGGCCCGCGCCAGCCGCGCGTCCTGGTCCTGACCCCGACCCGCGAACTCGCGGCCCAGGTACACGACAGCTTCAAGATCTACGCCCGTGACCTGAAATTCGTCAGCGCCTGCATCTTCGGCGGCGTCGGCATGAACCCCCAGGTTCAGGCCATGTCCCGCGGTGTGGACGTGCTGGTTGCCTGCCCGGGTCGCCTGCTCGACCTGTGCGGCCAGGGCAGCATCGATCTGTCCCACGTTGAAATTCTCGTGCTGGACGAAGCCGACCGCATGCTCGACATGGGCTTCGTCCATGACGTGAAGAAAGTCCTCGCCCGCCTGCCGGCCAAGCGCCAGAACCTGCTGTTCTCGGCGACCTTCTCCAAAGACATCACCGACCTCGCCGGCAAGCTGCTGCACAACCCGGAACGCATCGAAGTGACGCCGCCGAACACCACGGTCGAGCGCATCGAGCAACGCGTTTTCCGTCTGCCGGCCAGCCACAAGCGTGCGCTGCTGGCTCACCTGATCACCGCCGGCGCCTGGGAACAGGTACTGGTGTTCACCCGTACCAAGCACGGTGCCAACCGTCTGGCCGAGTACCTCGACAAACACGGCCTGCCGGCTGTGGCGATCCACGGCAACAAGAGCCAGAACGCCCGCACCAAAGCCCTGGCCGATTTCAAGGCCAACCAGGTACGCATCCTGGTTGCCACCGACATCGCGGCGCGCGGCCTGGATATCGACCAGTTGCCACACGTGGTCAACTTCGAACTGCCGAACGTCGATGAAGACTACGTGCACCGTATCGGTCGTACCGGCCGTGCCGGTCGTTCGGGCGAAGCGATCTCGCTGGTGGCACCGGACGAAGAAAAACTGCTGAAAAGCATCGAACGCATGACCAAGCAGAAAATCGCCGACGGCGATCTGATGGGCTTCGACGCCAGCACCATCGAGGCCGAAAAACCTGAAGTGCGCGAGCGTCCGGACATGCGCAACCCGCGCAACGGTCGTGGCCCGCGCGGCGATGGCCCGAATGGCGGCGGTGGCGGCGGTCGTAAAGACAAAGGCAAAGACAAGGGCAAGGAAAAACCTGCCGGCGAACGCGGTGAGCGTGGCGAGCGTCCAGCCCGTCAGCAGAAACCACGCGAAGGCACCCCGGCCCGCGAACAGCGCCAGCCAAGCCAGCCGCCACGTGCTGCGGCTGATCGTGCACCGGACGAGTTCCTCGACGACGATATCGATAACTTCGGTAACCGCGTTGATTACGTACCGAAGCAGGCACCCGCCGGTGGTCGCAACCGTCGCCCAGGCGCTCCGGCGCAAGGCGCGGGTTCGGGCGCTCCACGCGGCGGTCAGTCGCAAGGTCGCCAGAACGGCCCGCGCAACAGCAACGGCTCGAGCACCGGCACCCCGCCGGGCAAACGCAACGGCCCGCGCAACGGAGCCCCGCGTGACGGCCAGGGTCGCCGCGACGAAAACTCGCGCAACCGCCGTCCGGCCCGTGACGATCAGCAACGTGCCGAACCGGCCGTGCAGAACCCGCGCAGCAGCGGCCCGAAGATCATGCACAAGGAATCGAAAGCCGACCGCTTCCCGACGCCTGAGCAGCTCGATCAACTGCCAAGCCGCCCACGCGGTGAGAAACCGGCCTTGCTGACCCGCAATCGCTGAGTTTCGACAAGGCAATAAAAAACGCCCCCGGTCGCAAGACCGGGGGCGTTTTTGTGTGTCAGGCGAAAATTACTTCGCTTTGACACCTTCGAACGAGATGTACAGGTCGACTTTGTCAGACTGTGGACCCAGGTCCATCATCTTGCCGAAATCAGAACGCTTGATGCTGGTGGTGCCTTCGAAGCCGGCACGGTAGCCGCCCCATGGATCCTTGCCTTCACCCAGGAAAGTGGCCTTGACCACGATTGGCTTGGTCACGCCGTGCAGGGTCAGGTCACCGGTCACGTCAGCAGTGTCTTTGCCATCGGCGTTCTTGCCGGTGGACTTGACGCTGGTGGAGACGAACTTGGCGTCAGCGAATTTGCCCACGTCCAGGAAGTCTTTGCTGGCGATGTGCTTGTCACGCTCGGCGTGGTTGGTGAACACGCTGGCGGTCTTCACGTCGAACTCGATCTTGCTGTCTTCAGGCTTGGCAGCATCGAAGCTGAACTTGCCGCTGATGTCCTTGAAGGTACCGGTGATGTAGCTGTAGCCCAGGTGGCTGATCTTGAAGTCGACGAAGGCGTGCTGGCCTTCTTTGTCGACGGTGTAGTCAGCAGCCATTACGTTGGCGGACAGCACGGCAGAACCGATTGCCAGAGCGGCCAGAGTCTTTTTCAACATGCTTTCTTTTCCTTTGAGTCGAGGTTGAGCTTCAGGCTTTGCGACCGAGCATTCGAGTGAGGGTCGCATCACGATCGATAAAGTGGTGCTTCAATGCTGCCAACGCATGGAGGCCGGAAAAAATTACCAGCGCCCACGCCAGGTACAAATGAATCACCCCGGCGGTATCTGCCTGATCCGGTAGTCCGGAAACCAGTGCAGGAACTTCAAACAGGCCAAACACCGGAATCCCGACACCGTCTGCGGTGGAAATCAGGTAACCGGCAATCATCACGGCGAACAGCGCAAGGTACAGAAACCCGTGGCCGAACTTTGCGCCGATGCGGGTCATGCGGCTGTAGCTCTGCAGCGTTGGCGGCGGAGGGCTGACAAAGCGCCACAGCACCCGCAACACCATCACAGCCAGCAGCACCAGACCGATGCTCTTGTGCAGATCCGGCGCGTCTTTGCGCCAGCTGCTGTAGTAATCCAGCCCTACCATCCACAGACCCAGCGCGAACAGCCCGAAGACCGCCAGCGCCACACCCCAGTGCATGAAGATGCTGACCCAACCGTAGCGCGAAGAAGAGTTACGTAGCTGCATTGCCCAAATCCTGTGAGAACTGCGAACCAAGACTAGCGAGTTATCTATCGAATTAAAGCGGAAAATTTCGCTTTGAAATATCGAGAAATACGATCAAGAGTCTTGAACAAGGGAGTTAAGGAAAGATTAAAGGGGAAAAGTGTGACGGGAGATTAGCTGGCGAGCGAGCAAACACAGGATGCTCGCTGTTTCACAGGCAATAAAAAAGCGCGGCCTGAAAGCCGCGCTTTTTCATTCACCGCAAAGCCTTACTGCGCTTTGGTATCGGTCGCTGCCGCCGGGGTCGCAGCCGGTTTTGCGGCTGGTTTTTTGGCCGGCTCAGCCTTTTTCGCTGCCGGTTTGGCCGGGGCTTTTTTCGCCTCGGTCTTGGCCGCAGGCTTTTTCGCCGCTGGTTTGGCTGCCGCTTTCTTCGCTGGCTCGGCTTTTACCGGGGTTGCGGGCTTCGGCGCTTCCACCGGCGCTGGCGCAGGTGCCGGAGTCGGTGCAGACGCTGGAGCGGCTGGAGCTGGTGCCGGCTCTGGCGCTTTTACTGGCTCCGGTTTCTTGTCGTCATCCGAACCACCGAACAGGTTGGTGAAGAAGTTGCCTTTCTTCGCCGCCGTGGCCGCACCCGCTGCGCCTGCCGCCGCTGCTGCGGTGGCCGCTGCCGGGCCGACCTTGATCGGTTCGAAGGATTTGCCTGCCGCCAGGTCTTCCACCTGACTGGCCGCACGCTGACCGGTGCGCAGCGCGCCTTCCAGGGTGCCCGGGTACAGGGTGTCGGTGTGCTCGCCGGCAAACGCTACGCGCTGCAGCGGACGCTCCCACAGGCGCCAGTATTTGCTGATCTGACCCGGGCCGAAGGCCAGGTACGAACCGCCAGTCGACGGGTCGGTGCTGTAGCGACGGATTTCATAACCGGTGAACGCGCCACGGGCCTGTGGATAAAACGCGTGCAGACGAATCAGCACCTGATCGACCATCTGCTTGTCGCCGAAGGCCTGCATGACGCGGGCGTTGTCGCCGGACAGGTTGATCACCACGTTGGCGCCGCCCTTCAGGGCCGGCTCGATCCACAACATGCCCAGACCGGTGTTGCTGTAGATCTCGCCGGACATACGCGCCTTGCTTTCCCAAACCGGCGTCTTGAACTTCAGCATGATCTGGTCGCGCCAGCCGTAGTTGGTGCCCTTGATCGCGGCCAGGTGCTGGGCATCCAGGGCCGGGGTCAGCTGAATCTTGTCGAGGGCGCGCAATGGCACCGCCAGCACGACGTAGTCTGCCTGATAGCCGACGCCGCCGACCTTGACGGTCACGCCGTCCTTGTCCTGGACGATCGCGGAAACGGGCGAGCTGGTCTTGATGGTTTTCAGCTGTTTGACGAAGGCCTGGGCCAGCACCGGGCTGCCACCGACCAGGCGCGAAGCGCGCATGTCACGGTCGGACACGCCGCGATAAACGCGGCTCTGCTGTGCGTAGTACAGCAGCGACAGACGCGACGGTTCGTCGTAATGGGTGCGGATATCCTGGTTGATCAACTGACGCGCGGTGGCAGGCAGGTTCTGCTTGTCGAGCCAGCTCGACACGTTGATCTGATCCAGTGCGTGCAGGGTGTTGGTCGCCGCCGGGTTCTGCGGATCGTCGATCGAACGCGCCAGATCGTCACGGGTTTTCTCGAAGGTTTTCAACGCCTGCGCGGTGGCCGGCTGCTTGGTGGCCAGGTCGGCGGCGGAGAAATACTCGCCATCGATCAGGTAACCCGGGGTACGCACGAATTCAGGGGCCGGCGTGGTGCTCAGCTTGAAGGTCGAGACGTACTTGTTCAGCACCGGCTGCGCCTTGTCGTTGCCGATCCACTCGCTGGTGGCCATGCCCGAGCGACCGCCCAGGCTCGGTTTGGCTTCCAGCAGCGTGACCTGCCAGCCTTTGTTCTGCAGTTCGTAAGCCGCGGTCAGGCCCGACAGGCCGCCGCCGATCACGATTGCGGTTTTATCCTTGGCCAGCGCCGTAACGCTGAAAAGCCCCAACACCACTAGCGCACAGGCGCGCAGCCAACCGACAGACATTCAGCGAACTCCGGAAAAACACGTAGGAAAATGCAGTTTTGCGGGTCATACGACCCAAAGAATCGCGAAGAATACGTCAGCCATCAAAACGCCGCCAGCGACGTCTATCGGCCCATACAAAGTAGCTCAATCGACGCAATGGGTTGTCCCGGCGCGACGCATTGCATAGGCTTGCGCGATTGTTTGCCCGCGCCTGACGCGAGCCGCCTCGAGGAGACTGAACATGGGCCTGAACAACCAGTGGATGCAACGCGATCTCGCGGTGTTGTGGCATCCCTGCACCCAGATGAAAGACCACGAACAGCTGCCGCTGATCCCGATCAAGCGCGGTGAAGGCGTCTGGCTGGAAGACTTCGAAGGCAAGCGCTACCTGGATGCGGTCAGCTCCTGGTGGGTCAACGTGTTCGGCCACGCCAACCCGCGCATCAACCAGCGCATCAAGGACCAGGTCGATCAGCTGGAACATGTGATTCTGGCCGGTTTCAGCCATCAGGCGGTGATCGAACTGTCCGAGCGTCTGGTAAAGATGACGCCGGAAGGCCTGAACCGGGTGTTCTACGCCGATAACGGTTCGTCCTGCATCGAAGTCGCGCTGAAAATGAGCTTTCACTACTGGCTCAACCGCGGCCAGCCGAACAAGAAACGCTTCGTCACCCTGACCAACAGCTACCACGGCGAAACCATGGCGGCGATGGCGGTCGGCGACGTGCCACTGTTCACCGAAACCTACAAAGCCCTGCTGATGGACACCATCAAGGTGCCGAGCCCGGATTGCTACCTGCGCCCGCAGGGCATGAGCTGGGAAGAACACTCGCGCAACATGTTCGCGGCCATGGAGCAGACGCTGGCGGAGAACCATGACAGCGTCGCTGCGGTGATCGTCGAGCCGCTGATCCAGGGCGCCGGCGGCATGCGCATGTATCACCCGGTGTACCTCAAGCTGCTGCGCGAGGCCTGCGACCGCTACGGTGTGCACTTGATCCACGATGAAATTGCTGTCGGTTTCGGTCGTACCGGGTCCATGTTTGCTTGCGAACAGGCCGGCATCCGCCCGGATTTCCTGTGCCTGTCAAAAGCCCTGACCGGCGGTTATCTGCCGTTGGCGGCGTGCCTGACCACCGACGAGGTGTACAGCGCGTTTTACGACGATTACCCAACCCTGCGCGCCTTCCTGCATTCGCACAGCTACACCGGCAACCCGCTGGCCTGTGCGGCGGCGTTGGCGACCCTGGATATTTTCGAACAGGACAACGTGATCGAGAACAACCGCGCGCTGGCTCAACGCATGGCTTCTTCGACCGCGCATCTGAGCGATCACCCGAATGTGTCCGAAGTGCGTCAGACCGGCATGGTCCTGGCCATCGAGATGGTCAAGGACAAGGCCACCAAGCAAGCCTATGCGTGGCAGGAACGTCGCGGCCTGAAGGTGTTCCAGCATGCGCTGGAGCGTGGCGCGTTGCTGCGTCCGCTGGGCAGCGTGGTGTATTTTCTGCCGCCGTACGTGATCACCCCGGAGCAGATCGACTTCCTCGCCAAAGTCGCCAGCGAAGGCATCGACATTGCCACCCGCGACAGCGTCAGCGTGGCGGTGCCGAAGGATTTCCATCCCGGCTTCCGTGATCCGGGCTAAGCGTCACTCGCCGCAACAGCGATCCTGATTCAATTTTCTAGAGAACCACCATGAGACTGTCCCGCTTCTTTATTGACGCCCCGCTCAGCACCGGCGAACACGAACTGCCGGAAGCCCAGGCGCATTACATCAGCCGCGTGCTGCGCATGGCCGAGGGCGATGCGGTGCAGTTGTTCGACGGCTCCGGCCACGAGTTTCGCGGATCGCTGGTGGAAGTCGGCAAGAAGCGTGTCGTGGTGCAGATCGACGAGCAGTTCGCCGGCCAGGTCGAATCGCCGTTACAGATCCACCTCGGCCAGGGCCTGTCCCGGGGCGAGCGGATGGACTGGGCGATCCAGAAAGCCACCGAACTGGGCGTGACCGAAATCACCCCGATTTTCAGCGAGCGCTGCGAAGTGCGCCTCAAGGACGAACGCGCCGACAAACGCCTGCTGCACTGGCGCCAGGTGGCGATCAGCGCCTGCGAGCAATGTGGTCGTTCGCGGGTTCCGGTGATTCATCCACCGGTGCTGCTGGCCGACTGGCTGAAACAGACCGAAGCCGAACTGAAACTGGTCCTGCACCCGGTGGCCGAGCCGTTGGTCAGCCACGCCAAACCATCGACCCTGGCATTCCTGATCGGCCCCGAAGGCGGCTTGTCCGACGCCGAAGTCGAGCAGGCCAAGGGGAACGGATTCCATGCCGCCCGCCTCGGCCCGCGCGTGCTGCGTACCGAGACGGCGCCGGTTGTGGCGCTGGCAGTGGCGCAGCAGCTGTGGGGTGATTTCTGACCCGTCACTGCACTGGATCACTGATCGGTCTGGCGATGATTGCCTTGAGTTCACTGGTCATCGGGAACTCAAGGTTCAGGCCCTTCGGCGGGATCGGCTGTTCGAACCACTTACGGTAGATTCCGTTGATCTCTCCCGAGCTGTACAGATCGGCCAACGCGCCGTTTACCAGCGCGAGGAATTGCGGATCATCCTTGCGCACCATGCAGCTGTAGATTTCCCGCGATTGCTCCTCCCCCACCACGACCCAGTTGTGCGGGTCGCGCGCCTTGGCCCGCTCGCCGTAGAGCAATGCGTCGTCCATGTAGAAGGCCGCTGCGCGTCCCGACTGCAGCATCTGGAACGCCTCGCCGTGATCCTTGGCGCTGATCACGAACATGTTCAGTTTGTGGTCTAGGTTGTAGCTCTTCAGATAGCGCTCGTTGGTGGTGCCGGCGGTGGTCACCACGTTCTTGCCGCGCAGGTCATCGAAGCTGTGGATGCCGCTGTCCTTTGCGGTCAACAACTGCCCTTTGACGTAGATGAAACCGTAGGAGAACGCGACCTGCTTCTGCCGTTCGGCCGTCACCCCGGTGGAGCCGCACTCAAGGTCGACCGTGCCGTTCTGCACCAGAGGAATCCGCGTCTGCGACGTCACCAGGTTGTACTTCACCTTCAGCTCCGGCAGTGCCAGTTGCTGCTTGATGCGCTCGACGATCTTGCCCGCCAGCTCCACCGAATACCCCATCGGCTGGCCGGTGTGATCGCCCACATACGAGAACGGCACCGACGCATCGCGATACCCCAGGGTGATGCTGTTGGCGCTGGCGATCTTGCCAAGCGTACCGGTCAGCGGCACTTCATTGGCCTGTGCCTGAGCGCCGATGAACAGCGCCAGTGTGCAGCCGAGCAACGTGATTTTTTGCATTGTTATTCTCCGTTGTGAGTGGGGTGTTTTAGCAGAGACCGTCACGCCGCGCGGGGATTGAACCCGTGCAGATCAATGGATGTGCGCTGCTGGCCGATCAGTTCGCTGAGCAACTGCCCGCTGCCGCAGGCCAGGGTGAATCCGAGCGCGCCGTGGCCGAGGTTGAGCCACAGATTGCGATACGCCGTGGCGCCCAGCAGCGGAACGCCGGTGGGGGTGGCCGGGCGCATGCCGGCCCACTCAACGGCGGCGTCGTAGTTGCCAGCGTCGGGAAAGGTGTCGCGGGCCTGACGTTTGATCAGCGCCAGCCGCTCGGGATCCACCGCCGGGTCGAAACCGACGATGTCGACCATCGCCGCCACCCGCAACTGTTCGCCGATGCGGGCGTAGACAATCTTGCGGTCGTAGTCGGTGATACTGACGTCCGGTGCCCGGTTTTCACTGCCAATCGGCACGGTCAGGCTGTAGCCCTTCAGCGGATACAGCGGCAGGCGCAGGCCGGGCAGCGTCAGCGACGGACTGCGATGGCCGGCGGCGATCACCAGTTGTTCGACCGGCAGGGTTTCGTCGCCAAGCTCAATGGCCGTGACGGCGCCGAGGCTGTGGCGAATGCCGGTGACTGCCTGACCGAGACGAAACTCGCAGCGGCCCGATGCCTGCAATCGCGCCGCCAACTGTTGGCAGAAGCCGTGACAGTCGCCGACTTCTTCATCCGGCGTGTAAATCGCGCCCACAAACGGCGCATCGGTCAGTGCCGGTTCCAGTAGCGTACATTCGGAGGCGGACAACACCTGCTGTTGCTGCGGATCGGTCAGGCCTTTGCGTGCATGGTCGAAGCTTGCCGCATTACGGAAGGTCACCAGCTTGCCGTTACGCCGCCAGTTGAAACCGACGAGTCCATCGTCCTCGCGCCAGCGTTTCAGCGTGCTCTGGCTGAACAGCGCCAGACGCAATAGATGCGCGGCGTTCTCGCGGTTTACCGAAGTGCGGCAGGCGGCGAGAAACGAGGCCATCCAGCGCCACTGCGTCGGGTCCAGGCGCGGGCGCAGCTTGAGCGGTGAGTCGCCGCGCAGCATCCAGCCGATCGCCTGCAACGGCACACCGGCATCGGCCAGCGGCGCAACGTAGCGGTAGGACAACTGGCCGCCGTTGGCGAAACTGGTTTCGCTGCCCAGCGACTGCCGCGACTCGACCACCGTCACCTCGAAACCGTCGCGCACCAGCGCCCAGGCCGTTGCTAACCCGATCACGCCGCCGCCGATGATACACACACGCTGAGCCATGTCCGTCCTTAATCGTTCTTGAAGACGAGGCCGAGGTTAGGGTGAGGTGACAGGCGCCGAACAATGAATAAAGATGCCAAGCCTATAAACAAAGGTTATGGGATCGTCATGCGCCTTCGTCATATCGAGATTTTCCAGGCCATTCGCCAGACCGGCTCGGTCAGCGCCGCTGCGCAATTACTGCACGTCTCGCAACCGGCGGTGACCAAGGTGCTGCAGCACGCCGAGCAGCAGTTGGGCTTTGCGTTGTTTCTGCGGGTGCGCGGTAAATTGCAGGCGACCCCGGAAGCGCTTGAACTGGAGCGCGAAGTCGACAAGGTCACGGAAAGCCTGCAAGGCGTGCGGCGTCTGGCCCAGAGCCTGCGTCGCGAACCCGGTCACAGCCTGCGGATCGGCGCGACGCCGGCGCTGGCGCTGTCGTTGCTGCCGCCGGCGATCCAGCAGTGGACGGCGCGGTTCCCGGACATCGCCTGCGAACTGTCCAGCGCCCACAGCCGCGAGCTGATGCAGAACCTGCTGATGCGCGAAGTGGACGTGGCCCTGACGTTGCAGTTACCGGACCATCCGGGGCTGAAGGCGCAGGCATTGGCCTCGGGTGTGTTGGTGGCGCTGGCGCCGAAAGGTTATTGGCCGGAGGAAGACGCTGGTCAGCCGTTGCCGCTGATGGCTCTGGCCGGGGCGCCGCTGATCGGGCTGTCCAGCGCCGATCCGCTGGCTGCGCGCCTCGACAGTTATCTGGAAGCGGTCGAGCCACCGCCTCAGGTGCGGATTGCCGTGCAGACGTATTCGCTGGCGCGGGCAATGGTTGAATCCGGGGCCGGGGTGGCGGTGATTGATCCGTTCACCGCGCTCGGTGCCTCATCGGCCACCACCACTATCCGCCCTCTCGCCCCGCCGCTGCCGATCACACTGTATGCCGTGACCCGTGCCACCGAGCCACCGCCGCACACCCTGAATGATTTGCTGCAGATATTCAGTCAGCGCGCTGGCGAACAACTCGACCGCCTGACGGGCACTTAAAGGACGTAAAACAGAATCGCCACAAAGTGCAGCAGACTCCCGGCGATCACGAACAGATGCCAGATCCCGTGGGCATGCCGCAACCGGTGATCAAGGGCAAAAAAGATAATCCCCACGGTGTACAACACGCCGCCCGACGCCAGCCAGGCAAACCCCGCCGTCCCCAGTGCCTCGATCAGCGGCTTGACCGCCACCAGCACGATCCAGCCCATCACCGCGTAGATCACGATCGACAGGATCCGCGCCTCGGAGCGCGGCTTGATCTCTTGCAGGATGCCGATCAGCGCCAGGCCCCAGACAATTCCGAACAACGTCCAGCCCCATGGCCCGCGCAGGGTCACCAGACAAAACGGTGTGTAACTGCCGGCGATCAGCAGGTAGATCGAAAAGTGATCGACCTTCTTCATGATCGCTTTCTTGCGCCCGCGCACGCTGTGGTACACGGTGGATGCGCTGTAGAGCACCAGCAAGGTGAAGGCGTAAATCGCCACGCTGACGATCTTCCACGGGCTGCCGTCGAGGCTGGCGATCACCAGCATCCAGACGCCCCCGACAAACGCCGCTATCGCCCCGACCAGATGCGTCCAGGCGTTCAATTTTTCTCCGTGATACATGTGTCGCACACCTCGATTTCATTACCGCAGCGCGCAAGGCTCGGGCCTTGAGCGTAAAAGCGCAATGTTTCCGTTCAACGCGGGCCTGCACCTGTCCTGATATTTGGGCACAATCGACCGATACCAAGAAGAGTCCGCGCCATGCTGATCGACGAAGAATTGACCCTGAAGAAACTCGAGGTGTTCCTCGCCTTCATGCGCACCGGCAACCTCGCCCGCGCCGCCGCCGAGTTGCAGACCAGCAACGTCAGCGTGCACCGCGCAATCCATTCGCTGGAAAGCGCCCTGCGCTGCCCGTTGTTCAAGCACGAAGGACGCAACCTGACCCCGCTGGAGAGCGCCTATGTACTCGAAGAGCGCGCGCAGAAGCTGATTCAGGACGTGGTCGAAAGCGTGCGCCTGACCCGCGAAGCCGCCGGGTTCTCGGCCGAGCGCTTCAAGCTCGGCTCGCTGTATTCGCTGACGGTGAAGACCGTGCCACAGCTGATCATGGGCTTGAAGATCCGCCGCAGCGAACTCAACATCGACCTGATCCTCGGTTCGAACATCGACCTGCTCTACAAGCTGAAAAACATGGAAGTCGACGCGATCCTGGTGTCGCTGGACGACAGCGTCAACGATCCGGACTGCGAGCAGATTCCACTGTTTTCCGACGACATCTTCCTCGCCACCCCCGCCGATTCCCGCTTCGCCCAACGCAGCGAAGTGGATCTGGCGGAGGTGCGCGATGAGACCTTCATCACCCTCACCCAAGGCTTCGCCACCCATCAGGACGGGATTCGGGTGTTCAGGCAGGCAGGGTTCGAGCCGAAGGTGGCGATGCAGGTCAACGACATTTTCACCCTGCTGAGCATGGTCAGCTCGGGGGTGGGTTATGCGTTGCTGCCGGGAAGGATTGCCGCGGTGTACGAGAACCGGGTGAAACTGATTCCGTTGCAGGAGAAGTACCGATTGCAGCAGCACATTGGCGTGGTGTTCTTGAAGGCAAAGGAGCGGGATCCGAATCTGTTGGCGTTGCTGGCGGAGTGTCGGATGTATGCGAATCGCCAGACCACCTAACGATCATTCCCACGCTCTGCGTGGGAATGATCAGTTATGTTGAGGTCAGCCAACAATTCCGCGAACGATGAAGAACAGCAGCGAAGGCCCAAGCAAGCACCCAAGCCCGGTGTGAAACGTAGCCGTCAACGCCCCATAAGGCACCAACCGCCGATCCGTCGCCGCCAACCCAGCCGTCACACCACTCACGGTCCCGGCCAACCCGCCAAACACCATCGCCGAGCGTGGATTGTCGAGGCCCATCCAGCGCGCCGCCACCGGGGTGCCGACCATCACCAGAATCGCCTTGATCAAACCGGTGGCAATCGACAGCGCCATCACATCCGAGGTCGCGCCAATCGCTGCGCCAGTCACAGGCCCGACGATGTAGGTCACCGCACCCGCGCCGATGGTGGTCATGCTCACCGCATCGCGATAACCGAAGGCCCAGGCCATGCACGCACCGACAATGAACGGCAGGATCGTGCCCAGCAGCAACGCGATCACACCAATCAACCCGGCCTTCTTCGCCTCGGTCGCCTGCACCTCGAAAGCGGTGGCAACAATGGCGAAATCCCGCAGCATCGCGCCGCCCATCAGGCCGATACCGGAGAACAGCGACAGGTCCGCCAGGCCTTTCTGTCCGCCGGTCATGGTGCCGCCGACCCAGGCCAGCACCAGGCCAATGACGATGGCAATCGCCGAGCCGTGAATCCGTCCGAACGTCAGGCGTTTGGAGAGAATCACCGAGACCCACATGATCACGCCGACGAAGGCGAACGCAGTGATCAGACCATTGTGTTCCAGACCTTTTTCAATGAGATCCCACATATCAGCGACCTCCTACCGGTGTGCCGGCCGGGGAGATTTCCGCCGGTTCATCGGGCAAGGGTTCACCCTTGTGGGTGCGGCTGATCAGGGCAATGGTGCAACCACAGACCACCACCGAACCGATTGCCGCCAGCACCGCCACCGGGCCGCCGTGCAGCGCGGTGACGACGTTCTGTTGCGCGGCCATCGCCACCACCACCGGAATGTACATGGCGCCCCAGAAGCCGACGCCCATCTCGCAGTCCTTGGTCATGCCGCCGCGTTTTTGCATCCACAGCCGCGCGCAGATCAACAGGATCATGGCGATGCCGACCCCGCCGACGTTGGATTTGACCCCCAGCAACACGCCGAGCAGGTCACCCATGATCACCCCTGCCAGCGTACAGATCGCCAGCAGCGCCACACCGTAAATAATCATTGTTGTAGTCCTCAAAGTGCATCGTCGAATGTTGTTTTTGTTGTTCGAAGCCTGAGTCGGTGATTTAGGGTCGTCGGCCCTCCTCCTCTCGCAACAGCGCCTGCAAGGTGTCGAGCCGGGCACTGTCGAAGGCAGTGACAGTCCCCTGTTCGAACACCCGGCGCGCCAGCCCGGTAAGCACCGCACCGGGCGGCAGTTCGATCTGTAGTCGCACGCCGCGCTCGTAGGCGCTTTGCACGGTGCCGCGCCAGTCCACCACGCGGCACATGTTGAAGGCGAGATCGTCGCGCAGCGCGCAGGCGTTGGTCACAGACCTTGCGCGACTGCCGCTCAGGTAAGCGATGTTCGGTGTTTTCAGTTCAACTCTGGCGAACGCTTCGGCGAGTGTTTGCGCAGGCTCATCCAGCAATGGGCAGTGCGACGGCACGCTGACCGCCAGACGTTTTGCCAGCCCGGCGCCACGACTGCGCGCCAGCTCGGCGACCGCTTGCATCGCCTTGTCGCTGCCGGCAATCACCACCTGGTTATCGGCGTTGATGTTGGCCAGGTAAACCGGCGTTTCTGCGCCGTGCACCTGCGCCAGCAAATCTTCGACTGTGGATAATTGCAGACCGATGATCGCGGTCATGCCGAAGCCCTGTGGATAAGCCTGCTGCATCAACTCGCCGCGCAGGCTGACCAGATGCAACGCATCGCTGAAGCTCAACGCGCCGGCGACTACCGCTGCCGGGTAGGCACCGATGGACAGGCCGGCGACGTAGTCTGCGGTGAGTCCGTCCTGCAATAACTGCCGCGACGCTGCGACTCCGGCGATCAGCAGGCAGAGCTGAACCGCCCGGGTGCTGTGCAACGCTTCGATCGAATCCAGCCGCAAGACATCCTCACCGAGGTTATCGCTGGCCTCGATCAGCGTTTCCCGAGCCAAACGCTGGAGCATGCCGGGTTGCTGTGCGCCCTGGCCGGGAAACACCAGCAGACTGCTCACGCTGCCTGCTCCTGCGGGTTCCACGGATCTGAAACGAGGCAGGCCTGATGGGTATTTTTCAGCAACACTCGCGCCGAAGTACTGGCCCATTCGCGCAGAGCCACCGCACCAAACGGCGTCTGCAATTGCATGTCGACCCGGCAGATCGCCTGATCGAAAACCGCGACCAGTTTGCGCGCCTGATTACGGGTGATGAGTTGCGGTGTACGCAGGATCAAGTCGAGATCGCTGCGTTCGTGCATCGCCGCACATCCACTCGCCAATTCGAATCCGACACTGCCGCTGACACCCCAGACCCAACCGCAATCATCGAGCACCGGCCGCAGTTGCCGGAGCGCGTGCATGACCGGCAGATCACGCCCACTCTCGACATGACAAAGCGCTTCAGGGCTGACCCGACAGGCAATCGAATCAATCGCCATGAACGCCGCCAAGCGCTGCTCGCGCAGCACACCGCGCACGCCAACCGCGACCAGACCTTCAGCGCTCACGGCCCGCCGCACCACCACCGGTTGCCCGACAGCCAGCGAATCAATCGCCCACTGCGGCGCATCCGCCGGCAACTGCTCAGGCGTCATGCCCCACAGCAAGTCGTGGGCGAGAAAGCTGTTCACCACTGCGCCCTCAGCAACTCGCGCACCCGACTGGACGCCGCACGATTGGTCGCGCCAAGGCGACCGCTCAGATCACTGCCGGTGACATCGCCGATGGCCTGGGTCAGGCACTCGGTCACCCGCGCCAGATCCTCCGCTGTCGGCTGATCGATCTGCTGCACCGACAGGGTTTCCCAGAGCAATCCGAGGCTGGCGTAGCTGTCGATGTCATAAGCCATCGGCGGCACGCTGGACGCCAGGGCTTCCAGCTCTTCGACGCTGCGCAGGGTCACCCGCGCCGCCGACGCCTTGCCCATCGCATGCACCATCACCCCCGGATCACGCAGGGCGATCAAGCGGTTGGCCTGATAACCGTGGGCCAGAAATGCCCCGGACATGGCCTTGCCCACCAGCAGCGCAATCACCGGATGCCCGGCCAGGCGAGCGCGGGCGTAGGCGTCCGCCGCACCGGCCAGCGCCTGATGAATGCCGAGGGCTTCTTCGCGGCGACCATAGGCCTGGCTCGGCACATCGACGATGGCGATCAATGGGCGCTTTTGTGTTTTGTCACGGTCGGCGGTGATCGCATCATCCACAGCCTTGGCCAGGCCCCAGCCTTCGAGCAATCCGACTTCACCGTTGCGAGCCCGAGGGAAACGGTTTTGCGGATCGGCGACCACGGCGATAAAACGCCCGAGTGCCCCGTCGGCGACCTTCAGCGATGGCGGCAAACCTTCAACGGCATTCGCGCCAGCGCTCAAGGCGTTGAACCAGTTCAAACCGCGCACGGAATAACCGCTCATGAGCGCTCTCCTTGATACAGATCGCGAACCACCGAAGGCTCGATTTGCTTGTCAGTGTCCAGGCTCGTCAGGCGTTGCAGGAACCACTCGGCACGCTGGCTGCGCGGTTGTTTCGGCAAGCCCAGTTGCAGCAACTCGCCGACCTGTTGACGAATCTGCACCACGTCATCGGCGACATAACGGTCCACCAGACCACTGGCAAACCGTTGCTCGCCACCGGTCAGGCTCCAGATGAAGGGCCGGTCGCGGGAGTCGTATTCCTCGATCCCGGCTTCCTGCTCGATCACCTGTGGGCCGTTCAGGCCGAGGCGTGCTTCCTGGGTCACCAGCAAATAGCTGCACAGGGCGGCGGCAATCGACATCCCGCCAAAACAACCGACGCTGCCGGCCACCACGCCGACCACCGGTTGGTACTGCTGTAGATCGACAATCGCCGCGTGGATGTCGGCAATCGCCGCCAGTCCGAGGTTGGCTTCCTGCAAGCGCACGCCGCCGGTTTCCAGCAGCAGGATGGCGCGGGTCGGGATGCCTTTGCGGTTGTCTTCAGCCGCCAGTTCCAGTGTGCCGGCTATTTTGGCGCCACCGACTTCACCAAGACTGCCGCCCTGAAACGCGCCTTCAATCGCCGCGATCACCACCGGCAAACCGTCGAGGCTGCCCTTGGCGATCACCACTCCATCATCGGCCTGCGGCACCACGCCCTGACGTTCGAGCCATGGCGACATGACGCGTTGGAACGGATCGAGCAGTTCGCGGAAGGTGCCGGCGTCGAGCAAGGCTTTTGCCCGCTGCCGAGCACCAAGTTCGACGAACGAATGTTTGTGCAGAAGCGCTGAGGTATCAGTCATGGCCGATCTCCTCGAAGCCTTGTTCCAGACGCAGGCGCACCACGCCCGGGGTCGCGCCGAAATCGTGGATATCGATGGCCATCGCCGGCGGTGTGGTGCCGTCGAACATCCGCGCAAACAGATGTTGCCAGCGCTGCTGCGCACCGTTGACCGAGGTCTGCACATTGATAGTCAGCTTGCCGGCCAGGCCCGGTTCGATCAGCACTTCCAGATCGCCCGAGCCGACACAACCGACCAGCGCCCGACCGCGTGGCGGCTGCCCGGCGGGGAATTCAAAGGATAAGGTTTCCATCAAAACGCTCCCTGAAAGATGCCGTCGCACTCGATCCGGTCGAGCAACAACGTGGAGGCGAGCAAGTCGGCGGCGCCACCGGGCGAGGCATTCAATGCGATGAGTTGTTGATCCAGTTCATGCAAGCGGCGGCGACCGGTGAGGCTGGCACTGCCACCGGCGTCGAGCACTGCCTGGGCGCCGTGCTGCATGGCGTGCAGGCCCTGTTCGCCGGCGCGGTACAGCACGCAGGTATCGGCGAGCCTGGTCATGATCGCCAGCAAGCCATCGAGCCGGGCGTTCTGTTCGCCATGGCCGGCGGCGCGGCTGCGTTTGAGCTGCGGCAAACCGCGCTGCACCACCGACGGGAAGCCGAGTTGCGCTTCTTCCCGGGCACCGCGAGCGCCGTAGCGTTGGGCGACTTGCGCGCCATGGCTCAGCGGGCGCTGCGCATAACGGTCATCGAGCAATGCCAGACGCGCAGCGCGCAGGGTAACGGCGCCAGCGCTGGTGGACTTGGTGTCCAGCGCAGCAGCCGTGACCAGCAGGCCCAGCGCCCAGATCGCCCCGCGATGGGTGTTCACGCCGTGGGTGGTGGTGAGCATCGCCTGCTCGCCTTCCCGTCCGATGCGGCCGATGGCTTCGCGCAGCGGCAAGCCGATTTCGCCGAATTCGAGCGCAGCTTCGGCCATTTCCTTGAACGCCGGCCACAGCGCCAACGCCGAGGCATGCATCAATCCCAGGTGCAGATCGGTGTGCGCACCATTTCCGCGTCGGTCGACCAGCGCCGGTTTCGGCGACAGGTCGGCTTCGTCGATCAGCGCGTCCACTGCCAGGTCCGCTAATCGGTCAGCCAGAGAAACAGGTTTCGCTTTCAGGTTGAGTGCGTGCATTACCAGCTCCTGAACTTGGCGGGCGGGTTGTAGAGGCCGCCGGACCACTCGACCAGATCGGCCACGCTTTTCGCCGCGAGCAATTCGCGGGTGGCGTCGGTGCGACGGATGCCAAGGTCTTCGGGCAAGGCGATCAGGCCTTCGCGGCGCATGCGTTCAGTGTCTTTCGGGTTGTGGCGCAGGCCGATGGCAGTGACGCCGGCAACGGCAGCGATCATCGCCTGACGCTCTTCCAGCGAGCGCGCCTTGTACAGGTAGGCGATGCCTTCTTCGGTGAGCAGGTGGGTGACGTCGTCGCCGTAGATCATGATCGGCGCCAGCGGCATGCCGCTTTTCTTCGCCACGTCCACCGCGTCGAGGGTTTCGACGAAGGTCGGTTTGCCGCCCTCCTGGAAGGTCTCGACCATCTGCACCACAAGCTTCTTGCCGCGTTCGAGCATCGGCTGCTGCGAATCGTCATGGCGCATGTCGAGCCAGGCCGGGGTGCCATGACGGCGACCGCGCGGATCGTGGCCCATGTTCGGTGCGCCGCCGAAACCGGCGAGGCGGCCACGAGTCACGGTAGAGGAATGGCCATCGCCATCGACTTGCAGGGTCGCGCCGATGAACAGGTCCACCGCGTATTGCCCGGCCAGTTGGCAGAACATCCGGTTGGAACGCAGCGAGCCGTCGCGCCCGGTGAAGAACACGTCCGGGCGAGCGGCGATGTAGTTTTCCATGCCCAGTTCGGTGCCGAAGCAATGCACGCTTTCGACCCAGCCGCTTTCGATGGCCGGGATCAAGGTTGGGTGCGGATTGAGCGTCCAGTTACGGCAGATCTTGCCCTTGAGGCCGAGGGATTCGCCGTAGGTCGGCAGGATCAGTTCGATGGCGGCGGTGTTGAAACCGATGCCGTGGTTCAGCGACTGCACATTGTGTTTTTCGTAGATGCCGCGGATCGCCATCATCGCCATCAACACGTGCACAGGCTTGATGTGGCGAGGGTCGCGGGTGAACAGCGGTTCGATGTAGAACGGCTTGTCCGCCACCACCACGAAATCCACCCACGATGCGGGAATATCCACGCGAGGCAGTTCGCTGACGTCGTCCACCAGTTGATTGACCTGGACGATGACGATGCCGTCGCTGAAAGCCGCCGGTTCGATCAGCGCCGGGGTGTCTTCGGTGCTCGGGCCGGTGTAGATGTTGCCGGCACGGTCAGCCATGAACCCGGCCGAGAGCACGACGTTGGGGATCAGGTCCACCACCAGACGGGCATAGAGTTCGATGTAAGTGTGGATCGCGCCGATTTCCAGCAGACCGTCTTCCAGCAACTGGCTGATACGCAGGCTCTGGGTGCCGGCGAAGGAGAAATCGAGCTTGCGGGCGATGCCGCGTTCGAACAGGTCGAGGTGCTCGGAGCGGCCGACGCTGGGCATGATCATGTGCAGGTCGTGGAGCTTTTCTGGATCGGCCATGGCCAAGGCCCGGGAAAGGAAATCCGCCTGCTTCTGGTTGTTGCCCTCCAACACCACACGGTCACCGGGCAGGATCAGCGCTTCGAGCGCCGCGACGATCTTGTCGGTGGGCAGCACCGCACCGTCGGCCAGCCCGCGCACCTTGTCGAGGCGCCGCAGCTTCTCGTCACGCCGCCGCGTCCAGCGCGAGTCGGGGGAAATTGTTGTTGTCATGCTCACTCCACGGGGTTCGCTGTCGTGGAGCTACCTTAGGAGTGTGATCGAGGGGCATCAATCAAGCGCGGTGGTGAACCGTTACGCTGAGCGTAACGATCAGTGGACCAGCCCCGCATCCACCAACAATTTCTCCAATGCCAATAGATCCGGTACCTTCGCCACCTGCTCCCCAACCTGCACCGCTGCCTGCTCCAGCGTACACAGCGGCACGTCGACATAACTCAACTGGCTGTCGAGCTTGTACGAGCGCGGAATCCCCTGCACCAGTAAGGCAATGAAGCGCAGCGTCGGCAATCCGCCGAGGGCGTTGAGGATGACGATCCGGGCCCGTTCGCCGATGACGATCTTGTTGCCGCACGCCGACTCGAAACTCAGCAGCGGAATCTGCCGCTCGCGCCAGGTTACCCGGCCCAGATACCACGGCGGCGTGTCGAGATCGAAGGCACTGGACTGGTAGTCGATCAGCTCGGCGACGGCGACGTTGGGCAGGATCAGGTTGCGATCCGCCAGCGGCAGCAGCAGCCCGGTGAGTTGGTTGGTGCGCTGGTTGTCCCGGCGTTCATGCATGTTTTTTGCTCCACAGCGCGATGCTTTCGAGCAGCACCGATTCCTGGTACGGCTTGCCGAGGTAGTCGTTGACGCCGATGGCCATCGCGCGGTCGCGGTGTTTCTGGCCGGTGCGCGAGGTGATCATGATGATCGGCAGGTGTTTCAGGCGCTCGTCGTGGCGCACCTGGGTCGCCACTTCGAAGCCGTCCATGCGCGGCATTTCGATGTCGAGCAGCATCAGGTCCGGCATGTGTTCTTCCAGCAGCAGCATCGCATCGACCCCGTCCTTGGCGGTCAGCACGTTCATGCCATGACGTTCGAGCAGACGGCTGGTGACCTTGCGCACCGTCACCGAATCGTCGACCACCATCACCAGCAACGGCTTTTGCGGTTCGCTCTCGATTTCGTGACTGGCCGGACGCTGCGGCAACCGCGCCTGCATCGCGCGGATCGGCGCCAGCAGGTCGAGAATCAGCACCACCCGGCCATCGCCGAGAATCGTCGCTCCGGACACGCCCTGCACCGACGCGAACTGCGGGCCGAGGCTCTTGACCACGATCTCGCGGGTTCCGGCCATCGTGTCGACCTGCACCGCGATGTGCCGGTCGTTGCACTGCACCAGCAAGACCGGCACCGGCAGGCTCTGGCCGGACAGTTTCGGCCGTGGGGCAGTTTTCAGCAGCTCGCCCAAGTAGCACAGCTCATAACGCTGGCCGCCGTATTGATAACTCGGCGGGTCGAGACGGAAATGCCCGTCCAGCTCATTCGGCAGCACGCGGACGATGCCGTCGATGGTGTTCAACGGAATCGCGTACTGATCCTCGCCGCACTGCACCATCAGTGCACGGTTGACTGACACGGTGAACGGCAGGCGAATGCGAAAATGCACGCCCTGCCCCGGCACCGAGTCGATGCTCATGGTGCCGCCCAGTTGCCGCACTTCTTCGTGGACCACGTCCATGCCCACGCCGCGCCCGGAAATCTGGGTGATTTTCTCGGCAGTGGAAAAGCCCGGCTGGAGGATGAACTGCAACACTTCGCGGTCGCTGATTTCCGCGTTCGGTGCCAGCAGGCCGCGCTTGATCGCCTTGCGTCGCACCGCGTCCAACGGTACGCCGGCGCCGTCGTCGCGGATGTCGAAAACGATGTCGCTGCCCTCACGGGACAGATCAAGGCTGATCTGACCTTGAGCCGGTTTGCCCGCTGCCAGTCGCACGTCGGCGGGTTCCAGACCATGGTCGACGGCGTTGCGCAGCATATGTTCCAGCGGCGCCGCCATGCGTTCGAGGACGTTGCGATCCATCTCGCCTTCGGCGTTGCCGACGGTGAACGCCACATCCTTGTTCAGCTCTTCGGCCACCTGCCGGACGATGCGCTTGAGTCGCGGCAACATGCGCTCGAACGGCACCATGCGCGTGCGCATCAGGCCTTCCTGCAATTCGGTGTTGATCCGCCCCTGTTGTTGCAACAGGTTCTCCGCGTCGAGGGTGCGCCGGTCGAGGGTTTCCTTGAGGTCGAGCAGGTCGGAGGCGGATTCGAACAGCGCCCGGGACAACTGTTGCAACTGCGAATGGCGATCCATTTCCAGTGGGTCGAATTCTTCGTAGCCCAAACGTTCGGCGTCCACTTGCTGACGGCTGAGAATCCGCCCCTGGGTTTCGGTGTCGAGCCGGCGCAACTGATCGCGCATGCGCTCAATGGTGGTTTCCATCTCGTTCAGGGCCGTCTGCGCATCGCTGACCTGCTGCTCGATACGCCCGCGGAAAATCGAGGTTTCGCCCGCGAGGTTGACCAGGTCATCAAGCAATTCGGCGGAGACCTTGACCATGTCCACACCCGCCTCGGCAGCGGGCGCGGCGGGTTCGGTCTTCAAGGGCACCGGCAGTATCGGCGCAGGCGTTTCCACCGCCACCGGGTGGCTGAAATTCTGGATCGCGCCTATCAGTCGATCCGCCGGCGGGCATGGCTGGCCGGCGCGCACCGCATCGAGCATCTGCGCCAACCGGTCATGGCCGCGCTGCAACAGGGCAAACAGTTCGGCGCTGCTTTGCAGGGTGCCGGAGGACAGGCTTTCGTAAAGGTATTCCAGCTCATGAGCGAGGTCGCCGATGGGGCCGATCTCCACCATTCGCGCGCCGCCCTTGAGGGTGTGCAGGTCGCGCAGCAGGGTTTCCACTTCCTGGCGGTTGCCGGGTTCGGCCTGCCAGCGCAGCAGCGCGGCACCGGAGTTTTCGATGATGTCGAAACCTTCTTCGAGGAAGATTTCCAGCAGCTCCGGATCGTGTCCTGCACCGTCATGGCTGGCGGCGGGTGCCGGTGTTTCGGGACTGCCAGCCTGGCCCTGACGGAACTGGCGGATCGCGTCAATCAAGTCCTGCGCCGGTTTCAAAGGCTGATGGTCATGCAGTTGATCGAGGTACAACGCCAGGCGGTCATGGCTTTGCAGCAACAGTCGGCCCAATGCGTCGCTGTAGTTGTAGCGGCGATCCACCAGGCCTTCGTAAAGGTTTTCCAGCTCCTGGGCCAGGTTGCCAACGGCCTCGACCTCGGCCATCCGCGCACCTCCCTTGAGGGTGTGCAGGTCCCGTTGCAGCGACGACAGTGGCGCGCCGTTTTCCGGATCGTTCAACCAGCGCTGCAAGGCTTGCCCGGCGCTGTCGAGAATGTCCACCGCTTCTTCGAGGAAGATCTCGACGATCTCGTCATCCGCGCCGATTCCGCTGGTGTTTTTTTGCAGTTCGGCAGTGGCGCTGCCCAGCTCGGAAATACTCAGGGTTCGACTGCCGTCGCTGCGAATCAGGCCCATGGCCGACGGGTCGAGGCTTTCGTCGAGCAGTTCGTGCAGCGCACGGATGCGCTGCGGTTGCGGGGTGATTTCCTGGCCGGCGGCCAGTTCGTCGAGCATGTTGATCAGCGCTTCGTGGGCCTGCTGCGCCTCATGGAAAAACCGTTCGCTGACCGCCAGGCTGCTTTCTTCCACCGCGCCATACAGGTCGAGCAAGGCTTCGCACAACACGTCCACCGGCAGCAGATCCGCCAGGTGCGCGCCCTCGCCGAGGGTCGTCAGTTCATCCAGCAACGCACTGAGTTCCTGGCGTTCGCCGGGGTGCTGCTGCCAGCGCTGCAAGAGGTTTTCGGCGTCGAGCAGGATGTCCATGCCCTGGGCCAGGAAGTTGTTGATCAGTTGCGGATCACGCTTGACCCGCAGGGCGCTGCTCGGAGCATTGAGGATGGATTCGAGGCGCTCGCTGAGCAAGGTTTCGGTGCGTTTGATCAGCGACTGCGCACCGACGATTGGCGCCAGAGGGTCGTGTTTGAGCTGGCGCAGACCGACGCGGAACAGGCCTTCGGCTTCCAGCAGCAACTCCACTTCGTCGAGGTCCAGGGCCAGTTGATGAGCCTTGAACTCCCGGGCCAGTTTGTCCAGTGGCGCCGCCAGTTCGGCGATCGGCAATACGCCGGCCATCGACGCGCTGCCCTTGAGGGTGTGCAGCGCGCGCTGCAGTTCGTCGCTGGCTTGCAACGGCACGTGTTCGGCGGCCAGATCGAGAAAGCGGTTGAGGCTGGCGAGGTGGGTTTCGGCTTCGTTGCGGAAAATCTCCAGCAACAGCGGGTCGAGCGCAGCGACGTCTTCTACGTCTTCGGCCGGCAACGGCGTGTCGCCCTTGGCCAATGCATGGGCGCGGGCCGCCAACTGATCGACATCCTGACGCTGGCGCTGATGGTTGATGGCGAATTCGGCAATCAGGTCCGGCAGCAACAGCAACGTTTCGGCCAGCAATTGTTGCACCGCCGGGCCCGGTTCGACGCTGTGCTCCAGCACCCGGTTGAGCAGGTTTTCCACCGCCCAGGCCAGTTCGCCGAGAACCAGCGCACGGACCATGCGCCCGCTGCCCTTCAGAGTGTGAAAAGCGCGGCGCAATTCACTCAATGCCTCCCGGTCCTGCGGATCGGCAGTCCAGCGCGGCAGGTAGTCGCGCAGCACATCGAGCACTTCCTCGGTCTCTTCGAGGAACACTTCACGCAGCTCGTCATCCACCGGCTTTTCATCGGCGGGCGGTGGAAGCAGGCTGCCGGGCGTGGTCAACGCGGGCGGGTTGACCGCTGACACCGGACTGGCCAGCACATCGGCCAGCGACTGGGCGATTTGCGGGTCATCGAGTTCCTGCAGGTCCTGCATCACCAGCGCTTCGCTGGGGCTGAGCACATCGTCGAGCAGCGGCACCCGTTGTTCGTTTGGCGGCTCGTCAGGAAAGTAGCCGAGGCTGGCCAGGCTTTTCTGCGCGACATCGAGCAGTTGCTCGCTCGGTGCCTGCGGGTCATCGGTCAGGCGTTCAAGGTAATACTCGAGACTGGTGATGACATCGGCCAGGTTGTCCAGTTGCTGCCAGCCCGGCTCATGGGGATCGAGCAACAGATGCTCGCGGATAAAACCGTTGCAGGCTTCCAGCAGGCTTGCCGCACGCGCCAACGGGATCATCGCCAGCGCACCGCGCACCTGGGTCAGCAGCGCCGGCAACGGTTGCAGTTGCTGGCGATCCCAGTCGGCGTCGATGTAGTCGACGATCATGTCCTTGGCCTGTTGCAGGCAGATGCGCGCTTCCTTGATCACGATCTGATGGATCTGCGTCAGGTCGGTGGTGGGCAGGCGCGAGTCTTCCGGGCTTTCCGGTTCCACCGTGCCGACCATCCCGGCCAGCGTCGCTTCGACATAGAGCAAGGCGCCGGCGACGTCCATCAGCGTGGCGTCGTTCGGTTCGCGCTGGCCCTGAGCGAGGCTGAGCACCACCGCCAGTTGATCGATGATGACCTTGCGCGGCTGGCCGAAACCGAGCACCGCGAGTGTGTCGGCGATCTGCCGCAGCGGCGCCAGCAGGCTGTCCAGATCCGAGGTGTGCTGGCGGTCGCTGCGCACGAACAGATCGAGGCGTTCCTTGACCCGCACCAGCTCTTCGCACAGCGCCGCGAGCACCGAGCGCATCGCATCGCGGTCGGGGCCGGCCAGGCGCGCGCGTTCTTCGTCGACCATCGCGCTGTCGGGCAACGCGTCGTCCAGGGAGTAGCGATCTTTCATGGTCAGCATCTGCCCGGTGGGATGTTCGGCTTTGGCAATATAGAACAGCAGGCTTTTGAACAGCTCGGGCGGCGGTGGCTGGTTGAGGCCGGCCATGCCTTGTTCGAGCAGGCGCTTGAGCTCCTTGTCGGCGTCCTTGAACAGGCTGCGCAGGGCCGGGCTGTTGGCGATCCGGCCTTCGCGCATGCCCTCGACCAGTGCCGAGGCGACCTGCCACAACGGACTCAAGGGTGAATCGCCGCTCAAGGCTTCGAGGCGGGTGAAGACTTTGCTCAGGTAACCGAGGTGAGTCTGATCGTCCTGTTCGCGGAGCAAGCCCACCAGCGCCATCTGCAACATTTGCCGCAACTTGCGCAGCACATTGGGTAAATCGGCCGGTTCCAGCAGGGCCAGCGCTTCCTGACTCAGCGGCGGCAACTCCGGCAATTGCGGGCTGAACAGGCTGGTCTCCGACAACAGACTTTCGCCCCGGGCGCTGCGCAAATCGTTGATCAGCGGCAGCACCACCAGCGGCAAATCACGGCGGGCGCCTTGAACGCGGTCAAGGTAGATCGGCAATTGGCCGAAGGCCTGCAACAGCAGGTGCAAGGCTTCGTCGCGGTGGCTGACGCGGTCGTTTTGCAGGGCTTCGACCAGATGTTCCATCTCTTCGGCGAGCAAGGCCGCGCCGTAGAACTCGACCATCTGCAGACTGCCGTGGACCTGATGGATGCACGCCAGGCACTCGTCCAGCCCGGGCACCGACTGCGGATCGTCGAGCACGGCTTCGATGGCCTGATGCGCCTGCCTCAGCGTTTCGGCAATTTCGCCCTTGACCCATTCGAGGGCCACGTAGTCGTGCCGGTCACCCATAACCACTCCGCTCGACATGAACTCGCCCGCAGGCCTCACGCCTTGTCCGTGGCGGGCGCTGCCGCCGCCGGCAAGGTGAACCCGGACACCGAACGCCGCAACTGGCTGGCCATTTTCGCCAGGTTGCCGATGCTTTCGGCGGTGGCCGTGGAGCCGGACGACGTCTGCGAGGTGATCTGCTGGATCACATTCATCGTCAGGGAAATCTGCCCGGCCGAAGACGTCTGCTGCTGCGCCGCGTTGGAAATGCTCTGGATCAGCGCCGCGAGGGTCTTGGACACGCCTTCGATTTCTTCCAGGGCCACACCGGCATCCTGCGCCAGCCGTGCGCCGCGCACCACTTCGGTGGTGGTCTGTTCCATGGAAATCACGGCTTCATTGGTGTCGGTCTGGATTGCCCGCACCAGCGTTTCGATCTGCCGGGTCGCGGCGGACGAGCGTTCGGCCAGCCGTTGCACTTCGTCGGCAACCACTGCAAAACCGCGCCCGGCATCACCGGCCATCGAGGCCTGAATGGCCGCGTTGAGGGCGAGGATGTTGGTCTGGTCGGCAATGTCGTCGATCAGACTGACGATGTCGCCGATTTCCTGGGACGACTCGCCCAGACGCTTGATACGTTTGGCGGTGTCCTGGATCTGTTCGCGAATGTTGTCCATGCCATGGATGGTGTTG
Organism: Pseudomonas sp. stari2; assembly: GCF_040760005.1. Lineage (NCBI taxonomy): Bacteria > Pseudomonadati > Pseudomonadota > Gammaproteobacteria > Pseudomonadales > Pseudomonadaceae > Pseudomonas > Pseudomonas sp. Stari2. The sequence goes on from NZ_CP099760.1 coordinate 6,093,120, forward strand.
TGCACCACCTCGTTGCCCTTGTTGGCAATCTCCACCGAACGTTCGGCCACCGCCGAGGATTCAGCAGCGTTGGCCGACACCTGATCGATGGACTGGGCCATGTCGCTGATCGCGGTCGAGGCTTCGGAAATCTGTTGCGCCTGATGCTCCGAGGCCTGGGCCAGGTGCATGGCGGTGGCCTGGGTTTCCTGCACCGCTGCGGCGACCTGGCCGGCGGTGAGGTTGATGGTCGCCACCAGATCGCGCAACTGGTCGACGGAATAATTGATCGAGTCGGCGATGGTCCCGGTGAAGTCTTCGGTCACCGAGGCGGTCACCGTCAGGTCGCCGTCGGCGAGGTCTTCGATTTCATCCAGCAGACGCATGATCGCGTTCTGGTTGCGCTCGTTCTTCTCGGCGGTTTCCTGCAACTGCCGGTTGGTTTCCCGGACCATGACCATGCCGATCAGGATGATCGACGCCAGCGCCAGCAGGCCCAGCACGTAGCCGCCGATAGTGTCGGTGTTGCGCCCGCCGGCGAGGTTCTCGAAGCCGGTGGCCAGGTGCGAAGCTTCGTCGAGCAGGGTCTGCGACAGGCTGAAGATGTTGGTGGCGGACTCGCGCACCTTGAACAGCTCCGGCGAGGTTTCGAGGATTTCATCCACCGAACCGGAAACGAACTGGAACAGCTCGGCGATTTCACTCAGGCGCGCGCGGGCATCACGGTCCTCGACCTGGCTGATCTTCAGCGTCGGGTTGCCTTGCAGCATGCCGTTGAGCACCTGACCGAAGCGCGTGGCGTCACGGCCGAAGGCATCGGCGGCCTGTTGCGAGTTTTCATCGCCGGAGAGCACGGTATTCACCGCGCCGAGAATCCGCTCGGCCAGCAGCGACTGACGCTGGGCCATCGCCACCTGCGCCGCCGGGGCGCCGCGTTGCAGGAGAATCTCGACGACTTTTTCGTATTCGATCTGCAACTGCGGCACGGTTTCGGCCAGGGTCGCGGCGACCTGATGCAGCGACAGTACGGTCTGTTCACTGGATAGAATGGCGTCGGTGTTTTTCAGCAGGCGTTCCCAGTCCAGCTGCACGGCGCGCATTTCCGGGCGCACGGTGGACGGTGCCGGCGGCAGGCCGGTGGACGGGTCGCCCTTCTTCAGATAACCCCAGCGCTGGGCGAAATCGTTGCGCGCATCGCTGAGCAGCTTGAACGCGGCCGACTTGCCGGCCGCGGCTTCGGTAGCGTTCTTGGCGATCCGCTGGGACAGCACCCGCAGCTCACCGGCGTGACCGATGTACTGCTTGTCGTAGTTGGCCTGGGTGTTGAGGTAAGCGAAGTTGGCGAACAGCAGCATGATGAACACGATCAGCGCGATGAACAGCACGATGATCTGCGAGCGGCTGCGCGAGCCTTCTGCGGGCTTGCTGGTTTTTGCTTTGATCATCGGTCCTCGCCTGTTAAACCGCGACGTGCATGAAACTCGGTGACTGCGCCAGCGCAAACAGGCTGAACACTCGCCAGTTCTGCTCGCGCCGGAAATAGCCTTTGACGAACTCGCCCTTGGAGCCTTGCCGTTTACGGATCGAGACGGGTTCGAAGCTGTCCTGCTCGAAGTGCTGCAAGCCGAAAACCTCATCGACCAGCACACCGGCAAACACGTCCTGATGCTCCACTACCAATACCCGCCGCTGCTTGCGCATGGGTGACAGCTCATGGCCGAAGAATCCGCACAGGTCCATGATCGGCAACAACCGTCCGCGCAGATTCGCGACGCCCTTGACCCAGGGCTTTACCCCCGGCAATTGGGTGAAACGCGGTTCGGGCAGCACTTCGCTGACTTCGCCCATGGGCGCGACGTACCAGTGCTCGCCCAAACGAAAGCCGATGCCGCTCCAGCGATCCTGGCGCGCCGGTTGCGACGGCAGGTCCGCCGCCAGCAGGCGACAGCGCTGGTCGATCTGCCACAACAGTTCGAACGCGGTCAGCGACTCGCTCATGGCGGCGCGATCAACCGGCCAGCACGTTGTTCAGGGTCTTGATCAGCGTGTCTTCGTCGACCGGTTTGGTCAGGTAGTCCCTGGCGCCCTGGCGGGTGCCCCAGACCTTGTCGGTTTCCTGATCCTTGGTGGTGATGATGATGACCGGGATATGGCTGGTTTCAGCGTCCTTGGTCAGTTGGCGGGTCGCCTGGAAACCGTTGAGGCCGGGCATGACGATGTCCATCAGCACCGCGTCGGGTTTTTCCTGACGGGCCAGGGCCACGCCGTCGGCGCCGTTTTCGGCTTTCAACACTTCGTGGCCGTGCTTTTCCAGCATGCCGGTCAGTTTGTACATTTCGGTCGGCGAATCATCGACGATCAGAATACGTGCCATGGTCTTCCCCATTTTTCTTGTCGACACCGGGCCCGCTGGCCGAGCGTCACTGTGCGTGTCTTACTGCGGCAAATCAGCGGCAAAGCCCGGAACATGGGCCGCAATCGCGTCGAGCAGTTCTTCCTTGCTGAAAGGCTTGGTCAAAAATTGATCGGAACCGACAATCCGCCCCTTGGCCTTGTCGAACAGCCCGTCGCGGGACGACAGCATGATCACCGGCGTTGCCTTGAAGGCACTGTTGTTCTTGATTAAAGCGCAGGTCTGATAACCATCCAGACGCGGCATCATGATGTCGACAAAAATGATCCCGGGGTGGTTGTCGGCGATCTTCGCCAGGGCGTCGAAACCGTCGATCGCCGTGATGACTTCGCACCCTGCATTTTTCAACAGGGTCTCGGCAGTGCGACGAATCGTTTTCGAGTCGTCGATCACCATGACCTTCAAGGCGCTGGACTGCTGTTCCATAAGGGGGCTCTACCGTCGCCTTTGCGAATCAATTTGTCCGTTTTGCGATGACTGATGGCTGGAAACCCTTGATGTTCAAGGGCCAGCACGGCTGGGAGCCTTTTTAGCACAGTCTCCTGACGCAATCTATCGACGGGTTTTTCCTTGACCGAAAACCCGCCCGGAGCCACTCTGGCGGCACTTTTTTCATACCGATCCGGTAGCCAATTTTCGAGGAAAACCCAATGAGCGTTCGCGTCGGGATAGTCATGGACCCAATCGCCAGCATTTCCTATAAAAAGGATAGCTCGCTGGCCATGCTGCTGGCGGCGCAGAAGCGCGGCTGGGAACTGTTCTACATGGAACAGAAGGATCTTTATCAGGGTGAAGGTCAGGCCCGGGCGCGGATGAAACCGCTGAAAGTCTTCGCCAACCCGGAAAAATGGTTCGAACTGGGCGCCGAACAGGATTCTCTGCTCAGCGACCTGAACGTGATCCTGATGCGTAAGGATCCGCCGTTCGACATGGAGTTCGTCTACTCCACCTACCTTCTCGAACAGGCCGAGTCCGCCGGGGTGCTGGTAGTCAACAAGCCGCAAAGCCTGCGCGACTGTAATGAAAAGCTGTTCGCCACGCTGTTCCCGCAGTGCACGCCGCCGACCATCGTCAGCCGTCGCCCGGACGTGTTGCGCGAATTCGCCGACCATCACGGTGACGTGATTCTCAAGCCGCTGGATGGCATGGGCGGCTCGTCGATTTTCCGGCACACCGCCGGCCATCCAAATCTGTCGGTGATTCTGGAAACACTGACTCTGCACGGCAAGCAACAGATCATGATCCAGGGTTATCTGCCGGCCATCGTCGATGGCGACAAACGCATCCTGATGATCGACGGCGAGCCGGTGGATTACTGCCTGGCGCGGATTCCGGCCCAGGGCGAAACCCGTGGCAACCTCGCGGCCGGCGGCCGAGGCGAAGCCCGTCCGTTGACCGACAAGGATCGCTGGATCGCCGCTCAGGTCGGCCCGACCTTGCGCGAGAAGGGCCTGCTGTTCGTCGGCCTGGACGTGATCGGCGAGCACCTGACCGAAATCAACGTCACCAGCCCGACCTGCATCCGCGAAATCGACAATGCTTTCGGCACCGACATCGGCGGGATGCTGATGGATGCCATCGAGAAAAAGCTGCAAGCTTGATGTACATCACATGCAGCCTGTCGCTTGATGCTTGAAGCCCAAGGCGTGAAACCAACATTGCGTTATCATGCGCGGCCTGTGAAAAACGCGATGTTGGTTTTCTTGTCATGACACTTCCGTCCGATCTGCCTGCTGAACTCGCCCACCGCGGCGTGCGCCCGGTCGATCGCCTCGGATTTACCCTGTTTCTCGCGGCGCTGATCCATCTGGCGCTGCTGCTCGGCGTGGGTTTCACCATGGTCGAGCCCAAGCAGATCAGCAAGACCCTGGAAATCACCCTCGCCACCTTCAAGAGCGAAAAGAAGCCGGCGAAGGCCGATTTCCTCGCCCAGGAAAACCAGGAAGGCAGCGGCACCCTCGACAAGAAGGCGATCCCCAAGACCACCGAGGTCGCGCCGTTCCAGGACAATCAGGTCAAGAAAGTCACCCCACCACCGGCCGCCAAACCGCAAGTGCAGGAAGCCGCGCCCAAGGCGGCGGTGACCACCGTCGCGCCGAAGCCGAAAAAGGCGCCGACCAAGAAAGAAGAAGCCAAGACCGAGACCAAACCGACAGTCGACGCCCCGACTTTCGACAGCTCGCAGCTCTCCAGCGACATCGCCAGCCTCGAAGCCGAACTGGCCAACGAACAACAGCTGTACGCCAAGCGTCCGCGCATCCACCGCCTCAGCGCGGCATCGACCATGCGCGACAAGGGTGCCTGGTACAAGGACGAATGGCGCAAGAAGGTCGAGCGCATCGGCAACCTCAACTACCCCGAAGAAGCCCGGCGCCAGCAGATTTACGGCAATTTGCGCCTGATGGTGTCGATCAACCGCGACGGCTCGCTGTATGAAGTGCTGGTGCTGGAATCCTCAGGCCAGCCGCTGCTGGATCAGGCGGCACAGCGCATCGTCCGGCTGGCCGCGCCTTTCGCACCGTTTACCGGGGACCTGTCGGACATCGACCGGCTGGAAATCATCCGCACCTGGAAATTCGCCCGGGGCGACCGGCTGTCCAGCAACTGAGCCGATCTTTTGACTGCTCCAGCTTGTCAGTTCGCCCCCCGAACGCCACACTAGCGCACATGAAAAACGTCAGCCCCAGCTACCTCAAGCATCACTTCCTGATCGCCATGCCACACATGGCCGACCCGAACTTTGCCCACACCTTGACCTACATCGTCGAGCACACGGCCAATGGGGCCATGGGGCTGGTGGTCAACCGACCACAAGAGCTGAATCTGGCCGACATCCTCGAACAACTGCGCCCGGACATCGATCCGCCAGCACTGTGCCAGCATGTACCGATCTTCATCGGCGGTCCGGTGCAGACCGATCGCGGTTTTGTCCTGCATCCGGCGGGCCAGACCTTCCAGGCCACCGTCGAGCTGGACGGCGATCTCGCGCTGTCCACTTCGCAGGACGTGCTGTTCGCCATCGCCGACGGCGTGGGCCCGGCCAAAAGCGTCATCACCCTCGGCTATGCCGGCTGGGAAGCTGGACAACTGGAGGCCGAACTGGCCGACAACGCCTGGCTGACCTGCCCGTACGACGCCGACATCCTGTTCAACACCAGCAGTGAACTGCGCCTGGAAGCGGCAGCCAGGCACCTGGGGATCAACCTCAGCCTGCTGACCAGCCAGGCAGGACACGCCTGATGGCCCTGCGCCTGATCCTCGGCTTCGACTACGGCACCAAACAGATCGGCGTCGCGGTCGGCCAGGTGATTACCGGCCAGGCCCGCGAACTGTGCACCTTGAAGGCGCAAAACGGTGTGCCGGACTGGAATCAGGTCGAAGCCCTGATAAAGGAATGGAAGCCCGATGCCGTGGTGGTCGGCCTGCCGCTGAACATGGACGGCACGCCCAGCGAAATGTGCGCCCGCGCCGAGAAATTCGCCCGGCGCCTCAACGGCCGCTTCAACCTGCCTTTCTATACCCACGACGAACGCCTGACGACCTTCGAAGCCAAGGGCGAACGACTGGTGCGCGGCGGGCAGAAAGGCAGTTACCGCGACAACCCGGTGGACGCCATCGCCGCCGCCCTGCTGCTGCAAGGTTGGCTCGACGAAAACACCGCACTATTTGAATCCTGACAAGCGCTACGGCGCTTTTCTTTTGGTTACAACCCGAGCCACGGTTCGCGAGAACCGGCTCGACCCCAAGAAGGAGCAACCATGAGCCTGCCCAATCCCGCCGATCTGATCAGCCAGATGGCGACCCGCCTCAAGGCGCACCTTGCCCAGCGTGATATCAGCGAACCGCGTTACATCGGCATCCGCACCGGCGGCGTCTGGGTCGCCCAGGCCCTGCTCGCAGAGCTCGGCAGCGATGCGCCATTGGGTACGCTGGACGTTTCCTTCTACCGCGACGACTTCAGCCAGAACGGTTTGCACCCGCAAGTGCGCCCGTCCGCCCTGCCCTTCGAAATCGAAGGCCAGCATCTGGTGCTGATCGACGACGTACTGATGAGCGGCCGGACCATCCGCGCCGCGATGAACGAACTGTTCGACTACGGCCGCCCGGCCAGCGTGACGCTGGTCTGCCTGCTCGATCTGGACGCCGGCGAACTGCCGATCCGCCCGAACGTGGTCGGCGCGACCCTGTCGCTGGCCGCCCACGAGCGGGTCAAGCTGTCCGGCCCGGAGCTGGCCCTCGAACTGCAAGACCTCGCCCCTTAATCCGCCCTATTGAGAGTCCCCTTCGCGATGACGCCTCTAGATACCAAGCGCCCGCTGCAGCTCAATGATCAGGGCCAGCTGCGCCACTTCCTCTCGCTCGACGGCCTGCACCGCGAGTTGCTGACGGAAATCCTCGACACCGCCGACTCGTTCCTCGAAGTCGGTGCCCGGGCCGTGAAGAAGGTCCCGTTGCTGCGCGGCAAGACCGTGTGCAACGTGTTCTTCGAAAACTCCACCCGCACTCGCACCACCTTCGAACTGGCGGCCCAGCGACTGTCGGCGGACGTGATTACCCTGAACGTGTCGACCTCGTCGGCCAGCAAGGGCGAAACCCTGCTCGATACCCTGCGCAACCTCGAAGCCATGGCCGCCGACATGTTCGTCGTGCGCCACGGTGACTCCGGCGCTGCGCACTTCATCGCCGAACATGTCTGCCCGCAGGTGGCGATCATCAACGGCGGCGACGGCCGTCACGCGCACCCGACCCAGGGCATGCTCGACATGCTGACCATCCGTCGGCACAAGGGCGGCTTCGAAAACCTTTCGGTGGCCATCGTCGGCGACATCCTGCACTCGCGGGTGGCGCGCTCGAACATGCTCGCCCTGAAAACCCTCGGTTGCCCGGACATCCGCGTGATCGCGCCGAAGACCCTGCTGCCGATCGGCATCGAGCAATACGGCGTGAAGGTCTACACCGACATGACCGAAGGCCTGAAAGACGTCGACGTGGTGATCATGCTGCGCCTGCAGCGTGAGCGCATGACCGGCGGCCTGCTGCCGAGCGAAGGTGAGTTCTATCGCCTGTTCGGCCTGACCACCGCGCGCCTGGCAGGCGCCAAACCCGACTGCATCGTCATGCACCCGGGGCCGATCAACCGCGGCGTGGAGATCGAGTCGGCGGTGGCCGACGGCCCGCACTCGGTGATCCTCAATCAAGTCACTTACGGCATCGCGATCCGTATGGCCGTGCTGTCGATGGCCATGAGCGGACAAACAGCGCAGCGTCAATTCGAGCAGGAGAACGCCCAGTGAAGCTCAGCATTCTCGGCGCCCGCGTCATCGATCCAAGCAGCGGCCTGGATCAAATCACCGATATTCACGTTGAAGCCTGCAAGATCGTCGCCCTCGGCGCTGCACCGGCCGGTTTCAGCGCCGTCGAAACCATCGACGCCCAAGGCCTTGTCGCCGCTCCCGGCCTCGTAGACCTGAACGTTGCCCTGCGCGAGCCGGGCTACAGCCGCAAAGGCACCATCGCCAGCGAAACCCGCGCGGCTGCGGCCGGCGGCGTAACCAGCCTGTGCTGCCCGCCGAAGACCAAACCGGTGCTCGACACCTCCGCCGTGGCCGAGCTGATCCTCGACCGCGCCCGCGAGGCCGGCAACACCAAAGTGTTCCCGATCGGCGCCCTGAGCAAAAGCCTGGACGGCGAACAGCTTGCAGAACTCGTTGCACTGCGCGACGCCGGTTGCGTGGCGTTCGGCAACGGCCTGGAGAGCTTCCGCAACACCCGTACCCTGTGCCGGGCGCTGGAGTACGCGGCGACCTTTGACCTGACGGTGATTTTCAACTCCCAGGATCACGACCTGGCCGACGGCGGCCTGGCCCACGAAGGCGCCACCGCCAGTTTCCTCGGCCTGCCGGGCATTCCGGAAACCGCTGAAACCGTGGCCCTGGCCCGTGACCTGCTGCTGGTCGAACAGACCGGCGTGCGTGCGCACTTCAGCCAGTTGACCAGTGCTCGCGGCGTGGCCCTGATCGCTCAGGCCCAGGCTCGTGGTTTGAAAGTCACGGCGGATGTCGCCCTGTATCAGTTGATCCTGACGGACGAAGCGCTGATCGATTTCAGCAGCCTGTATCACGTACAACCACCGCTGCGTACCCGCGCCGACCGCGATGGCCTGCGCGAGGCGGTGAAGTCCGGGGTGGTCTCGGCGATCTCCAGCCATCACCAGCCTCACGAGCGCGATGCCAAACTCGCACCGTTCGGTGCGACCGAGCCGGGCATCAGCAGCGTTGAACTGCTGCTGCCGCTGGCGATGACGCTGGTCGAGGATGGTCTGCTGGACCTGCCGACCCTGTTGGCCCGCCTGAGCGCCGGCCCGGCCGAGGCCTTGCGCCTGCCGGCGGGCAACCTGGCGGTGGGTGGCGCGGCGGATATCGTGCTGTTCGATCCGAAGGCCTCGACCGTTGCCGGCGAAACCTGGCTGTCGAAGGGCGAGAACTGCCCGTTCATCGGCCATAGTCTGCCAAGCGTGGTGCGTTACACCCTGGTGGATGGCCGGATCAGCCATCAGGCATAAAAAAATGGCGAGGGAGCTTGCTCCCTCGCCATCACTTACTGAAAAGTGCCCCGCCCTTCGGCATTACGCACCGACACCTGATCATTCAGCGTCCAGAAGTCATACAGCACGCCCAGAAAGAACAACCCGCCGGTCAGCAGATAAATCACCCCGCTGATCCACTTGCCCTGATACATCCGGTGCACGCCGAACGCGCCGAGGAACGTCAACAGAATCCACGCCACGTTGTATTCGATCGGCCCCGCCTCAAAGCGCAGGTCCGCTTCCCGGTCCATTGCCGGGATCAGGAACACGTCGATCAGCCAGCCAATCCCCAACAGCCCGAAGGTGAAAAACCAGATCGTGCCGGTCACCGGCTTGCCGTAATAGAAGCGGTGCGACCCGGTAAAACCGAAGATCCACAACAGATAACCGATCACCTTGCTATGGGTGTCCTTTTCCTTCACTTGGGGCAGTTGATAGCGGTTCATGAAGACCTCGATACACGCGATAGATAAATTTTCTTTAATTCTTTGTGACTTTTTTACAGGTACCCGACGTACGGCAAATGCTACCTTGTGGTCGGTCAAAGCCTTATAGCACCTGACTTCTGTCCGACAATTGCGTCTATTTGCCGCTTGTTTGGTTCCGTTGCCCGCCTTTTGAATCGACCAACGGCCTCGGAAGGGACAAAAAAGCTGTTATAAAGTTGCGCGCTAACACATAAGAGCCCTGCCTAATGCGTCCATTTTTCAAGACATGGCTAACTATTTGCCTATTAATGCCACTGGCCGCCCACGCCACCAATCGTGAGCAACGTCTTCCCAACGTTAACGGTTTCACCCCCAAATCCCATGCCTCTGCTCCTTCGAACAAAGGCAAACAAACGAAACACACCACGCTCGCCAGCAAGGGTCACGGCAAGCTGGTTCCACCGATGGCGAACAAAGAAAGCAGCAACGTCCTCAGTCGTGCGGTGAACGTCCTCGGTACACCTTACCGTTGGGGCGGCAGCAGCCCGAGTAAAGGCTTCGACTGCAGCGGCCTGGTGAAATACGCGTTCAACGACGCGACTTTCGACCTGCCGCGCACCTCGAATGCCATGGCCAGCGGTCACGGCGAGAAAGTCGAGCGCAAGGATCTCAAGCCTGGCGACCTGATTTTCTTCAACATCAAGAGCCGTCGGGTCAATCACGTTGCCATCTACCTGGGCAACGACCGCTTCATCCACGCACCGCGCCGTGGCAAAGCGGTGAGCATCGATACGCTGAACAAGCCGTATTGGGAACAGCATTACGTGGTTGCCAAGCGCGTGCTGCCGAAAGAACCGGGCGGCAAGCAGATGCGCGTGGTTCAACGCTGATCCTTGCAGATCACAAAAAACGCAGCCCTCGGGCTGCGTTTTTTTTCGTCACTAGAAGTTATCCGGCGTCCGCGCCTTCTCCCGCGCATGCTCGCGACTGACCAGGCCCTTGGTCACCAGATCCTTCAGGCACATGTCGAGTGTCTGCATCCCCAGCGACCCGCCAGTCTGGATCGCCGAATACATCTGCGCCACCTTGTCCTCGCGGATCAGGTTACGGATCGCCGACGTACCCAGCATGATCTCGTGGGCCGCCACCCGGCCGCCGCCGATCTTCTTGATCAGCGTCTGCGAGACCACGGCCAGCAACGACTCCGACAGCATCGAACGCACCATGGACTTCTCATCCCCCGGAAATACGTCCACCACCCGGTCGATGGTCTTGGCCGCCGACGTGGTGTGCAGTGTGCCGAACACCAGATGCCCGGTTTCCGCAGCGGTCAGCGCCAGACGGATGGTTTCCAGGTCGCGCATCTCGCCCACCAGGATCACATCCGGGTCTTCCCGCAGCGCCGAGCGCAGTGCCGTGGCGAAACTGCGGGTATCGCGGTGGACTTCACGCTGATTGATCAGGCATTTGCGCGATTCGTGGACGAATTCGATCGGGTCTTCGATGGTCAGGATGTGGTGATGACGATGAGTGTTGAGGTAATCGATCATCGCCGCCAGGGTGGTGGACTTGCCGGAGCCGGTCGGCCCGGTCACCAGCACCAGCCCGCGCGGGGCGTCGGTGATCTTGCGAAAGACGTCGCCCATGGCGAGGTCTTCCATGCTCAGCACTTTCGACGGGATGGTGCGGAATACGGCGCCGGCGCCACGGTTCTGGTTAAAGGCGTTGACCCGAAACCGCGCCACACCCGGCACTTCGAAGGAAAAGTCGGTTTCCAGATGTTTCTCGAACTCCACCCGCTGGGTGTCGTTCATGATGTCGTAGATCAGCTCATGCACCTGTTTGTGATCCAGCGCCGGCAGATTGATCCGCCGCACATCGCCATCCACGCGGATCATCGGCGGCAGTCCGGCCGACAGGTGCAGGTCGGAAGCGCCCTGTTTGGCGCTGAAGGCCAGCAGTTCAGTGATATCCATAGCGTCCCTCAATTCCAGTAGAATGCCGCGAACCTTCAGACCGCTGGCGCCTCTTGATGTCCACGATAGCAGACAACATTGCCCTCGTTAGTTCACGCATTCATGCCGCCACCGCTGCCGCCGGCCGCGATGAAAACAGCGTCCAGCTGCTGGCCGTGAGCAAGACCAAACCCGCCCAAGCCCTGCGCGAAGCGTACGCCGCCGGCCTGCGTGACTTTGGCGAGAACTACCTGCAGGAAGCTTTGGGCAAACAGCTCGAACTGGCCGACCTGCCCTTGATCTGGCACTTCATCGGCCCCATTCAGTCGAACAAGACCCGCTCGATTGCCGAGCATTTCGCCTGGGTGCACTCCGTGGATCGTCTGAAAATCGCCCAACGCCTGTCCGAACAACGCCCGGCGGACCTGCCGCCACTGAATATCTGCATTCAGGTCAACGTCAGCGGTGAAGCCAGCAAGTCCGGCTGCACCCCGGCCGACCTGCCGGCCCTGGCCCAGGCCATCAGCGCCCTGCCGCGCTTGAAGTTGCGCGGGCTGATGGCGATTCCCGAGCCGACCGAAGATCGCGCCGAGCAAGACGCTGCATTCGCTGCCGTTCAGAAGCTGCAGGCCGGCCTCGACCTGCCGCTCGACACACTTTCCATGGGCATGAGCCACGACCTCGAGTCGGCCATTGCCCAGGGTGCCACCTGGGTCCGTATCGGTACGGCCCTGTTTGGCGCTCGCGACTACTCCCAATCTTGATGATTTCCAGATAAGGACCTGACATGAGCAACACGCGTATTGCCTTTATCGGTGCCGGCAACATGGCCGCCAGCCTGATCGGCGGCCTGCGGGCCAAGGGTCTGGAAGCCGCACACATCCGCGCCAGCGATCCGGGCGAAGAAACCCGCAACCGGGTCAGCGCCGAACATGGCATCGAAACCTTTGCCGACAACGCCCAGGCCATCGACGGCGCCGACGTTGTCGTTCTGGCGGTCAAGCCACAGGCCATGAAGGCCGTGTGCGAAGCGATCCGCCCGAGCCTGAAACCGAATCAGCTGGTGGTGTCCATCGCCGCCGGCATCACCTGCGCCAGCATGACTGCATGGCTTGGCGAGCAGCCGATCGTGCGCTGCATGCCCAACACCCCGGCGCTGCTGCGTCAGGGCGTGAGCGGTCTGTATGCCACCGGCGAAGTGAGCGCCGAACAGCGCCAACAGGCTGAAGAACTGCTGTCCGCCGTGGGCATCGCCTTGTGGCTGAACGAAGAGCAGCAACTGGACGCGGTCACAGCCGTCTCCGGTTCCGGCCCGGCCTACTTCTTCCTGCTGATCGAAGCCATGACCGCCGCTGGCGTCAAACTCGGCCTGCCGAAGGAAACCGCCGAACAACTGACCTTGCAGACCGCACTGGGCGCCGCACACATGGCGGTTTCCAGCGACGTCGACGCTGCCGAGTTGCGCCGTCGCGTGACCTCGCCGGCGGGCACCACGGAAGCCGCGATCAAATCGTTCCAGGCCGGCGGCTTCGAAGCCCTGGTGGAAAAAGCACTCGGCGCCGCCGCGCACCGCTCGGCCGAGATGGCCGAACAACTGGGCAAATAAGGAGCCTTACATGATTGGATTGAACACCGCAGCGGTCTACGTGCTGCAAACCCTCGGCAGCCTGTACCTGCTGATCGTGCTGCTGCGCTTCGTCCTGCAACTGGTACGGGCGAACTTCTACAACCCGCTGTGCCAGTTCGTGGTCAAGGCCACCCAACCGCTGCTCAAGCCACTGCGCCGGATCATCCCGAGCCTGTTCGGCCTGGACATGTCGTCGCTGGTGCTGGCAATCCTCGTACAACTGGCACTGATGGCGCTGACCCTGCTGCTGACCTACGGCACCACCGGCAACCCGTTGCAACTGCTCATCTGGTCGATCATCGGCGTGACCGCGCTGTTCCTGAAGATTTTCTTCTTCGCCCTGATCATCAGCGTGATCCTGTCGTGGGTCGCTCCGGGCAGCCATAACCCGGGCGCCGAGCTGGTGAACCAGATCTGCGAACCGGCCCTGGCGCCGTTCCGGCGCTTCCTGCCGAGCATGGGCGGTCTGGACCTGTCGCCGATCTTCGCCTTCCTCGCGCTGAAGCTGATCGACATGCTGGTGATCAACAACCTCGCGGCGATGACGATGATGCCGGAAATCCTGCGCCTGTTGATGTGAGCTGGTTCCGTTGGGACGGTGACGACTTGATCCTCGAGTGTCACCTGCAACCGGCAGCCCGCAGCGATGACTTCGCCGGGCTGCACGGCGACCGCCTGAAGATCCGCCTGACCGCGCCGCCGGTGGAGGGCAAGGCCAATGCGTATCTGATGGGGTTTCTGGCCAAGGCTTTCGGGGTTTCCAAGAGCCAGGTCAGCCTGATCAGCGGTGAGTTGAATCGGCAGAAGCGGGTGAAGATTTGCTCACCGAAGAAACTCCCGGATTTACCCGGTTTAGCTCTTCCTTGATCGTTCCCACGCTCCGCGCGGGAACGAGCGCAAATCAGGCCTGATCGTTGCTTGCCGCTGGGGGCAGCGGTCTTTAGACTTACGCCTCATTTCAACGAGAGCAGGGTCGATGCCAGCTGCCTTTCCCCCCGATTCTGTTGGTCTGGTGACGCCGCAAACGGCGCACTTCAGCGAACCGCTGGCCCTGGCCTGCGGCCGTTCGCTGGCCGCTTATGACCTGATCTACGAAACCTACGGCACGCTGAACGCACAAGCGAGCAACGCCGTGTTGATCTGCCACGCCTTGTCCGGCCACCACCACGCTGCGGGTTACCACAGCGTCGACGACCGCAAGCCCGGTTGGTGGGATAGCTGCATCGGCCCCGGCAAACCGATCGACACCAACAAGTTCTTCGTGGTCAGCCTGAACAACCTCGGCGGTTGCAACGGCTCCACCGGCCCGAGCAGCCTCAATCCGGACACCGGCAAACCGTTCGGCGCCGACTTCCCGGTACTGACCGTGGAAGACTGGGTGCACAGCCAGGCACGCCTGGCCGACCTGCTCGGCATCGGCCAGTGGGCGGCGGTGATCGGCGGCAGCCTCGGCGGCATGCAGGCGCTGCAATGGACCATCACCTATCCGGATCGCGTTCGCCACTGCCTGGCCATCGCCTCGGCCCCCAAGTTGTCGGCGCAGAACATTGCGTTCAACGAAGTGGCGCGCCAGGCGATTCTCACCGACCCGGAATTCCACGGTGGCTCGTTCCAGGAACAAGGCGTGATCCCAAAGCGCGGCCTGATGCTGGCGCGGATGGTCGGGCACATCACCTACCTGTCCGACGACTCCATGGGCGAGAAATTCGGTCGCGGCCTGAAGAGCGAAAAGCTCAACTACGACTTCCACAGCGTCGAGTTTCAGGTCGAAAGCTACCTGCGCTATCAGGGCGAAGAGTTCTCCGGGCGCTTCGATGCCAACACTTATCTGTTGATGACAAAGGCGCTGGATTACTTCGATCCGGCAGCGAACTTCGACGATAACCTGGCGAAAACCTTCGAAGGTGCGAAAGCCAAGTTCTGCGTGATGTCGTTCACCACCGACTGGCGCTTCTCCCCCGCTCGCTCGCGGGAACTGGTGGATGCGCTGATGGCTGCGCGCAAGGACGTCAGCTACCTGGAAATCGACGCACCCCAGGGCCACGACGCCTTCCTGATTCCGATCCCGCGTTATTTGCAGGCGTTCGGCAATTACATGAACCGAATTACGGTGTGAACAAGCCATGAGAGCTGATCTGGAAATCATCCAGGAATGGATCCCCGCCGGCAGCCGCGTGCTCGACCTCGGTTGCGGTGACGGCGAGTTGCTGACCTGGCTGCGCGACCACAAACAGGTCACCGGCTATGGCCTGGAAAACGACGCCGACAACATCGCCGAGTGCGTGGCCAAGGGCATCAACGTCATTGAGCAGGACCTGGACAAGGGCCTGGGCAACTTCGCCAGCAACAGCTTCGACGTCGTGGTAATGACCCAGGCCCTGCAAGCCGTACATTACCCGGACAAGATCCTCGACGAAATGCTGCGGGTCGGTCGCCAGTGCATCATCACCTTCCCCAACTTCGGCCACTGGCGCTGCCGCTGGTATCTGGCGAGCAAGGGCCGGATGCCAGTGTCCGAGTTCCTGCCGTACACCTGGTACAACACGCCGAACATCCACTTCTGCACCTTCGAAGACTTTGAAGAACTTTGCCGCGAACGTGAGGCGAAGGTCATTGATCGGCTTGCCGTGGATCAACAGCACCGTCACGGGTGGGCCAGTAAGCTATGGCCTAATCTGTTAGGTGAGATCGGTATCTACCGCGTCAGCAGCCCGGGGCTGCAGGATCACAGAATCGCGGTCTGAACCACGACATTGCGAGGAGAACGAACATGGGACGCCTGATTACCACGCTGTTGGCCGCCTGCCTGAGCCTGTCGGCCGTGGCAGCCGATGCCATCAAGAGCGAGCGCCAGGAAACCTTCGGCGACGTGACGGTGCACTACAACACCTTCAACTCGACCTACCTGCAACCGGACATCGCCAAGGCTGCCGAGCTGATCCGCAGCAAGAACCAGGGCGTGATCAATGTCTCGGTGATCAAGGACGGCAAGCCGTTGACCGCCAACGTCACCGGCACGGTGAAAGATCTGACCAGCCAGAGCGTGCCGCTGACCTTCCGCCAGATCACCGAACAGGGCGCGATCTATTACATCGCCCAGTACCCGGTGGAACAGCAGGAAACCCGCACCTTTGAAATCAAGGTGCAGACCGGCGACAAGATCAACACCATCAATTTCAACCAAGAGCTTTTCCCTGGCCAATGATCAATCTCAAGCAACTCGTACTGGCCAGCCATAACGCCGGCAAACTCAAGGAACTCCAGGCAATGCTCGGCGAATCGGTGCAATTGCGCTCGATCGGCGAATTCAGCAGCGTGGAGCCGGAAGAAACCGGCCTGTCGTTCGTCGAGAACGCGATCCTCAAGGCCCGCAACGCCGCGCGCATCTCCGGGCTGCCGGCGCTGGCAGACGATTCGGGTCTGGCGGTGGACTTCCTCGGCGGTGCGCCGGGCATCTACTCGGCGCGCTATGCCGACGGCAAGGGCGACGCGGCAAACAACGCCAAACTGCTCGACGCCCTGAAAGACGTGCCTGAAGTCGAGCGCGGCGCACAGTTCGTCTGTGTGCTGGCGCTGGTGCGTCATGCCGACGATCCGCTGCCGATTCTGTGCGAAGGCCTGTGGCACGGGCGCATCCTGACCGCCGCCAGCGGTGATCACGGTTTCGGCTACGACCCGTTGTTCTGGGTGCCGGAGCGTAACGTGTCCAGCGCCGAGCTGAGCCCTAGCGACAAGAACCAGATCAGCCACCGCGCCCGTGCAATGGATCTGCTGCGCCAGCGTCTGGGCTTGAAATGACCCGTGCTTCTTCTGCGTCGCCACTGATCGTCGGTGGCGCCGCCTCCTCGCCTCGGGCGCCGTTGCCGACGCTGCCGCCTCTGGCGCTGTACATCCACATCCCGTGGTGTGTGCGCAAATGCCCTTATTGCGACTTCAACTCGCACACAGCCAGCCCGGTGCTGCCGGAGCAGGAATACGTCGATGCGCTGCTCGCCGACCTGGATCAGGATCTGCACGCGGTGTACGACCGTGAGTTGAGTTCGATCTTCTTTGGTGGCGGCACGCCGAGCCTGTTCAGTGCCCAAGCCCTTGGTCGCTTGCTGGAAGGCGTCAAACAACGCATCCCGTTTGCCGATGACATCGAAATCACCCTGGAAGCCAACCCCGGGACTTTCGAGCAAGAGAAGTTCGTCGCCTACCGCAAACTGGGGATCAATCGTCTGTCGATCGGCGTCCAGAGCTTCCAGCAGGAAAAGCTCAAGGCCCTCGGCCGCATCCACAACGGCGACGAAGCCGTGCGGGCGGCAGGCATGGCGCGCCAGGCCGGTTTCGATAACTTCAACCTCGACTTGATGCACGGCTTGCCGGACCAGTCGCTGGACGATGCCCTGAGCGATCTGCGCCAAGCCATCGAACTGAAACCGACGCACATCTCCTGGTATCAGCTCACGCTGGAGCCGAACACCGTGTTCTGGAACCAGCCGCCAGTGCTGCCGGAAGACGACACGCTGTGGGACATTCAAGAAGCCGGACAGGCGCTGCTGGCCGAACACGGTTACGCGCAGTACGAGGTTTCCGCTTACGCCCAACCGGGTCGTCCGGCGCGGCATAACCTCAACTACTGGAGTTTCGGCGACTTCATCGGCATCGGCGCCGGCGCCCACGGCAAGCTCAGCCATCCGGACGGGCGCATCGTGCGCACTTGGAAGACGCGCTTGCCGAAGGACTACCTCAACCCGGCCAAAAGTTTCCAGGCCGGCGAGAAAGCCCTGACCAACGACGAGATGCCATTCGAGTTCCTGATGAACGCCCTGCGCCTGACTGCCGGCGTCGAATCACGCCTGTATCCCGAGCGCACCGGCCTGCCGCTGGAGAGCCTCGATGAACACCGCCGCGAGGCCGAACAAAGCGGTCTGTTGCAGGTCGAACCGTCACGTCTGGCGGCCACCGAGCGCGGACAACTCTTTCTCAACGATTTACTGCAGAAATTTCTGAGCTGAATGGCTCCCGGGGAAACCGCATGGATTTGATACTCGACCTGCTCGCCACTGTCTCCCGCTGGAGCCGCAGCAACCTCTCGGAAATCGCGCTGGCTCTGGTGGGCTGCCTGCTGGTGCTGTTCGGCGCCGACTTCAAAGGCTGGGTCGAGCAACGCCTGGGCAGCATCGCCGGCGCCCTGCGCGTCCCGCTGATGGCCCTGCTGTGCATGATCGGCAGCGGCGCGGCGCTGATCTACGCCACACCCTGGGTGGTGAAGGGGCTGAGCCAGTTCAACAACTACAGCCTGGCGCCGGTGTTGTTGGTGGTGCTGGTGCTGATTGGCGTGGTCGCTGACCGCCGCTGATTTTCAGCACACACAAAATAACTGTGGGAGCGAGCCTGCTCGCGATAGCGACTTAACATTCAACATCATCGTTGACTGTCAGACCGTTATCGCGAGCAGGCTCGCTCCCACATGGGGTTCTGCGTAAGGCTTAAGCGAGCTTTTCGAACTTCAGATCCCACACGCCATGCCCAAGACGTTCGCCGCGGCGTTCGAACTTGGTGATCGGGCGTTCGGCCGGGCGTGGTACGCACTTGCCGTCTTCGGCGAGGTTGCGATAGCCCGGGGCGACGTTCATCACTTCCAGCATGTATTCGGCGTACGGCTCCCAGTCGGTGGCCATGTGCAGAATGCCGCCAACCTTCAGCTTGCTGCGCACCAGTTCAGCGAAGGACGCCTGAACGATGCGGCGCTTGTGGTGGCGGCTCTTGTGCCACGGATCCGGGAAAAACAGCATCAGGCGATCGAGGCTGTTGTCGGCGATGCAGCGGTTGAGCACCTCGATCGCGTCGCAATCGTAGACCCGCAGATTGGTCAGGCCCTGGGTCAGCACGCCGTTGAGCAGCGCGCCAACACCCGGACGGTGAACCTCGACACCGATGAAATCCTGCTCCGGCGCAGCGGCTGCCATTTCCAGCAGCGAGTGGCCCATGCCGAAACCGATCTCCAGCGAACGCGGCGCGGAACGGCCGAACACCTGATCGTAATCCACAGGCGCATCGGCCAGCGGCAGGACGAACTTCGGCGCGCCCTGATCCAGGCCGCGCTGCTGGCCTTCGGTCATGCGCCCGGCGCGCATCACAAAGCTCTTGATGCGGCGGTGTTGGCGCTCGTCGCCTTCTTCCGTCTGGATTGGCGTGTCGTTCGATTCAGTCATCAATAGCTCTTACTTGATCAGACCATCCAGCGGCGAAGAGGCGCTGGCATAGAGTTTTTTCGGCATGCGGCCGGCGAGGTAGGCCAGGCGGCCCGCGACGATCGCGTGTTTCATGGCTTCAGCCATCATGATCGGCTGCTGAGCGTGGGCGATCGCCGAGTTCATCAGCACCGCATCACAGCCCAGCTCCATGGAGATGGTGGCGTCGGAAGCGGTGCCGACACCAGCATCCACCAGCACCGGGATCTTGGCTTCTTCGAGGATGATCTGCAGGTTGTACGGGTTGCAGATCCCCAGGCCCGAACCGATCAGACCGGCCAGCGGCATCACCGCGATGCAGCCGATTTCCGCCAGTTGCCGGGCGATGATCGGATCATCACTGGTGTAAACCATCACATCGAAGCCTTCCTTGACCAGCACTTCGGCGGCCTTGAGGGTTTCGATCACGTTGGGGAACAGGGTTTTCTGGTCGGCCAGCACTTCCAGCTTCACCAGGTTATGACCATCGAGCAGCTCACGGGCCAGGCGACAGGTGCGCACAGCCTCGACAGCGTCGTAGCAACCGGCGGTGTTCGGCAGAAAGGTGTAGCGATCCGGCGACAGTACGTCGAGCAGGTTCGGCTCGCCTTCGATCTGTCCCAGGTTGGTGCGGCGCACGGCAAAGGTGACGATCTCGGCACCCGAGGCTTCGATGGCCAGGCGGGTTTCTTCCATGTCACGGTACTTGCCGGTACCGACCAGCAAACGCGACTGGTAAGTACGACCGGCCAGAACGAAAGGCTTGTCGCTACGAACGATGCTCATGGGAAATCCTCTGTTGGGGTGAGGGTCTTGCAGAATTCTCGGCCGATGCAGGCCTGGCAACTAGCCGCCGCCGATGGCGTGCACCACTTCGACATTGTCGCCGTCGTTCAAAGTGGTGTCGGCGTGCTGGCTGCGCGGGACGATATCCAGATTGAGCTCGACCGCGACGCGGCGTCCGGTCAGGTCCAGACGGGTCAGCAGGGCCGCAACGGTTTCACCGTCGGGCAGTTCAAGGGATTCGCCGTTCAACTGAATGCGCATGCCGGATGCCGCCATCATTTTTAGGGGGTGGCATTCTAGCCCGATCATGACCTAAAGGTCAGCACCAAGCGTCAAGCGGTTGGCTGCAGGCGCCAGGCGGCGAGTCCGAGGCACAGCCAGCCGATCAGGAATGCCAGGCCACCGAATGGGGTGATGATGCCGAGCTTGCCGATGCCGAGGGTGGTCAACAGGTACAGGCTGCCAGAGAACAGCAGGATACCAATGCTGAACGAGATGCCGGCCCAGGCGACCAGACGCCCCTGAAGCTGCGTGGCCAGCAGCGCCACGCCGAACAGCGCCAATGCGTGTACCAACTGATACATGACGCCAGTGTGGAAGATCGCCAGGAACTCCGGGGTCAGGCGGTTTTTCAGGCCATGGGCGGCGAATGCGCCGAGGCCGACACCAGTGAAACCAAAGAAGGCAGCCAGCATCAGAAAGCTACGCAGCATGTAGAACTCCACTCAGACTCGATCGGCAGGGTCTGTATAATGGCCCGCTCAACCGGTTCGGCCAAGCCATCTCTATGCTGCGTTTATTTCTCCGTCGTTTCACGAAGGCCCTGCTCTGGTTCGCGGGCGGCAGCGTATTGCTGGTGTTGGTGTTTCGCTTTGTGCCGCCACCGGGCACTGCGCTGATGGTCGAGCGCAAGATCGAATCCTGGGTCGAGGGCGAACCGATCGATCTGCAACGCACCTGGAAGCCGTGGGACGAAATTTCCGATGACCTGAAGGTCGCGGTGATTGCCGGCGAAGACCAGAAATTCCCCGAGCACTGGGGTTTTGACCTGAGTGCGATCAAGGCTGCACTGGCCCACAACGAACTCGGTGGCTCGATTCGCGGCGCCAGCACGTTGAGTCAGCAAGTGTCGAAGAACCTGTTCCTGTGGTCGGGCCGCAGTTATCTGCGCAAAGGCCTGGAAGCGTGGTTCACCGCACTGATCGAAGTGTTCTGGCCCAAGCAGCGGATACTTGAGGTGTACCTGAACAGTGTCGAATGGGATGACGGCGTGTTTGGCGCCGAAGCAGCGGCACGGCATCACTTTGGCGTGAGCGCCAAGTCATTGTCCCGGCAGCAGGCGAGTTATCTGGCGGCCGTATTGCCCAATCCCCGGGTCTGGAGCGCCAGCCACCCGACTTCCTATGTTTCGCGCCGGGCCGGATGGATTCGCCAGCAGATGAGCCAGCTGGGTGGCGACAGCTATCTGCTGACACTCGATGATTCACGCCGCGCGCCCTGGGCCCAATGAGTTTCTGAAGTGCACACAAAAACGCCCCGATCATCGCTGATCGGGGCGTTTTTTTATTGCCGGACTACCGGTTACGCGGCAATCGACAACTTCAGCTTGTTCATCGCGCTCTTCTCAAGCTGACGGATCCGCTCGGCCGACACGTTGTACTTCTGCGCCAGGTCATGCAGCGTGGCTTTCTCTTCTGCCAGCCAGCGCTGGTAGAGGATGTCGCGGCTGCGCTCGTCCAGCACTTCCAGTGCTTCGTGCAGGTTGTGATTGGAGTTGTCGCTCCAGTCGGCATCTTCCAGCTGACGCGCCGGGTCGTATCGGTGGTCTTCCAGGTAGTTGGCCGGCGACTGGAAAGCGCTGTCGTCGTCAGCTTCGGCAGCCGGGTCGAAGGCCATGTCATGGCCGGTCAGGCGACTTTCCATCTCACGCACTTCACGGGGCTCGACGCCGAGGCTTTCCGCCACACGGTGGACTTCCTCGTTGTTCAGCCAGGCCAGTCGTTTCTTCTGGCTGCGCAGGTTGAAGAACAGCTTGCGCTGGGCTTTGGTGGTCGCGACTTTAACGATCCGCCAGTTGCGCAGGATGAACTCGTGAATCTCGGCCTTGATCCAGTGCACCGCGAAGGACACCAGACGCACGCCCATTTCCGGGTTGAAACGCTTCACGGCCTTCATCAGGCCGACGTTACCTTCCTGGATCAGGTCAGCCTGAGCCAGACCGTAGCCGGAATAGCTACGGGCAATGTGTACGACAAATCGCAGGTGGGCGAGCACCATCTGCCGAGCCGCCCCAAGATCCTGCTCATAGTAGAGACTCTCGGCCAGTTCACGCTCCTGCTCCGGCGTCAGCAATGGAATGCTGTTGACGGTGTGCACATAGGCTTCCAGGTTTGCGCCCGGAACCAATGCATACGCAGGTTGCAAAGAATTGGTCATACGAAAAAACCTCCGACTTACATACTCGCGCCTTTCGGCACTGCGAAAAATTGACCGGAAACTCAGGTACAAGTTCCCTAAAAAACCGCAAGGTCAATCACGCGCAAAAAAGATTCTACTTCGGCGCCAGCTCCCTGAGATGACGTGCGACTGCAATCCATGCACCGATATAACCCAACAGCACCGCACCAAGCAAGAGCGACAGACCGTCGGCAACTGGCACTCCGGCCAGTGCGAAATCACTGCCATAAAGGCCGGCCAGCCCAACCACCGCGTCGTTCAGCCAGTTCAGGCCGAACGCCAGCACTCCCCAGGACAGCAGCCCCGCACCGAAGCCATACAGCGCGCCCATATAAAGGAAGGGGCGACGCACATAGCTGTCGGTGCCGCCGACGAGTTTAATCACTTCTATCTCTGTGCGGCGGTTTTCAATATGAAGACGAATGGTATTGCCTATCACCAAAAGTAATGCGGAAACCAGCAACACCGTCAGACCGAAGACAAAGCGGTCGCCGAGCTTGAGGATGGCGGCCAGACGCTCGACCCAGACTAGATCAAGTTGCGCCTGTTGTACCTTGGGCAGCTCGGAAAGTTTTTGTCTTAATGCTTCCAGGGTCGACTTGTCGACCTCGTTCGGCGTGACCAGCACCACGCCCGGCAACGGGTTTTCCGGCAGCTCGCGCAGGGCTTCGCCCAGTCCGGACTGCTGCTGGAACTCTTCCAGCGCCTGGTCGCGACCGACATATTCAGCATCAGCTACACCGGGCATGCCCTTGATCTGATCCCGCAGCTTCTCGCCTTGAGCCGGACTGGCCTCGAGCTCCAGGTACAGCGAAATCTGTGCCGCACGCTGCCAGGAACCGCCCAGTCGCTCGACGTTATTCAGCAACAGCGACAGCCCCATCGGCAGGCTCAGCGCCACCGCCATCACCATGCAGGTGAAAAAGCTGCCGATCGGCTGCTTGCCAAGACGGCGCAGGCTGTCCAGCAGGCTGGCACGGTGGCTTTCGATCCAGGCGTGAAACAGCGTGGCGAAGTCCGGACCATCATCCTCGTCGTGCTTTTTCTTCTTCGGCGGCTGCGGATCGGCGGCCTTCGGGGCCACGCGCTCGGAAACCTTCGGACTACGTGTTGCACTCATACGCCGGCCTCCCCGTCGCCGATCAATCGGCCGCGTTGCAGGGTCAGCATGCGATGGCGCATGCGCGCAATCAGGGCCAGGTCGTGACTGGCGATCAGCACGCTGGTGCCCAGACGGTTGATGTCTTCGAACACGCCCATGATCTCGGCCGCCAGACGCGGGTCGAGGTTACCGGTCGGTTCGTCCGCCAGCAGCAGGGCCGGGCGGTGCACGATGGCGCGGGCAATGCCGACGCGCTGTTGCTGACCGGTGGAAAGGTCGCCGGGGTACAGATCGGTCTTGTCCGACAGCGCCACGCGCTCCAGCGCCGAATCGACGCGTTTGGCGATTTCCGCCTTGGACAGCCCGAGGATCTGCAACGGCAGCGCGACGTTGTTGAACACCGTGCGATCGAACAGCAACTGGTGATTCTGGAACACCACGCCGATCTGCCGACGCAGGAACGGGATCTGCGCATTGCTGATGGTGCTCAGGTCTTGCCCGGCCAGCAGCAGTTTGCCGCTGGTCGGACGCTCCATCGCCAGCAGCAGGCGCAACAGGGTGGATTTACCGGCACCAGAGTGGCCGGTGACAAACAGGAACTCGCCGCGACGGACTCGAAAGCTCAGCTCATGCAAGCCGACGTGACCGTTCGGGTAGCGCTTACCGACCTGTTCGAAACGAATCATGAACGCTCCCGCTCGGCAAACAGTGCCTGGACAAAGGGTTCGGCTTCAAAGGTACGCAGATCGTCGATGCCCTCACCGACGCCGATGTAGCGGATCGGCAGGCCGAATTGCTTGGCCAGGGCGAAAATCACCCCACCTTTGGCGGTGCCGTCGAGCTTGGTCAGCGCCAGGCCGGTCAGTTCGACGGTCTGGTTGAATTGCTTGGCCTGGTTGATGGCGTTCTGGCCAGTACCGGCGTCGAGCACCAGCAGCACTTCGTGCGGCGCATCGGCGTCGAGCTTGCCGATCACCCGGCGAACCTTCTTCAGTTCTTCCATCAGGTTGTCTTTGGTGTGCAGGCGACCGGCGGTGTCGGCGATCAGCACATCGATGCCACGGGCCTTGGCGGCCTGCACGGCGTCGAAGATCACCGAAGCCGAGTCCGCGCCGGTGTGCTGGGCTATCACCGGAATCTTGTTGCGCTCGCCCCAGACCTGCAACTGCTCGACCGCCGCGGCGCGGAAGGTGTCGCCGGCGGCGAGCATGACTTTCTTGCCTTCCAGTTGCAGCTTCTTCGCCAGTTTGCCGATGGTAGTGGTCTTGCCGGCACCGTTGACGCCGACCACGAGGATCACGAACGGCTTGTTCTGCGAAACGATTTTCAGCGGCTGCTCGACCGGCTTGAGCATCGCGGCCAGCTCGGCCTGCAGGGATTTGTACAGGGCGTCGGAATCGGCCAGCTCTTTACGTGCGACCTTCTGGGTCAGGCGCTGGATGATCACCGAAGTCGCTTCGACGCCGACGTCGGCGGTCAACAGGCGGGTTTCGAGGTCGTCGAGGAGATCGTCATCGATAGCCTTCTTGCCGAGGAACAGGCTGGCCATGCCCTCGCCGATGCTGGCGCTGGTCTTGGACAGGCCTTGCTTGAGACGGGCAAAGAAGCCGGCCTTGGTTTCTTCGGTGCGAGGCGCCTCGAGCGGAGTTTCGGCGACCGCGACAGGCGCAGCGACAACCGGTTCAGGTGCAGGTGCAGGTGCAGGCTCGGGAGCAGCAACAATCGGTGCAACCGGCGCAGCGACCACAGGCTCGGGAATGACAGGAGCAGGTTCGATCACCGGCGGCTGAACAGGCTCAGGAGTGAATGCAACCGGTGCCGGGATCGGCGGCGTAATGTGCGGCGCAGCCTCTTCGACCAGCGCCACAGGCTCTTCCGCCACGGGCAAGGTCAGCCATGGCTGGGCAGCCGGGGTCAGCGGCAGTTCAGCGGCAGCCGGCGCTTCAGGCTCTACTTCGGCCACCGGTTGCAACACCGGTTCGGCAATCGGCAGCACAACCGGAGCCGGCACTTCTTCTATGACAGGTGCTGGTGCCGGGGCTGGCTCAGGAATGGCAGTCGGCTGTTCGACGACGGGTTCCTGCGGCTTTTTGCGCAGCCATCCGAACAGGCTTTTCTTCTCGCCAGCCGCAGCTGGGGTCTTCTTGTCGTCGTTGGAACCAAACATGGAGGACGGCTATCTCACGGTAGCGACGCGCCACAGGGGCGCCCCGGCAAATAAATATTCGATGCAGAACAGACTGTGTTTCACCCAGCTTGTTCACGCGCAACATTTTGTCGAGGCGCCAACAGCACCTCAAAGGAATCGTTTTAATGAAGGACTAGCCGGCAAAATCGGCGAAAAAGCGAAGTTTAGCTGATAAACCCAGGCCTTCTGCCGCAAACCCATACAACCTGATCAAGTTTCAAAACCGGATAGGCGTGGTCGCCGGTAAAACGGATCAGTATCCTAGCACCTCCTCGCCCGCCTAGGCTAAGACCAAGCGGGCAGCCGAACAGGTTTAAAAACGAATGAATGCTCTAGCCCGCCGCGCCGCAGGCCTGCTGCTCAGCACGGTCTGCCTGCCCCTTTCGGCCCTGGCGGCCGACCCGCAACCGACCCACGAATTCACCCTCGACAATGGCCTGAAGGTCGTCGTGCGCGAAGACCATCGCGCGCCGGTGGTGGTGTCGCAAGTCTGGTACAAGGTCGGTTCCAGCTACGAAACCCCTGGCCAGACCGGTCTGTCCCACGCCCTCGAGCACATGATGTTCAAGGGCAGCGAGAAAGTCGGCCCAGGCGAAGCCTCGCTGATCCTGCGCGACCTCGGCGCTGAAGAGAACGCTTTCACCAGCGATGACTTCACCGCTTACTACCAGGTGCTGGCCCGCGATCGCCTGGGTGTAGCCTTCGAGCTGGAAGCCGACCGCATGGCCAATCTGCGCCTGCCGGCCAACGAGTTCGCCAAGGAAATCGAAGTCATCAAGGAGGAGCGCCGCCTGCGCACCGACGACAAGCCGATGTCCAAGGCCTATGAGCGCTACAAGGCCATGGCCTACCCGGCCAGCGGTTATCACACACCGACCATCGGCTGGATGGCCGACCTCGACCGGATGAAGGTCGAAGAACTGCGCCACTGGTACCAATCCTGGTATGTGCCAAACAACGCCACGCTGGTGGTGGTCGGCGACGTGACCCCGGACGAAGTGAAAACCCTCGCCCAGCGCTACTTCGGGCCGATCCCGAAACGCGATGTGCCGCCGGCAAAGCAACCGCTGGAACTGGCCGAGCCCGGCGAACGCCAGATCACCCTGCACGTGCAGACCCAACTGCCCAGCCTGATGCTCGGTTTCAACGTGCCGAGCCTGGCCACCGCCAAAGACAAACGCTCGATCAACGCCCTGCGCCTGATCTCGGCGCTGCTGGACGGCGGCTACAGCGGTCGCATCCCGACCCAGCTGGAGCGCGGCGAAGAACTGGTGTCCGGCGGTTCGTCGAGCTACGACGCCTACACCCGTGGCGACAGTCTGTTCACCCTGTCGGCCACGCCGAACACCCAGAAGAAAAAGACCATGGCCCAGGCTGAAGCCGGCCTGTGGAAACTGCTGGAACAGCTGAAAACCACCGCACCGTCCGCTGAAGAGCTGGAGCGCGTGCGTGCGCAAGTCATCGCCGGCCTGGTTTTCGAACGCGATTCGATTACCAGCCAGGCCACCGCCATCGGCCAGCTGGAGACCGTCGGTCTGTCGTGGAAGCTGATGGACACCGAACTGGCCGATCTGGAAAGCGTCACCCCGCAAGACATCCAGAACGCCGCCAAGCTGTATTTCACCCGCGAACGTCTCAGCGTCGCCCACGTCCTGCCACTGGAGACGACTCATGAGTGAGCGCAAAACCCCACGCCTGCTGCTCGGCCTGATCGCCGTGGCCGTCATTGGCTCCGCCGCGCTGTATCTGGCGCCGAGCGACAACAGCAAGGCCAGCGAAGCGCTGGATAACGCCAAGTCCAGCCAGAAGCTGCAATCGCTGGCCGAACTCGACGGCAAGGCCCCGGCCAGCCGCAAACTCGACGTACAGACCTGGAACACCGCCGAAGGCGCCAAGGTGCTGTTCGTCGAGGCTCGCGAACTGCCGATGTTCGACATGCGCCTGATCTTCTCCGCCGGCAGCAGCCAGGACGGCAACGCACCGGGGCTGGCCCTGCTGACTAACGCCATGCTCAATGAAGGCGTGGCGGGCAAGGATGTCGGCGCCATCGCCCAGGGTTTTGAAGGCCTCGGTGCGGATTTCGGCAACGGCGCCTACAAGGACATGGCCATCGTTTCGTTGCGCAGCCTGAGTGCCGCCGACAAACGCGAGCCGGCACTGAAACTGTTCTCGGAAGTGATCGGCAAGCCGACCTTCCCCGCCGACTCCTTCGCACGCATCAAGAACCAGATGCTCGCCGGTTTCGAGTACCAGAAACAGAACCCCGGCAAGCTCGCCAGCCTGGAGTTGATGAAGCGCCTGTACGGCGATCACCCATATGCACACTCCAGCGATGGCAGCGCGCAAAGCGTGCCGAAAATAACCTTGGCGCAACTGCGTGAGTTCCATGCCAAGGCCTATGCCGCCGGCAACGTGGTGATTGCGCTGGTCGGCGACCTGTCCCGCAGCGAAGCCGAGGCGATTGCCAATCAGGTCTCTGCTGCCCTGCCGAAAGGCCCGGCGCTGGCGAAGATCGCCCAGCCGCAGGAGCCGAAGGCCAGCGTCGGCCACATCGAATTCCCGTCCAAGCAGACCAGCCTGATGCTCGCGCAACTGGGCATCGACCGTGACGACCCGGACTACGCCGCACTGTCGATGGGCAACCAGATCCTCGGCGGCGGTGGTTTTGGCACCCGCTTGATGAGTGAGGTCCGTGAGAAACGTGGCTTGGCCTACGGTGTGTATTCGGCGTTCAGCCCGATGCAGGCTCGTGGCCCGTTCATAATCAATCTGCAGACCCGCGCGGAAATGAGCGAAGGCACCCTGAAACTGGTGCAGGACGTGCTCGCCGATTACCTGAAGACCGGCCCGACCCAGAAAGAACTCGACGACGCCAAGCGTGAACTGGCTGGCAGCTTCCCGCTGTCCACTGCGAGCAACGCCGATATCGTCGGCCAGCTCGGCGCCATGGGTTTCTACAACCTGCCGCTGAGCTATCTGGACGACTTCATGCGTCAGTCCCAGAGCCTGACCGTCGAGCAGGTCCGCGACGCCCTGAACAAACACCTGAGCACGGACAAAATGGTCATCGTCAGCGCTGGCCCGACCGTGCCGCAAAAGCCGTTACCGGCCCCATCTGATAAGCCTGCCGAGCAACCGCTCGGGGTTCCGGAGCATTAATGGCCAGTCCAAAGAAACCTGTACAAAAACTGCACAACGGTGTGAATCAGTTGCGCATCATCGGCGGCGAATGGCGCAGCCGCAAACTGAGCTTCCCGGATGCGCCGGGCCTGCGCCCGACGCCGGACCGGGTGCGCGAAACCCTGTTCAACTGGCTCGCGCCGTACGTTGCCGGGGCCAAGGTGCTCGATCCGTTCGCCGGCAGCGGCGCGCTGTTTCTGGAAGCGCTGTCCCGTGGCGCGTCCATGGGGCAGGCGCTGGATGCCAGCCACGTCGCCGTCTCCAGCCTGAAAGAACACCTCGGCACGCTGCGCTGCACCAACGGCCAGGTGCAGACCGCTGATGCCTTGCGCTATCTGGAAACCCAGAGCGCGACCGCGTTCGATCTGGTGTTCCTCGACCCGCCGTTCAACCAGAACCTGCTGCCCGCGGTGTGCACGCTGCTGGAAGAGCGCCAATGGCTGGCCGATGATTCGTGGATCTACACTGAAAGTGAAACCGCGCCATCGACCCTCGGCCTGCCAGGCAACTGGCGCCTGCACCGCGAGCAGAAATCCGGGCGGGTGTACTACGCGTTGTGGCAACGTATGGCAGTGATCGCCGGCTAACCGACCGGCCTGAAAAAGCGGCGAGCCTCAGCCGAGGCTCGCTGCGCTGCATCGAGAGCGATCGTGTCCCCTTCGTCAAAACCGTTCATCCCCGCCTTCGGCCTCGGCAATCCGCACCTGCAAACCTTGTGGGGGCCGCTGTGGCGCAAGACCGTGCACCTTGATCGCCAGCGCGAGCGGCTATGGCTGGAGGACGGTGATTTCCTTGATCTCGACTGGCACGGCCCACACAGCGCCGAAGCGCCACTGGTGTTGGTGCTGCACGGGCTGACTGGCTCTTCCAACTCGCCTTACGTCGCCGGAATCCAGGCAGCGCTCGCCGCCCAAGGCTGGGCCAGCGTTGCGCTGAACTGGCGCGGCTGCTCGGGCGAACCGAATCTGTTGCCGCGCAGCTACCATTCCGGCGCCAGCGAAGACCTCGCCGAAACCATCCGCCATCTGAAGGCCAAGCGGCCATTGGCGCCGCTATATGCGGTCGGTTATTCCCTCGGCGGCAACGTGCTGCTCAAGCATCTGGGGGAAACCGGCAGCGCCAGCGGCGTGCTCGGCGCAGTGGCGGTGTCGGTGCCGTTTCGACTGGATCAATGCGCCGACCGTATCGGCCAGGGTTTCTCGAAGGTCTATCAGGCGCACTTCATGCGCGAGATGGTCGCCTACATCAAGAACAAGCAGCGCCAGTTCCAGCATGACGGGCGCGAAGATGGTCTCGCCGCACTGGCAGCCCTCGGTTCGCTGGAAAACATGCGCACCTTCTGGGACTTCGACGGCCGGGTGACTGCGCCACTCAATGGCTTTGCCGATGCCGAGGATTACTATCGCCGTGCGTCGAGCCGCTATTTTCTTGGGGAAATCCGTACACCGACCCTGATCATTCAAGCGGCGGACGACCCGTTCGTGTTCCCCCACAGCCTGCCTTCAGCCAGTGAGCTGTCGAGTTCGACCGCATTTGAACTGCAGGCCCGGGGCGGGCATGTCGGTTTCGTCGACGGTTCGTTCCGCCAACCGGGTTATTACCTGGAACGGCGCATTCCCCAATGGCTGGCCGACGCGGGGCGCGAGTGACGTCATGAGCGAACAGGGCGAGTCGATCCGTTTCTGGCAAACCGCGCCACTGGCCGGCGTCGAGCTGCTCTCGGCGCGCTACATCGAGCATCGCTTCGCCCCGCATGTCCACGACGGCTACGTGATCGGCATGATCATGGCCGGCGCCCAGCGCTATCGTTATCGCGGTGCCGAGCACCTGGCCGGCAGCGGCACGCTGGTGCTGATCAACCCGGACGAATTGCACACCGGCCACAAAGGCACCGAGGACGGCTGGCTGTACCGGGCGTTTTATCCGGATACCGGCAAGATTGTCTCGCTGCTCGAAGAACTGGAACTGCCGACTGCGCCGATGCCGGCTTTTGGCGCGACGCTGTACCGCGATCCGGATCTGGTCAATGGCTTCAGCCAGTTGCACCGTTTGCTGGAAAGCCCCGCCACTGCACTGCAACAGCAAACGGTGTGGCGCGAAATGATGATGCTGCTGTTGCAACGTCACGCGGCGGTGCAGATCAACGGCAAACCCGGCAAGGAACATCGTGCGGTGGTGATGGCCAAGGAGTTACTGCACGCGCAACTGGCGGCACCGCCCTCACTGGAAGAACTGGCGGCGGCGGTGAACCTCTCGCCTTTCCACTTCGCCCGGGTGTTCCGCCGCGCCACCGGCATGCCGCCGCACACCTGGCTGATGCAACAGCGGATTGCCTGTGCCCGGGGTTTGTTGCAGAGCGGCTGCCTGCCGGTGGAAGTTGCCACGCAACTGGGCTTTGCCGACCAGAGTCATCTGAGCCGGCAGTTCAAACAGGTTTATGGCGTGGGGCCAGCGGCCTATCGCAGTGCGCGGCTGGACCGCTGAACGCGCTTACTCGCCCGTGGCGATACCGCGCGACGGCTCGTTGATCCACTCGCTCCACGATCCGGCATACAGCGTACCCAACGGATAACCCGCCAGGCACAGGGCAAACAGGTTGTGACACGCCGTCACCCCGGAACCGCAATACGCCACCAGATCGTTCGGCGAACGCTCGCCGAGTTTCGCGGCGAAGCGCTGCTTGAGCTGATCGGCCGGCAGGAAGCGCCCGTCGCTACCCAGATTGTCGGTGAACGCCGCGCATTGCGCGCCAGGAATGTGGCCGGCAATCGGATCGATCGGCTCCACTTCGCCCTTGAAGCGCGGCAATGCACGAGCATCAAGCAGGGTCAGGGCCGGCTGACCGAGGCGCTGCTGCAATTGCTCGGCGCTGAGCAGCAGATGCTTGTCCGGCTGCCCGCTGAACGTCCCGCGCGCCACCGAAGGCGCATCCAGGCTCAGCGGCAGACCGACCGCGTGCCAGGCCTTGAGTCCGCCATCGAGAATGAACACGCCGTCACGCTTGCCCAGCCATGCCAGCAACCACCAGGCACGCGCCGCGTAGGCACCGGGACCGTCGTCATACAGAACCACGTCGCTGTCGTTGTTGATACCGAAAG
Organism: Pseudomonas sp. stari2; assembly: GCF_040760005.1. Classification (NCBI taxonomy): domain Bacteria; kingdom Pseudomonadati; phylum Pseudomonadota; class Gammaproteobacteria; order Pseudomonadales; family Pseudomonadaceae; genus Pseudomonas; species Pseudomonas sp. Stari2. The sequence continues at coordinate 6,125,137 of NZ_CP099760.1, forward strand.
CTTGCAGACGCTCGATCAACGCCGCTGGCTCCGGCAGCGGATGCCGTCCGGTCACGCCCTTGGTCACCGGCCCGCTCAGGTCACGTTCAAGATCGGCGAAACTCGCCCCGGCAATGTGCCCTTCGGCATAGCTGCGCTGGCCGTAATCCGGGTCTTCGAGGGCAAAACGGCAATCGAGAATCACCAGGCCCGGTTGCTCCTTGCGGGCATCCAGCGTGGTCGGGCTGATCAGTTGCGCAATCGGCATAGCGAACGACTCCTGTGAGCGGATGGGTCAGGACCTTTCTTCGAGGGCCTGGGCCAACGGTACGTAGAATTCTTCGAACAGTGCATTGACCTCATCGCGGGCCTGCTCGGTGACAAACCCGGCCTCCAGCACCAGCACCTGATACACGCCACGTTTAATGGCCTGCTCGCTGAGATGATTGGAGTTTTCCCGGGTGGTGCACAGAAAGCGCACCCAGGAAGTGAGGATGATCCACGCGTTGAGGGTCAGGGATTCGATCTGCACCCGGTCCATCTTCAGAATCCCGGCGGCGACGAAGCCTTCATAGATAGCTGCCCCCTGAATCACGCAGCGCTGGGAAAAGCGCCGGTAACGCCCGGCCAGGTCCGGGTCGCTGTCGAGCAAGTGCTCGAGATCGCGGTGCAGAAAACGGTAGCGCCACATCGCCGACAGCAGTTCCTTGAGATAGAAACGCTTGTCTTCGACCGTCGCCGCACGCCCCTGAGGCGGGCGCAGGAAGCTGTCCACAAGGCTTTCGTACTCACTGAACAGCACAGCGATGATCGCCTGCTTGTTGGGGAAGTGGTAGTACAGATTGCCCGGAGAAATCTCCATGTGGGCGGCGATGTGATTGGTGCTGATGCTGCGCTCGCCCTGCTGATTGAACAGCTCGAGGCTGTTCTGCACGATGCGCTCGCTGGTTTTGATCCGTGGGGCCATGGCTTGAGCTTTAATTCAGAGTGCGTTGGGGGGCATCTTACGACCTAACCGGAATGGGATAAAACCATGATGCCCAAGGAAGTCATTTGACTTTCTAGAGCATAGACTCTAAAAAGTTCCTCACAACAACATATCCGGAGCTGACAATGACTGCCGATATTGCCTACCTGCAAACGCTGCAACAGCCGCTGGAAGAGCTCAATCGGCTGTTCGATGCGCAGCGTGCCGCCTACGCCGCCAACCCGATGCCGCCGGCGGCCCAGCGTCAGCAATGGCTCAAGGCCCTGCGCGATTTGCTGAGCAGCGAACGGCAGGCGCTGATCGACGCCATCAGCTCCGACTTCAGCCACCGCAGCGCCGATGAAACCCTGCTCGCCGAACTGATGCCGAGCCTGCACGGCATTCACTATGCCAGCCGGCACATCAGCCAGTGGATGAAACCTTCGCGGCGCAAAGTCGGTGTCGCCTTCCAGCCGGCATCGGCGAAAGTCGTGTATCAGCCGCTGGGCGTCGTGGGCGTCATCGTGCCGTGGAATTACCCGTTGTTCCTGGCCATGGGCCCGTTGACCGGTGCCCTCGCGGCGGGCAACCGGGTGATGCTCAAGCTCAGCGAATCGACCCCGGCCACCGGCCTGCTGCTCAAGGAGTTGCTGGCGCGAATCTTCCCCGAAGATCTGGTCTGCGTGGTGCTCGGCGAGGCCGACGTCGGCGTGGCGTTCTCGAAACTGCGTTTCGATCACCTGCTGTTCACCGGCGCTACCAGCATCGGCAAGCACGTGATGCGCGCGGCGGCGGAAAACCTCACGCCGGTGACCCTGGAGCTGGGCGGCAAATCCCCGGCCATCGTCTCCCAAGATGTACCGCTCAAGGACGCGGCCGAACGCATTGCCTTCGGCAAGACCCTCAACGCCGGCCAGACCTGTGTGGCGCCGGACTACGTGCTGGTGCCGGAAGAACGGGTCGGCGGCTTTGTGGAAGCCTATCGCCAGGCTGTGCGCGGGTTTTATCCGACACTCGCAGACAACCCGGACTACACCGCCATCATCAATGAACGCCAATTGGCGCGACTGAACAGCTACCTCAGCGACGCCACCAGTAAGGGCGCGTTGCTGATTCCGCTGTTCGATCAGGGCCAGGGCCGACGCATGCCTCACAGCCTGCTACTGAACGTCAGCGACGAGATGACGGTGATGCAGGACGAAATCTTCGGCCCGCTGCTGCCGATCGTGCCGTACCGGAACCTGGATCAGGCATTTGCTTACATCAATCAGCGGCCACGTCCTCTGGCCCTTTACTACTTCGGCTACAACAAACGCGAACAGAACCGCGTGCTCCACGAAACCCACTCCGGTGGCGTCTGCCTCAACGACACGCTGCTGCATGTGGCACAGGACGACATGCCGTTCGGCGGTATCGGGCCGTCGGGGATGGGCCATTACCACGGACACGAAGGCTTTCTGACCTTCAGCAAAGCCAAGGGTGTGCTGGTTAAACAGCGCTTCAACGCGGCGAAGCTGATTTACCCGCCGTATGGCAAATCCATTCAGAAACTGATCCAGAAACTGTTCATTCGCTAACGTCACCGCCGGGTAATAACAACAATGCACCCAAGCCTGACCGAAACACCTGCCCTGTCGCGCCGCGGCCTGCTGAAATTCAGCCTCGGCGCCACGGCTTTCCTCGCCACCGCCGGCCTCGGCGCTAGCCTCAGCGGCTGTTCGTCGAGCGTACCGGCCAACGGATTCGCCACGTTGCGCAGCGGCGACCTGCTGTTTTTGCGCGCGCTGATTCCGGTAATGCTCGATGGCGCCGTGGCTGCGGAAAAAATGCCCGCCGCTGTCGACGGAACCCTGAAATCACTGGATTACAGCCTCGATCACCTGTCGCCGGAAATGCTCAAGCTGACCCGACAGCTGTTCGACGTGCTGGGCATGGCCGTGACCCGGGGACCGCTGACCGGAATCTGGGGCAGTTGGGAAAACGCCAGCCCCGAGGCGATCCGGCACTTTCTCGAGCGCTGGGAAAACAGCTCGTTGAGCCTGCTGCGCATGGGCCACAGCTCCCTGCAGCAAATGGTGATGATGGCCTGGTACACCCGCGCCGAATCCTGGGCGCACTGCGGTTATCCCGGCCCACTCACGGTTTAAGACTCGCGCCTCCCCCGAACAATAATAAGAGAGCCTGATTGATGCCCGTACCCGACTCGTTTCGCGAAGGCCTTGCCCGTGGCTGGAAAACCTACAACGGCGCACAACTGACCGACGACCTGACTCTGGAAGCCGACGTGGCCATCATCGGCAGCGGTGCCGGCGGCGGCACCACGGCGGAAATCCTCAGCGCCGCCGGTTATAAAGTGCTGCTGATCGAAGAAGGCCCGCTCAAGACCAGCAGCGACTTCAAGATGCTGGAAGACAAGGCCTACAGCAGCCTTTATCAGGAAGGCATCGGCCGCATGAGCAAGGACGGCGCAATCACTATCCTTCAGGGCCGTGCGGTCGGCGGCACCACCCTGATCAACTGGACCTCGAGTTTTCGCACCCCCGAGCCGACCCTCGAACACTGGGCCAAAGAACACAACGTCAAAGGCCACAGCCCCGCCGACATGGTGCCTTGGTTCGAAAAAATGGAGCAGCGCCTCGGCGTCGCCCCTTGGATGGTCCCACCCAACGCCAACAACGACGTAATCCGCAAAGGCTGCGAACAACTCGGCTACAGCTGGCACGTGATCCCGCGCAATGTGCGCGGCTGCTGGAACCTCGGCTACTGCGGCATGGGCTGCCCGACCAACGCCAAGCAATCGATGATGGTCACGACCATCCCGGCGACCCTGGAAAAGGGCGGCGAACTGCTCTATCTGGCTCGCGCCGAAAAACTGCTGATCAACGGCGACAAGGTCACCGGCCTGCAATGCGTGGCAATGGACGAACGCTGCGTCGAGCCGACCGGGCGCAAGATCACGGTCAAGGCTCGCCATTACGTGCTGGCCGGCGGCGGCATCAACAGTCCCGCCCTGCTGCTGCGCTCGGATGCGCCGGATCCGCATCAACGCCTCGGCAAGCGCACGTTCCTGCACCCGGTGAACATGTCCGCCGGGCGCTTCGACGAGGTCATCAACCCGTTTTACGGAGCGCCGCAGTCGATCTACTCCGACCATTTCCAGTGGAAGGACGGCACCACCGGGCCGATGGCCTTCAAACTCGAAGTGCCGCCGTTGCACCCGGCGCTGGCCGCCACCCTGCTCGGCGGCTTCGGTCAGGAAAACGCACAGCACATGGTCGACCTGCCCCACACTCATGCCATGCTGGCTCTGCTGCGTGACGGGTTTCACCAGGACAGTCAGGGTGGCAGCGTCGAATTGCGTGGCGACGGCTCGCCGGTCCTCGATTATCAGGTGTCGCCTTACGCCTGGGACGGTTTGCGCCGGGCCTTCCTTGTCATGGCCGAGATCCAGTTCGCCGGTGGCGCCAAAGCGGTGATGCCGATGCACGCGGATGCACGTTATGTGAATAGCCTGGCCGAGGCGCGCAAGATGATCGACGGTTTGAGCCTCGAGCTGTACCGCACCCGCCTGGGCAGCGCCCACGTCATGGGCGGTTGTGCGATGGGCGAAGACTCGAAAACCGCCGTCACCGACAGTCTCGGCCGCCATCATCAACTGAGCAATCTGTCGATTCACGACGGCTCGCTGTTCCCCACCAGCATCGGCGCCAACCCGCAGTTGTCGGTGTATGGTCTGACGGCGCAACTGGCGACGTCCCTCGGCGAACGGCTGAAAAACCCGTGAAAAAGCCGAAGATTCGTACCGTCCATAGTGCTTTCTTACCCAAAAGGCGACTTGGCCGACCGGGACGGCTGCGATACCATCCGACTCCCCAACGGATTCCCGCCAGGACGACGCGATGAACCGAGTGTTGTACCCAGGTACCTTCGACCCTATTACCAAGGGCCATGGCGATCTGGTCGAACGCGCCTCGCGCCTGTTCGACCATGTGATCATCGCCGTCGCCGCCAGCCCCAAGAAGAATCCGCTGTTCCCGCTGGAACAACGGGTCGAGCTGGCCCGCGAGGTCACCAAACACCTGCCCAACGTAGAAGTGGTCGGCTTCTCGACGCTGCTGGCGCATTTTGCCAAAGAGCAGAACGCCAATGTGTTCCTGCGTGGTTTGCGCGCGGTGTCGGACTTCGAATACGAATTCCAGCTGGCCAACATGAACCGCCAGCTGGCACCGGATGTGGAGAGCCTGTTTCTCACCCCGTCCGAGCGTTATTCGTTCATTTCCTCGACCCTGGTGCGGGAAATTGCAGCCCTGGGCGGCGATATCAGCAAGTTTGTCCACCCGGCAGTGGCTGATGCCCTGACCCTGCGCTTCAAGAAGTAACGACCGTTCAAACGGCGCCCGCGTGCACTACGGGCGCCAATGCGGCACAATTGCGCGCATTGATTTATTGCGCCCGGGCCCGCCGCCCCGGCTGGAGTTAGCATGTCCCTGATCATCACCGACGATTGCATCAACTGCGACGTCTGCGAACCTGAGTGCCCGAACGCCGCCATTTCCCAAGGCGAAGAGATCTACGTGATCGACCCGAACCTGTGCACCCAGTGCGTCGGCCACTACGACGAGCCGCAGTGCCAGCAGGTCTGCCCGGTGGATTGCATTCCACTGGACGAAGCCCATCCGGAGACTGAAGAACAGTTGATGGAGAAATACCGCAAGATTACCGGCAAGGCTTGAGTCTCTGACCGTGATCGCAGCGTCAGGCTGCGATCACGTCATTCACGCTGCTCGAATCCTTCCCCGGTACAGCCCAGGCAACGCACGAAAGCCGCTTTCGCCGGCGCCACCACCAGCGCCTCCCCCGCATCGCCGACACCGCCACCCAGCGCGGTAAACGGCAACGACACCACAAACACCCCCGCACCGATCACCGTGGCCGCCACCAGCAAGGGGCGGGCAATCAGCAGATCGCCGATCATGGCGTAGGCCGGTGGATTCTGGATGGCATATCGCGGATCACCGCTGCCGCCCTCCGTGGCCTGAACGGTCAGGCTGGAGCACAGCAGCAGTGCGAGGAGCAGGGCTTGCGAGGACTTCATGGCACGATCCTTCGGGCTGAACAGTGAGACAACTCACTATAGACCGTAGGACTTTTTCAGCTTTTCGTCAGGTCTGGCAGCGCGGACAGAAGACACTGGCCCGCTGGCCCAGCTTCACTTCCCGCAGGCCTGTGCCGCAGACCTTGCAGTGTTCGCCACCGCGACCGTAGACAAACAGCTCCTGCTGGAAATACCCCGGCTGCCCGTCACCACCAATAAAGTCGCGCAACGTGGTACCGCCACGTTCGATGGCGGCGGCGAGGATGCGTTTGATCTCGATCGCCAGCTTCAGATAACGCGCCCGGGAAATACCCTTGGCTTCACGGCGCGGATCGATGCCGGCGGCGAACAGTGCTTCTGTCGCGTAAATATTGCCGACCCCCACCACCACCGCGTTGTCCATGATGAACGGCTTGACCGCCATCGACCGTCCGCGTGACAGCTGAAACAACCGTTCGCCATCGAACAGATCGGTCAACGGCTCCGGCCCCAGGCGAATCAGCAATTCGTGATTGAGTGGATCGTTGCTCCAGAGCATCGCCCCGAACCGTCGCGGATCGGTGTAGCGCAGGGCCAGGCCGGATTCCAGTTCGATATCCACATGCTCATGCTTGGCTGCCGGCATTCCGACCTCCACCAATCGCAAATTGCCCGACATGCCCAGATGGCTGATCAGTGTGCCGACTTCGGCATTGATCAGCAGGTACTTGGCGCGCCGCTCGACCAGCACGATGCGCTGCCCGGACAGGCGCACATCGAGGTCTTCGGGAATCGGCCAGCGCAGCCGCCGGTCACGCACGATCACCCGGCTGACGCGCTGGCCTTCCAGGTGCGGGGCGATGCCGCGGCGGGTGGTTTCGACTTCCGGCAGTTCAGGCATGGATTCCTCGAATCATCAGCTTCCTTAATCAGTGCGCGCCAAGTTCGCGGATTGTCTGCTTCAACGTTTCGAAGTCGTAATCCGAGAGGCCGATGTACTCAAGCACCAGCGGCCCGACGGCCTGCCACTCGAAGTCTTCGCTCTGGTTGCCCAGCACCCGGTAAGACGCGCAGATGTGCTCGGCCATTTTCAGGATCGCCAGCAGGTTTTTCATCTGGCTGTTACGCGAAGTCTCGTCGCTGAAGATCGCCATGGCGTTGTGGTGATTGGCGATGGCCGCGCTGACATGCTCCGGCAGGCGCCAGGACTTGGCGGTGTAGTAACCGACCACCGAGTGGTTGGTGTTGTAGACATCGTTCTCGGTGTCCACGACCCGGCGTTCGGCACCCGCGTTGGCATAAGCCTGTTCGAGTGTCTTCATGTAATCCGGGAAACGCTGAAGCATCAGCGGCACACCGCAGTCGTGGAACAGACCCAAGGCGTAAGCCTCGTCGCTCGCCTCGGTGCCGACGCGCTTGGCCAGGGTCAGGCAGGTCATGGCCACGTCCTGAGCGGTGTCCCAGAAACGGTTCAGGGTGACGATGGTGTCGTCGTTCATCTCGCCCTTGATCGACATGGCGTTGATCAGATTGATGATCGAACGGCTGCCCAGCAGGTTCACCGCGCGCTTGATCGAGGTGATCTTGTTGCTCAGGCCGTAATACGGCGAGTTGACGATTTTCAGCAGCGAGCCGGAAAGGCCGGGATCCTGGGAGATCAGCTTGGCGATCGTCTCCAGGTCCGGGTCGGGCATGTATTGCTCCATTTGCAGATCCACCATGATCTGCGGCTGCGCGGGCACGCTGATGCCTTGCAGGGACTGTTGAATCTGTTCGGTGGTCAGCTCTTGGGACATAAGTACACACTCTGGGACAGGCGGCGATTCTAACCTCTAAAAACCGACGCACGACACACCAGTGGGCAATTCGCAGGAACTTTCACTTTTCCCCAGCCTTCGGAATCTGTAGTGCCCGGAACAGTTCTCCATCTGTCTCGGGCAGTAATCCCAACAGACTCAGGAGCTTAACGATGGCAAATTCTCTCGGCAGCAAGCGCGTCGCTTTTCTGGTAACCGATGGTTTCGAGCAAGTTGAACTGACCGGTCCCAAACAGGCACTCGAGCAGGCTGGAGCGCAGGTTGACATCCTCTCCGCCGAAACCGGCAGCGTCAAAGGCTGGAACCACGATAAACCTGCGGACGACTTCAAGGTCGACCAGACTTTCCAGGGCGCAAGCATCGATCAGTACGACGCCGTGGTGCTCCCGGGCGGCGTGCAGAACTCTGACACCATCCGCATCGACCAGGACGCGCAACATCTGGTCAAGACCGGTGCCTCCGCCGGCAAACCGATCGCGGTGATCTGTCACGGTAGCTGGCTGCTGATTTCGGCCGGGCTGGTCAATGGCAAGACCATGACCAGCTACAAGACCGTCAAGGACGATCTGGTCAATGCGGGGGTGAACTGGGTAGATCAGAAAGTCGTAAAAGACGGCAACCTGATCAGCAGCCGCCAACCGGACGATATTCCGGCATTCAGCAAAGCGCTGATTGACGCGCTGTCGGCATAGAGCACAAGCGGGTGGACACGGGGGTGGGCCTGCTTGTAACGAGGTCCGCCGCGTTTCATCGCACGCCAGACCCGGCATAAGGCGCAACACGGTATACTCCCGCTCTTTTTTTCGGAGCGACGTCATGTCCCTGCCTAGCTTGCGCCTCAAAGCCAACGCCGACCGTCGCCTGCGCGCCGGCCATCTGTGGGTCTACAGCAACGAAATCGACGTGGCCGCCACCCCGTTGCACGGCTTCAAGGCCGGCGACCAGGCGATCCTCGAAGCCGCCGGCGGCAAGCCGCTGGGCATCGTGGCCATGAGCCCGAACAACCTGATCTGCGCCCGCCTGCTGTCGCGCGACATCAAGCTGCCGCTGGACAAGTCGCTGCTGGTGCACCGCCTGAACGTGGCCCTTTCCCTGCGTCAGCGCCTGTTCGACAAACCGTTCTATCGTCTGGTCTACGGCGATTCCGACCTGCTGCCGGGTCTGGTGGTCGACCGTTTCGGCGACATCCTCGTGGTGCAACTCGCTTCGGCGACCATGGAAGCCCATAAAGATGACGTGATCGCGGCGCTCACCCAAGTGCTCAAGCCAAGCGGCATCCTGTTCAAGAACGACTCCGCCGCCCGCGATGCCGAAGGCCTCGAGCGTTACACCGAAACCGTCTTCGGCGTGGTGCCGGAGTGGGTGGCGCTGGAAGAGAACGGCGTGAAATTCGAAGCACCAGTCGTTCAAGGTCAGAAAACCGGCTGGTTCTACGATCACCGCATGAACCGCGCCCGCCTCGCCCCTTACGCCAAGGGCAAACGCGTGCTGGACCTGTACAGCTACATCGGTGGCTGGGGCGTCCAAGCCGCCGCATTCGGTGCCAGCGAAGTGTTCTGCGTCGACGCATCGGGCTTCGCCCTCGACGGTGTGGAGCGCAATGCCGCGCTGAACGGTTTCGCCGACAAGATGACCTGCATCGAAGGCGACGTCTTCGAAGCCCTGAAGGAGCTCAAGGCCAGCGAAGAGCGCTTCGACGTGATCGTGGCCGATCCGCCTGCGTTCATCAAACGCAAGAAGGACATGAAAAATGGTGAAGGCGCCTACCGCCGCCTGAACGAGCAAGCCATGCGCCTGCTCAACAAGGACGGCATCCTGGTCAGCGCTTCGTGCTCGATGCACCTGCCGGAAGACGATCTGCAGAACATCCTGCTGACCAGCGCCCGTCACCTGGATCGCAACATCCAGTTGCTGGAACGCGGCGGTCAAGGCCCGGATCATCCGGTGCACCCGGCCATTCCCGAAACCCGCTACATCAAGAGCATCACCTGCCGTCTGCTGCCCAACAGCTGACAGACGCACGGCATTGACGCTATCGAAAGGGGAGCCCACGGGCTCCCCTTCTTTTTGTCTTGCTCTTTGCTTTCCTACATTGATCGTCTTGCCGACGTGCAGGATATTTCCTTAAATATTTTATTTACTGGAATTTAACTTACACACTTACTTTCAGCCAAAGATCACTCCGACAAAATTACTGGATTATTCCTACTTAATATTTGCTTGCGATTAATCCATTACAAACTATTATTAAGTCGTCACCACGAAGGTGGCACAAACTAATCACGAAGCACCAACGAACAAGGAGTTCAATCATGAAAGCAATTACTCTGGAATCCCGCACCCTCGCAAACCTGGCTTTTCTGGTCGCACCTAAAGCCCGCTAAGTAAAGTTGGCGCTGGGTATGCCGGCTACCCAGCGCCTCTGGCAAAACACTCATCCAGAGCAGCGTGCCCCAACATGCATATAAATCCTTATTTATTCATACTGCCACGAACGCCCGGCCAGATAGTCTGGAACTACAAAGACCATACTCAGCACGAACTTGATTTTGAATACTCTTCTCGACTGGCACAACTTATTCACGAGCCGGCTTCATATGACAGCGACAACACAATAGACACAAAACTTTTAAATGCAGGAATACTGACTTCTTCAAAAATCGCAGCGCCGGTCTGGGGCTGGGATGAACTGTCCAGAATCTACCATATCGGTACCCGGAATATTCCCTGCGAACACACGCCCCGAAATGTTCAGGAATGGTCCAGGCAATACCTCGAACACTGCAACACTGTACTTGCCACTTCGCCTCCGGCGGACGTCCCTGCAGACACCGGCCCGAACGCACTCATCGCCCTGCCCCCGCCGATGGCACCGACTGACGACAGCCTGTCGGGTTCACTGATCCGGCGAAAGACCTGCCGATCCTTCACCGGCGCCGCGGTGTCGCTGGGCGACGTCGGCACCTTGCTATACCTGTCCCTCGGTTACCTGCGAGAACGCGAAGCCGACGGTGACGACAGCATCGCCGAAGGGCTTGATGCGCGGCGCAGCAGCCCTTCCGGGGGCGGCCTCAATGCCTGCGCCGGTTTTGTGCTGGTGCAGAACGTCGACGGACTACCACCCGGCGTATACGCCTATCACCCGGTCGAACACGCCCTGAGTTTCGTCAACCCCTTGCCCGACACAGCGCCGGGCAATCTGCTGGGAGGCCAGCACTTCATCAACAACCTGCCACTGGGCCTGTTCATCACCGCCCGTTTCGACAGGCTCTGGTGGAAATACCCGCACTCACGCGCCTATCGAATGGCGTTCGTCGAAGCCGGGCATCTTTCACAGACGTTTCAATTGGTTGCCACCGCGCTAGGTATGAATACCTGGCTGACAGGCGCATTCGCCGACGATCAGGTTGAAACATTGCTGCAACTTCAGAACGGTACCGAGCAACCGCTGTTCTTCGTCGGTTGCGGAGAAAGCGACGGTCAGGCGATGTGCCAGGAAATGCGCGACCTGCTGCGTGAGACGCCAGCATGAGCCTGCTCTCCCAGGCCCCGCTCTTCGAGTTTTCGCTGGGTGACTGGAGCACTCGCGCATCCGTGCGAACCAGTACCCACGATTACCGCTTGCCGGCTGATATAGCGCAACAACTGGAAACCCGTCACTGGTTCCCGCCGGCATTTCTGCCTTACCTCGCCCACCCGGCCATCGAAGCCGCAGGCCGCTTGGTGGTGCACCGGCTCACGGCCAATCATCTGGTGCACTTTCTCGACTACACCACCCTGCTCGAACACCGCATCGTCAATCGCGCCGTGGAAGTCATCGTCCACGGCGAACTGCCGGTCGATGTTCCGCCGCCCATGAAAACCGCCGCGCTGCAGCTCTACACCGATGAGGGCTACCACGCCCTGTTTTCCCATCAGGTCGCGGAACAGATCGCCAGGTTCTACGGCATCACCGGGCGCCCGGTGGTGCCCAGGCGGATCACTCGCATGATCAGGCTGATCGACGAAACCCTTCCGGAGCAGCGACCGCTGACATGGTTTCTGCTCGGCTTCGTCTCGGAAACCATCATTGCCCGGGAACTGCTCGACGTCTGCCGGGACAGCCTGGTGTCCGGGGTCAACGACATGCTGCGCGATCACCTCACCGACGAGGCGCGCCACAGTCGCTACTTCACTGAAGTGTTCCATTACCTCTGGCTGCATCTGGGACCGCAGCAACGAGCTTTCGCCGCCACCACCCTGCTCGAGATCTTCGGGATTTTCTTCGAAACCGATGAACAGTGGCTGCGGCAAAGCCTGTGCGCCACCGGGATTGCCGACGGTGCCGTGCTGGAAATACTCGACAGCCTGACAACAGCACAAGCCTCCCGACGACGTGCCCGGACAGGCGGCATCGCCACATTGAATGCACTGAGGAAGGCCGGATTTTTCGCCGAACCTTACAACCAGATACTTTTCGCCAGGGCAGGATTGATCGATGGGTAAAGGAAAATCCGGGGTGACGACCCGACAGCGTCGCGGGGCCGTCAGCCTGTTGCTGGCGATGGTATTGCTGGGTGTTTTTCCGCTGGATGTCGTGCTGCCTTCATTTCCGGCGCTGGCCGAGCACTTTCGCAGCGCCCCGGCCGACATCGCGCTGTCAATCAGCCTGTTCGCCGTCGGCATCGCCTTCGCCCAGTTGCTGATCGGACCACTGTCGGATGTAATCGGGCGCAAGGGCCTGCTGCTCGCCGGCATGAGCGTTTCAATGCTCGGCGCCCTCGGCTGTGTAATGACCACTGACTATTCGCTGTTCCTGATGTTCCGGGTCGTGCAGGCGCTGGGCTGCGGTTGCTTCGTGCTGTCCCAGGCGCTGGTCCAGGATCTGTTCGAAGGCGAGGAACGCGATCGTCTGCGAATCCTGATGGTCACCGCCGGCGGGATTTTCATCTCGGTATCGCCTCTTGTCGGTACTTTCCTGCAGGCAACCCTGGGCTGGCGTGGCAGCTTCTGGGTGTTCATCGCATTATCGGCCGTGGTACTGCTCAAGGCCTGGCTGTTTCTGGAAAACAGCCGACCGACCACCCGTGGCACACGCACGAACTTCCTCACGGCTTACCGACGGGTGCTGGGGGATTTCGACTTCGTCGGCTACTGGCTGATTTCGGCATTTGCGTTCGCCTGCCACTTTTCATTCATCGTGATATCGCCGCTGATCTTCATGGACCGGCTGCAATTGTCCGCCTACGAGTTCTCCTTGATCCTGCTGATCTACGGTGCGGCTTACGTCACCGGAGGCATTCTCGCCAGCGTGCTGAGCAGGCGCATCAGCAGCGGCCAACAGATGGTCGTCGGTCTGAGCCTGATCCTGTTCGCCGGCGTGACCATGTTGTACTTGTCGTCGAGTTTTGCTCTGGCTCCAGCGACAGTGCTGATCCCGATGCTGATCTGCACCGCCGGCACCACCATTGCCCGGCCGGCCGCCACCTCCAGGGCCATGAGCCTGTTTGCGGACAACGCCGGCACCTCGGCCTCGGCCGGCAGCACGATCACCTTCATCTGCGGCGGGTTGATCAGCGCTTTGATCAGCCTGAGCCCGGCCAATCTGCAATCCACCCTGGGTTACGCCTTTGTCTTGCTCAGTGGTGTGGCGCTCGCCTTGAACAACCGGATCAGCCGTCGCGCCAGAGTCTTGCAAGCCGACGCCATCGCACAGCCGGGTGGCGATTGAACCTGCCGGTCGTCATTCCGCACGCGGCGTCAGCACTGGAACAACGTTTTGCGCCATTCCCTCCTGACGCCAGCGGTGTAGAATCGCGAGATTCATCGCCATTCATCCCCGGCGGGTTTATGAGCTCAGGCTGAGACCAGCGGCGATCCCGCAACGTCATCGGCAACTTCAGGACACACGGCCATTTCTGAGTGTTCCAGACGTCAATAGAAGCTCACTCCCTTTTGATACCTGATTAGCCGCCCGGAGTGCTCCATGCCAGATTACCGCTCGAAAACATCCACCCACGGCCGCAACATGGCCGGCGCCCGCGCACTGTGGCGCGCCACCGGGATGAAGGATGACGACTTCAAGAAGCCGATCATCGCCATTGCCAACTCCTTCACCCAGTTCGTACCGGGCCACGTGCACCTGAAGGACCTGGGCCAGCTGGTTGCCCGTGAAATCGAACGCGCCGGTGGCGTGGCGAAAGAATTCAACACCATTGCCGTGGACGACGGCATCGCCATGGGCCACGACGGCATGCTGTATTCGTTGCCGAGCCGCGAGATCATCGCCGACTCCGTCGAATACATGGTCAATGCCCACTGTGCCGATGCCATCGTCTGCATCTCCAACTGCGACAAGATCACCCCGGGCATGCTGATGGCCGCCCTGCGCCTGAACATCCCGGTGATCTTCGTTTCCGGCGGCCCGATGGAAGCCGGCAAGACCAAACTGGCCAGCCACGGTCTCGACCTCGTCGACGCCATGGTCATCGCCGCCGACTCCAGCGCTTCTGACGAGAAGGTTGCCGAGTACGAGCGCAGCGCCTGCCCGACCTGCGGTTCGTGCTCCGGCATGTTCACCGCCAACTCGATGAACTGCCTGACCGAAGCCCTGGGCCTCGCATTGCCGGGCAACGGTTCGACCCTGGCCACCCACAGCGACCGCGAACAGCTGTTCCTGCAGGCCGGCCGTACCATCGTCGAACTGTGCAAACGCTATTATGGCGAGAACGACGAGTCGGTACTGCCGCGCAACATTGCCAACTTCAAGGCGTTCGAGAACGCGATGATGCTCGACATCGCCATGGGCGGTTCGACCAACACCATCCTGCACTTGCTGGCCGCCGCACAGGAAGCCGAGATCGACTTCGACCTGCGCGACATCGATCGCCTGTCGCGCAAGGTGCCGCAACTGTGCAAGGTCGCGCCGAACATCCAGAAGTACCACATGGAAGACGTGCACCGCGCCGGCGGCATCTTCAGCATTCTCGGTTCGCTGGCCCGTGGCGGTCTGCTGCACACCGACCTGCCCACCGTGCACAGCCGCAGCATGGAAGAAGCCATCGCCAAGTGGGATATCACCCAGACCGACGATGAAGCCGTGCACCATTTCTTCAAGGCAGGCCCGGCCGGCATTCCGACGCAAACCGCGTTCAGCCAGTCGACCCGCTGGGAAACCCTGGACGACGACCGTGAAAACGGTTGCATCCGCAGCTTTGAGCACGCCTATTCGAAAGAAGGCGGCCTGGCCGTGCTGTACGGCAACATCGCCCTGGACGGCTGCGTGGTGAAAACCGCCGGTGTCGACGAGTCGATCCACGTCTTCGAAGGCAACGCGAAGATCTTCGAAAGCCAGGACAGTGCCGTACGCGGCATCCTTGCCGACGAAGTGAAGGAAGGCGACATCGTCATCATTCGCTACGAAGGCCCGAAAGGCGGCCCGGGCATGCAGGAAATGCTCTACCCGACGTCGTACCTGAAATCCAAAGGTCTGGGCAAAGCCTGCGCCTTGCTGACCGATGGCCGTTTCTCCGGCGGTACCTCCGGTCTGTCCATCGGCCACGCTTCGCCAGAGGCTGCGGCCGGCGGCGCGATCGGTCTGGTGCAGGACGGTGACAAGGTGCTGATCGACATCCCGAACCGCTCGATCAACCTGTTGATCAGCGACGAAGAACTGGCGGCACGTCGGGTCGAGCAGGACAAGAAGGGCTGGAAACCGGTCGAGAAGCGTCCACGCAAAGTGACCACCGCCCTCAAGGCCTACGCCCTGCTGGCAACCAGCGCCGACAAGGGTGCGGTGCGTAACAAGGCGATGCTCGACGGCCTGTGATACTTAGCCGTCGCGCATAAAAATGCCCCGCCAGGTGCGGGGCATTTTTTTGCCTTGAGGCTTACTGAATCTCTTCCGGCTTCACGATCACCCAGTTCTTGTCCGCCGTCACCGGCAAACCTTCTTTCGCCTGGGCCGCCGCGTGCTTGGCCATCATGCCGTTGAGCTGGGTCATGTACTTGTCCTTGCGGTTGACCCACAGGTGAATGCCGCCCTTGGCCACGTCAACGCTGTGGAACAGCATGTAGCCGTCGCTGCTCGGGGTGTCGCCGCCCACCAGTACCGGTTTTTTCCACTCGTCGATGTAGGTCAGGATCGCCGCGTGCTTGCCGGCCATCCAGGTCGCCGGGGTCCACAAGTAAGGTGTCAGTTCCAGGCCGAGGTTGGCCTTTTCGTCATACTTGCCGGCAGTGATCTGCTTGCGCGCAGTGGTCAGTTCGCCGGTCTCGCGGTTCTTCAGCAACGTGGTCACGCCGATCACGTTCTGCGGTTTGACGTTGTAGCCATACTTCGGATCGGCCGCGACCATGCGCACCAGTTCTTCGGAGGCGGCGGTCATCACGTAGACCTCGATACCGTTCTCCATCAATTTGTTGTACAACTCGGCCTGACCGGTGAAGACTTTCGGCGGCTGCACGTCGATGTTCTTGACCACATCGCCTTCGTAATAGGTCGCCGGTACCGGTTTGCCCGAGGCCATCAGTTCGTCGACGTAGCCTTTGAGCTCCTTGAGGGTGAAGCCGGAGAACACCTGCGCCACCCATGGGTAGCAGACCATGTCGTCGACTTCGCAGAGGCGGTAGTAGTAGCTGAACAGGCTTTCCTTGTGGTCGGCGGTGTCCTTGAACGGAATCAGCTTCAGCGACGGGTCGAGCTTGTCACGGGTGATCAGGCCCTTGTTTTCCATGAACGGCAGCAGCGACTCTTCGAGGTCGTAGCGGTAACTGGTGTTGTCCATGTCGAACACCGCGTAGTTACCCTTGTTGGCGTTGGCCGCGATCATCGCGTCCAGCGCCTTGGCCTGATCCGCCGGCCAGTGTTTCAGGTCAGTGGCGAACGCTTGGCCAACAAGGCCGAAGCAGAGTGCGGCAGCCAGCATTTTAGGTGCGAACTTCATTCTGCGTTTCTCCCCGGTTTGAAAGAGATCGACGCTAACAAATCAGTGTGACAGTTCCCGTCTGTCAGCGACCGTCCTCGTCCCTTTTGCGCCAGCTGCATCCCCGAGAGCGACACACGCTTATTCCAAAAACGACGGACGACCTTCAATTTCGGTATTAATTCATTGGAAATCAAACTGTTAGGCTTGCCGGTTCGCAGCAGCCCCGGAAGGCTGTTGGCAAAGTCTTTTCTGGAGAACTCATGAATCTGCCGCTGATTCTCAACCTGCTGGTGTTCCTCGCCCTGCTCTTCGGTCTGGCGCAAACCCGCCACACCTCGTGGAGCCTGGCGAAAAAAGTCCTGCTCGCCCTGGTGCTGGGCGTGGCGTTCGGCGTCGCGCTGCACACGATCTACGGTGCCGGCAACCCGGTGCTGAAAGCCTCGATCGGCTGGTTCGATCTGGTGGGCAACGGTTACGTGCAGCTGCTGCAGATGATCGTGATCCCGCTGGTGTTCGCCTCGATCCTCAGCGCGGTGGCCCGCCTGCACAACGCCTCTTCGCTGGGCAAGATCAGCTTCCTGACCATAGGCACGCTGCTGTTCACCACGGCGATTGCGGCGCTGATCGGCATCGGCCTGACCAACCTGTTCGGCCTGACCGCCGAAGGCCTGGTCGCCGGTACTCAGGAAATGGCCCGTCTGCAAACCATTCAAACCGACTACGCCGGCAAGGTCGCTGACCTTAACGTGCCACAACTGCTGCTGTCGTTCATCCCGCAGAACCCGTTCGCCGACCTGGCCCGGGCCAAACCGACGTCGATCATCAGCGTGGTGATCTTTGCCGCGTTCATGGGGGTTGCTGCGCTGCAACTGCTCAAGGATGACGCCGAGAAAGGTCAGAAAGTGATCAACGCCATCGACACCCTGCAAGCCTGGGTGATGCGTCTGGTGCGCCTGGTGATGAAGCTGACCCCGTACGGCGTGCTGGCGCTGATGACCAAAGTGGTGGCCGGTTCCAACCTGCAGGACATCATCAAGCTCGGCAGTTTCGTCGTGGTGTCGTACCTCGGTCTGGGCCTGATGTTCGTGGTGCATGGCTTGCTGGTGTCGGCGGCCGGGATCAACCCGCTGCGCTTCTTCCGCAAGATCTGGCCGGTGCTGACCTTCGCCTTCACCAGCCGCTCCAGCGCCGCAAGCATCCCGCTGAGCATCGAAGCGCAGACCCGTCGTCTGGGCATTCCGCAATCGGTGGCAAGCTTCGCCGCCTCGTTCGGCGCGACCATCGGCCAGAACGGCTGCGCCGGTCTGTACCCGGCAATGTTGGCAGTGATGGTTGCGCCAACCGTCGGCATCAACCCGCTGGATCCGCTGTGGATCGCGACGCTGGTGGCGATCGTGACCCTGAGTTCGGCCGGTGTGGCGGGCGTGGGCGGCGGCGCGACCTTCGCCGCGCTGATCGTGCTGCCGGCCATGGGCTTGCCGGTTTCGCTGGTGGCGTTGCTGATTTCGGTCGAGCCGCTGATCGACATGGGTCGTACGGCGCTGAACGTGAGTGGTTCGATCACCGCTGGCGCGATTACCAGCCAGGTGATGCAGCAGACCGACAAGGCCCTGCTGGATGCCGATGAGCATGCGGAGCTTGTTCAGGCTTGATTGACGCTGTGGCGAGGGAGCGAGCTCCCTCGCCACAGATTCAGGCTTTTTCCCAGACTTCGAAGTGGTAAGCCGGTTTGTCGCCTTCAGCCGGATTCGGCACATTCGACACCAGTTTCCACTGATTCAGATCGAACTCCGGAAACCACGCATCCCCTTCCGGGCTCAGCGCCACACGGGTCAGATACAAACGATCCGCCTGTGCCAGCCCTTGCGCATACAGTTGCGCCCCGCCAATCAGCATCAACTCGTCGACGCCCTGCTCTTTCGCCCACTCTTCGGCACGAACCACGGCAGCTTCCAGCGACGGATAGACTTCCGCACCTGCCAGCACCAGATCCTGCTGACGGCTGACTACGATGTTCAAACGGCCCGGCAACGGACGACCCAGCGAATCCCAGGTCTTGCGACCCATGATGATCGGCTTTCCGAGCGTCGTGGCCTTGAAGTATTTGAAGTCCCCCGGCAGGTGCCAGGGCATGCTGTTATCGACGCCGATCACACGGTTTTCACCGAGGGCTGCGATCAGGCTGAGGGGGAGTGATTTAGTCATGCCGGCGAGGATACCAGAGCCGCGCTTACCCCGATAAGCGCCACAGCGGTTATGCTCACGGCTCAATCAAGCAACGGGATGCCGCGTGACTGAACTGACTTCACTGCAAAACCTCTGGCTCACCGAAACCGTGCGCCTGCGCGAAGAACACGCAGGCCCGCTGGACGATCAGGAAGCCAATCGCCTGGCCCGCGCGGCCGGCGGCGATCTGCCGGGACGCATTCAGCGCCGCGCCCTGTGGCTGGCCGAGCGCGATGGGCTGAACTCTGCGCTCAGGCACTGGCTGCAAGGCGCACGCCTGGCGCTGGTGTTACTGGCGATCCTCGCCGTATTGAGCGGCGCGGGTCTGGCCTTCGCCGCACTGGGCCAGACGCCGGTCAATGTGTTCTGGGCCCTGGGCAGCCTGCTCGGGCTGAATCTGATTCTGCTGTTGAGCTGGGCGCTTGGGCTGATCTTCGCTGGCGAACATGGCGCCACTCTTGGCCGCTTGTGGTTGTGGCTCAGTGAAAAACTCGCCCGCGACGCCAAGGCTGCGCAAATGGCGCCGGCCCTGCTGTTGATGCTGCAACGCCAGAAACTCAATCGTTGGGCGCTCGGTACGCTGGTCAATGGACTGTGGTTGCTGGCGATGTTCAGCGCGCTGGTATTGCTGCTGACGCTGATGGCGACCCGTCGCTACGGCTTCGTCTGGGAAACCACGATTCTCAGCGCCGACACGTTCATCAACATGACTCAGGCCCTCGGCGCATTGCCGGCGTTGCTGGGTTTCAACGTGCCGACTGTGGACATGATCCGCGCCAGCGGCGACACCGCGCTGAACATCGAAAGCGCCCGTCAGGCCTGGGCGACCTGGCTGGTCGGCGTGATGGTGGTGTACGGCGTGCTGCCGCGCCTGCTGTTGGCGCTGTTCTGCTTCTGGCGCTGGAACAGCGGCAAAGCCGCATTGCGTCTGGACCTGAACCTGCCCGGTTACGCCCAACTGCGCGAACGCCTGATGCCGACCAGCGAACGCCTCGGCATCACCGACCCCGAGCCTGCGCAATTGCACCACGTCGAAAGCACCGTCGGCGAACACGCCAGCAACGGCGCGTTGCTGGTGGCGATCGAACTAGACGATCAACACCCATGGCCGCCGACGCTGCCAAAAAACGTCAGCAACGCCGGCATCCTCGACAGCCGTGAATCGCGCAACAAACTGCTCGAACAGCTCAGCCGTTTTCCGCCGGCGCGCCTCGCGATTGCCTGCGACCCACGGCGTTCGCCGGATCGCGGCAGCCTGGCGCTGATTGCCGAGCTGGCGCGCAATGCCGCAGCCACCCGCGTCTGGCTATTGCAGGCGCCGCAAGGACAAGCACTGGACGCCGAACGCCTCGGCGACTGGCATGTTGCGCTGCAACAACTGGAGCTGCCGTTTGCCGATTGCGCCCCGTTGAACTGGCTGGAGCACGGACATGACTGATGCCTGGAAAGCGCCGCTGAAACTGGCGGTGGTCGGCCACACCAACGTCGGCAAGACTTCGCTGTTGCGCACCCTGACCCGCGACGTCGGCTTCGGCGAAGTCTCCCATCGCCCAAGCACCACGCGGCATGTCGAAGGCGCGCGGTTGTCGGTGGATGGCGAGCCGTTGCTTGACCTCTACGACACACCGGGCCTGGAAGACGCCATCGCCCTGCTGGATTTTCTCGAGCGCCTGGAACGGCCCGGCGAACGCCTCGACGGTCCTGCGCGGCTGGCGCGGTTTCTCGATGGCAGCGAAGCGCGCCAGCGTTTCGAACAGGAAGCCAAGGTGCTGCGGCAACTGCTCGATTCCGATGCCGGCCTGTATGTGATCGATGCCCGGGAACCGGTGCTGGCCAAGTACCGTGATGAACTGGAAGTGCTGGCCAGTTGCGGCAAACCGTTGCTGCCGGTACTGAATTTCGTCAGCAGCGCCAACCACCGCGAACCGGACTGGCGTGAAGCACTGGCGCGTCTGGGGCTGCATGCATTGGTGCGTTTCGACAGCGTCGCCCCGCCGGAGGATGGCGAGCGGCGGCTGTACGAAAGTCTCGCGTTGCTGCTGGAAAATGCCCGCCCGCAGCTTGAACGGCTGATCGCCGATCAACAGGCCCAACGTCTCGCCCGCGAGCAAAGTGCCGCACGCCTGATCGCCGAATTGCTGATCGACTGCGCCGCGTGCCGGCGCAGTGTGGCGAGCAACGCCGAGCAGGAACAACAGGCCATCAGCGAACTGCGCAAAGCCGTGCGCCAACGCGAGCAGAAATGCGTCGAAGCACTGCTCAAGCTCTACGCCTTCCGCCCGCAAGACGCCGCCGCCAGCGATCTGCCGCTGCTCGACGGGCGCTGGGGCGATGACCTGTTCAACCCGGAAACCCTCAAGCAACTGGGCGTGCGAGTCGGCGGTGGGATTGCGGCCGGTGCAGCCGCGGGGGCGGGTGTGGATTTACTGGTCGGCGGCATCACCCTCGGCGCCGCCGCCCTGGCCGGCGCAATTGCCGGCGGCGCCCTGCAAACCGCCCGCAGCTACGGCAATCGCCTGCTCGGCAAGATCAAAGGGCAGCGGGAACTGACGGTCGACGACAACGTATTGCGACTGCTGGCATTGCGTCAGCGGCAACTGCTGCAAGCGCTGAATGCCCGTGGTCATGCAGCGATGGATACCGTTCAGGTGGCGACGCCGCAGGACAAGACCTGGCGCGAAGGCAAGCTGCCGGAGGCATTGAACATCGCCCGGGCCCACCCGCAATGGTCGTCGCTCAATCCGCATCCAAAGCTGAATCAGGCCCAGCGTCAGGAACAGATCGATGAGCTGGTGAGCAACGTCCTCGAACTCTAGAACCAGCCAACCTTGAGGAACTGTTTGACCAGCGCCGTCACGCGGCTGCGATCCGTGCGATTGGCGCGCCCGTCGTTGTCGACGTCCGAACACAGGACAACCTCGAAGCTGCCATCGTTATCCAGGTCATGGACGGCAGCTTTATAAGCGATGGTTTCGCCCTCGTGAAAGTGCAGCCTGACTGACTCCGGTGTTCCATCGCCGCCGGGGTTCAGAGCGAAGATCCGCAGATGTCGCGCATCGTCATCGGCCGCATTGAACCAGGCACATTTCAGATAGGTGCTGGAGAAGCTGCGCAGTTGCGCGACTTCGCGAACTGACGCTTCGCGCCAATCCTGTTCGCTGTCATGAAAGCGCATCTGAACACTGTGCCCCGCGCCGCTGCTCGATCGATCCCGAGCAATCACTTTCAAAAAACGCATCCGTGCGCTCCTTCGGCAAAAAAACCAGTCTGGGCCGAGGGGGCAACACGCGCCATGCACCGTTTCCCGGTTTGACGTAAGAAGGTTCAGCGCGCCTCGCGGGACAACACGGTGAAGGCCTTGTGCTTCAAGACTTCAAGATCAATCACCGGTACGGCCATTTCCTTCGCCAGCTCATCCCACTGACGCATCCTCAGACTGACGTCGCACAACGGATCCTGCTCGAACGCATCGGCTTCAGCCTCCGTCATCACCCCGCCCTGATATTCCAGGGTGCGGCGGCTGGCTTCGCTCAAGCGTTCGTAATAGCCCGATTCCCTGAGCGTCAGATAACGCTTGGCCTGGACGTGATACTCCACCAGCCGCGCCAGGCGCTCGCTGAATCCGGCTTCACGCAAATAGTCCGCACCGAGCCGTTCGTGGCTGACCACGCCATAACCGCCCATGTTTTCCGCGCCTTCGGCACACAAATGGCCGATGTCGTGAAAAAACGCGGCGAGTACCACGTCGTCGTCGAAGCCTTCGGCGATGGCCAGTTGCGCCGCCTGGGACATGTGTTCGATCTGCGACACCGGTTCGCCGATGTAGTCGCTGGCGCCGAAGCGCTCGTAGAGGCCGAACACCCGGTCGATGACTTGCTCGTGACTCAACATCAAAGCTCTCCAAAAAGCTGTGCAACATTGCGCTCGGCCATGGCCGGGCCGACGCTCATGCCGACGCCGCTGTGCATCAGCGCCACATTCAGCCCCGGCGCCGGACGCAGGAACGAAAACGGACCTGGTCCACGGGAACCATAGACACCCTGCCAGCGCTCGACCACTTGCACCTTGCAGCCGAGAGTCTGTTCGGCCAGTTCGAGCATCCAGTTGTCGACCTGCTCGGCGTTGAACGGCGATGGATCGCTGCCGTAATGGTGCGAGTCGCCGATGATCAGTTCGCCATACGGCGTCGGGCTGATCAGCAGATGAATGCCGTTTTCCTGCAGGTGCGGTTGTTCGCGCAGGATCTGTGTCTGCACCGCCGCCGCTTCCGGCAAGTCGGCGAAGGCGCCGTAATGCACGCAGCTGAGACCGGTGAGCAAGGCGTGTTGCAAGTTCAGGTCAATCTGCGGCCGAGCGCGAAGCATTTGCAGGCGGCAGATTTGCGGGTCGAGGGCGGCAATCGGTTCGGCCAGCAAGGTCTGATAATCATGGCCGGAGCAGACGATGATCTGCTCGGCGGTGAAGGTGCCGGCCGTGCTGTGCAGGCGTCCCGGTTCAACGTCGCGCACCAGCGTCGAGAAGTGAAACCCGACGTTGAGTTCGCGGCGCAGGTATTCGATCAACGCCGGAATCGCTTCCCGTGAATACAGTTGTTGATCGTCCATCCCGTGCAGCGCGGCGCGGTGATGGCTGAACTGACCGCCATACAGATCGCGCAGCGCGGCACCGCGTAGCAGCTCGACGCGGTAGTCGTGCTCGACGGCGCGCCCGGCGCAGAAGGCTTCGAGCAAGTGTTCTTCGGCCTCGGTGCGGGCGAACAGGTACGAGCCGTTGCGCTTGAGTTGCAGGCCGGCGAGCTGCGCCCACTGGCCCCAGAGTTCGCGGCTGGCCTTGGCCAGCTCCAGCATCGGGCCCGGTGGCTGGCCGGTGACCAGGGCCTGACCGAAGTTGCGTACCGAGGCGCCGAGTGGTGTGGCGGTGCGCTCGAAAACCGTGACTTTGAGACCGCGCCGGGCGGCGGCATAGGCATGGGACAGGCCCAGAATGCCGGCGCCGACGATCAGCAAGTCTTTGTGTTGTGTCATTGAGAAGTGCTCTGAATAAGAGACCACCATTGCTGGCAAGCCAGCGATGGGGCCCTGTCAGTCGATGAAGTTCTTACTTGGCAGCGACTTTCTCGGACTTGCCGTCATAACGCTTGCGCCATTCGGTCAGGATCTCGTCGCGGTTCTTCGAGGCCCAGGCAAAGTCGTTCTTGATCAGGCGCTGCTCGTAGTCGGCCGGCAGTTCGGTCTGCGGCTTGGCAATGCCTGGTTGGGCGAGGACGGCGAAGTTTTCCTTGTACAGGTCCATCGCCGGGGCGCTGGCGGAGAAGTCGGCCAGTTTCTTCGCGGCTTCTTCATGCGGCGTGCCTTTGATCACGGCAGTCGCTTCGATCTCCCAACCCAGGCCTTCTTTCGGCAGGATGATGTCCAGCGGCGCGCCCTGACGCTTCAGCTGAACGGCCGGGTACTCGAAGGAAACCCCGATCGGGAATTCGCCCGCCGCCGCCAGTTTGCAAGGCTTGGAACCGGAGTGAACGTACTGGCCGATGTTCTGGTGCAGGCCGTCCATGTAAGCCCAGCCCTGCTTCTCGCCGAAGGTTTGCAGCCAGGCGCTGACGTCGAGGAAACCGGTGCCGGACGAGGCCGGGTTCGGCATCACGATCTTGCCTTTGTACTCAGGCTTGGTCAGGTCCTGCCAGCTCACCGGTTTGGTCAGACCTTGTTTTTCGGCTTCGACGGTGTTGAAGCAAATAGTCGCAGCCCAGACGTCCATACCGACCCAGGCTGGCGGGTTGGCGGCATCGCGGTAGTTCGCGCCGATCTTGCCCAGGTCCTTCGGCGCGTAGCTTTGCAGCATGCCTTGCTGATCGAGGATCGCCAGGCTCGAAGCGGCCAGGCCCCATACCGCGTCAGCCTGCGGACGCTCTTTTTCGGCCAGCAGTTTGGCAGTAATGATCCCGGTGGAATCACGCACCCACTTGATCTCGATGTCCGGATTGGCCTTTTCGAACGCTTCCTTATAGCTCTTGAGCTGTTCGGCTTCGAGAGCGGTGTACACCGTCAACTCGGTTTTTGCCGCGAAGGCATTCAGGCTGAAAGTAGCGAGCACAGCAGCGGCCAGGGCCATAGGCTTGAACATGATCGTTTTCCTGTAGGTGAGTTGAGGCTAAAGGGACAAGTCGTGGATCAGTGGCCGGGCGCCGTTTGCCGCCAGGCCTGGGAACGGCGCAGCAAGCCGCGCGAAGCCCACGCCAGCAGCAAGGACACGCCCGCCGAGGTGAACAGAATCAGGGTCGACATCGCCGCCGCACCGCCGACGTTGCCGGCGTCATCCATGTTCAGCACCGCCACCGCCGCGAGGATGGTGTCGGGGCTGTAGAGGAAGATCGCGGCGGAAACAGTGGTCATGGCCGAGACGAACAGGTAGCGCACGATGTCCAGTAGCGCCGGCAGGCAGATCGGCACGGTGACCCGCAGGTAATGCCGGTACAGCGGCGCCTTGAGCGACAGCGCGGCGGCTTCGAACTCGGCGTCGAGCTGACGCAGCGCCGTGGTGGCGGTCATCTGTGCGGTGGTCAGATAGTGAGCAATGGTGCAGACGATCAGCAGGGTCATGGTCCCGTACAGCACATGCAACGGATTGCCAGTCAGGTTGAAGAAGAAGACGTAACCCAGACCCAGCACCAGCCCCGGCACCGCCATCGGTACGAAACTGAGCATGCGTAGCGTCAGATTCAGCCCGCGCTGGCTGCGGGTCTTTTCCATCAGGTAGGCGCCGGTGAAGATCAGCACGCTGCCGATCAACGCCGTGCCCAGAGCCATCTTCAAGCTGTTGCCGTAGGCAAGCCAGCCACCGCCGGCGGTCTCGTTGAACTGATAGTGGTTGAGCGACAACGACAGGTTGTACGGCCAGAACTTCACCAGCGACGAGAACACCGCCATGCCGAACACCAGCACCAACGCCGCGCTGATCAGCAGGACGATGGCCAGATAACAGGCGTCGCGCTTCTTCGACGGCGCCGGTTTGAACACCTGGGCGCGACCGCTCATGGAGTCGCCGTGACGACGACGCAACCAGGCATCGACACCGAAGCTGAACAGCGCCGGCAGCAGCAGAACCATGCCGATCAACGCACCGCGTCCGAATTGCTGCTGACCGACCACCGCTTTGTAGGCTTCCAGCGCCAGCACTTGATAGTCGCCACCGACCACTACCGGCACACCGAAATCGGTGATGGTCAGGGTAAACACCAGACAGAACGCGGCGAACACAGCCTGGCGCGTCGCCGGCCAGGTGATGCTGCGGAAGGCCTTCGCAGGGCTCGCGCCCATGCTCGACGCGGCGTCGAACAGTCGCGCATCCGCCAGCGACAGGGCTGACAGCAAAATCATCAAGGCGTGTGGGAAGGTGTAGATCACCTCACCCAGAACAATGCCCCAGAAGCCGTAGATGTTGTCCGACAGCAGCCCGCGCAACATCCCCTGATTGCCGAACAGATAGACCAGCGCAATCCCCGGCAGCATCGACGGCGCCATCAGCGGCAGCAGGGAAATCCCTCGCCAGATGCCTTTGGCGGGAATCAACGTGCGTTGCAAGGCGTAGGCAAACAGGTAGGCCAGCGGTACGACGATCGCCGCGACGCTGAGGGAAACTTTCAGGCTGTTGCCGAGCAGCCAATGGAAATTGTCGCTGCTCACCAGCTCCTTCGCGGCGAGCCAGCCACCGCCCTGCCCGGCTTCGCTGCTGAAACCGCGCCAGAAGATCGCCAGCAACGGCAACAGCACCGCCACACCGAGCAGCACCAGCAGCAGGAGTTTGCCGCCGAGGACGAAGATCCGGTCGCCGACCTCGGCCCCGGCCACCTGCCGCGCCTGCTTTTGCGGTAGCGGCAGTGCGAGGTTGCTGTTCATCAGGCAAACACCTGCAGGCTGCGTGGCGGCAAGGCAACCATGATCTGCTGGGCGCCGAGGCGCGGCATGGCTTCCGGCGCCAGTTCGGCGAGTAAGGCATGGCCGGGCAATTGATCAAGTTCGAAGCTCATGCGGCAGCGGTTGCCGAGGAAAGTGATCTCGCGGACCTTGGCCGGGAACAGGTTTTCTTCGTGCACCAGCGGATTGACGTTGATCGCTTCCGGACGGCAGAACAGTCGGCCCGACGGACTATGGACGCTGCCATCGGCCAGACGCAGGTTCATCCCGCCGACCTTGGCGTGGCTGTCGCTGCTGCGCTGGAATGGCAGCCAGTTGCCCTGGCCGACAAACTCGGCCACGAACGGTGTGGCCGGACGGTTGTAGATTTCCTGCGGGGTAGCGTACTGCTCGACCTTGCCGTTGTTCATCACGGCGATGCGGTCAGCCATCAGCATGGCTTCGTCCTGATTGTGGGTGACCATCAGGGTGGTGATGCCGAGGTTGCGTTGCAGTTGGCGCAGCTCGGTGCACAGGTGCTCGCGGACGCGGGCGTCGAGGGCCGACATCGGTTCGTCGAGCAACAGCAGCGACGGCGCCGGGGCCAGCGCTCGGGCCAGAGCAACTCGTTGTTGCTGACCGCCGGACAACTGGCCCGGGTACTTTTTCTCACTGCCGGTGAGGCCGACCAGTTCCAGCATCTGACCGACACGACGGCGTACTTCATCGCGACCACTGCCGGCGAGGCCGTAGGCAATGTTCGCTTCGACGGTCAGATTGGGGAATAGCGCGTAGGACTGGAACAGGATGCCGTAGTCCCGAGCCTGTGGCGCGAGGTGGGAAACGTCGCGCTCGCCGAGGTACAACTCGCCGCTGTCCTGCTTCTCCAGACCGGCGATGCAACGCAACAGCGTGGTCTTGCCACAGCCCGACGGGCCGAGCAGGCACACCAGCTCACCGGCCGCGACATCGAGGGAGACATTATCCAGCGCGGTGAAGGCGCCGAAGCGCTTCTGCACGCCGCGCACTTTCATCGGTGCGCCGGGGTTGGTCAGGGCAGTTGCGATTGCAGGGTTCATGGACAGGCCTCATCAAGCAGATGAGACGAATCCTAGAGTTGTAATGCGTCGGTCATATGGCAACAAGGCAAAATCGACCGATAGTGGTATTCGGGGATTTGGGTTGATCAGGCCGGCGACATTTCCTGCGCCAGCCCGAGAAACGCCGCCGGCAACCGGGCGTTCTTGCGCTCCTTGAGGCAGTAGAGATATTCGGGAATCTGCGGCGCATTCTCCAGGGTCAGCACCCGCAACTGCGGATCGTGCGGTACTTCCTGGCGGGCGATGATGCTGATGCCGATATTGCGCAGCACCGCCTCGCGGATCGACTCGCGGCTGCCGATCTCCAGCAACGGGCCAAAACCGACCCCGGCGCCGGCCAGCAATTCTTCGGTCAGGCGACGGGTGGTCGAGCCCGGTTCACGCATCAACAGGGTATGCCCGGCCAGCGCGTTCAGCGTCACATGGTCGTGCGCCGCCAGCGGATGATTGCGATGCACCGCCAGCACCAGCGGATCGCTGCCGAGCACCCGGCGGATCAGCCGCGCATCGTCGAGCAACTGCGATGACGCCGCGACATCCACTCGATAATCCTCCAGCGCTTCGAGCACCTGCTGTGAATTGCCGATTTCCACCGAGACTTCGACCTGCGGCAGACGCTCGCGAAAGGTCTTCACCAGATCGAGGATGTAATACGGCGCCGTGGCGGCGATGCGCAGCGTGCCCTGTACCTGGCCGCTGTTACGCAGGAAGAATTCGATATCGGCCTCCTGCTGCAACAGCGCCTTGACCATCGGCAACAGCCGCGCGCCTTCGTCGCTGACACTCAGCCGTCGGCCGCCACGGTAGAACAGCTCCACCGAATACTGGCTTTCCAGATTACGGATCTGGGTGGTCACGGTCGGTTGACTGAGGCCGAGCTTTTTCGCCGCCAGCGTGATGCTGCCCAGACGGGCCACCATGTAAAACGCTTTCAGCTCGGCACTCAGCACAACCGTCCCTCTTCCTCTATTTGCGCAACAGGCGCAAACCGTTGAACACCACCAGCAGGCTCACGCCCATGTCGGCAAACACCGCCATCCACATGGTGGCGAGCCCGGCGAAGGTTACCCCAAGAAAGATCGCTTTGATCACCAGTGCCAACGCAATGTTCTGTTTCAGGATGCTGGCCGTGTTGCGGGACAGACTGATGAAGGCCGGAATCTTGCGCAGATCGTCGTCCATCAGGGCGACATCGGCGGTTTCAATCGCCGTATCGGTACCGGCCGCCGCCATGGCGAAACCGATCTCGGCCCGAGCCAGTGCCGGCGCATCGTTGATGCCGTCGCCGACCATACCGACCCGACGGCCCTGTGCGTACAGGTCTTCGATGGCTTGCAGTTTGTCGGTCGGCAACAAGTCGCCCTTGGCCTGATCGATCCCGACCTGCGCCGCAATCGCCTGCGCGGTGTGAACGTTGTCGCCGGTGAGCATCAGGGTTTTCACGCCCAGATCGTGCAATTGGCGGATCGCCTCGCGACTGGTTTCCTTGACGGTGTCGGCCACGGCGAACAGCGCCAGCGGGCCGGAGCTGTCGAGCAGCAACACCACGGACTTGCCCTGCTTCTCCAGAGCGAACAGCTTTTCTTCCAGTTGCGGCGAGCACAGGCCCAGTTCTTCCACCAGTCGGTGATTGCCCAAATGGTAGGCCTGACCGTTGACCTCACCTTTCACACCGCGCCCGGCCAACGCTTCGAAGTTATCCACAACCAGCGGCGCGAAACCTTTATCCACAGCGGCATTGGCGATGGCCAGCGACACCGGGTGATCGGAGCGCCCGGCCAGCGCGGCGGCAATCGCCGGAGCCGTGCCGTCGGCAGTCGGGTCGAGGGACAGGTAATCGGTCTGCACCGGTTTGCCGTGGGTGATGGTGCCGGTCTTGTCGAGGGCCAGATAGTCAAGCTTGAAACCGCCCTCCAGGTACACGCCGCCCTTCACCAGAATGCCTTTGCGCGCCGCCGCCGCGAGGCCGCTGACGATGGTCACCGGGGTGGAAATCACCAGTGCACACGGGCACGCGACCACCAGCAGCACCAGCGCGCGGTAGATCCAGTCGAACCACGCGCCCCCCATGAACAGCGGCGGGATGATCGCCACGGCCAGGGCCAGAACGAAGACCACCGGGGTGTAGATCTTCGAGAACTGATCGACGAAGCGCTGGGTCGGCGCACGTGCGCCTTGCGCCTGTTCCACGGCGTGGATGATCCGCGCCAGGGTGGAATTGTTTGCCGCTGCGGTCACTGTGTATTCCAGCGAACCGGCCTGGTTGATGGTGCCCGCGAAAACTTTGTCGCCGACGGTTTTCTCAACCGGCAGGCTTTCACCGGTGATCGGTGCCTGATCGATGGTCGAACTGCCGCTGACGACTTCACCGTCCAGCGCGATGCGCTCGCCGGGTTTCACTCGCACGCGGGCGCCGAGATCGATGCTTTTGACGTCCAGTTCGACCCAGTTGCCGTCCGCCTGCAACACCGTCGCCTGCTCCGGCGTCATCTGCATCAAACCGCTGATGGCGTTGCGTGCGCGATCCAGCGAGCGCGCTTCGATCAGCTCGGCCACGGTAAAGAGGAACATCACCATCGCCGCTTCCGGCCACTGGCCGATCAACACGGCGCCAGTCACGGCGATACTCATCAGGGCGTTGATGTTGAGGTTGCGGTTCTTCAGGGCGATCCAGCCCTTCTTGTAAGTGGTGAGGCCGCCGCTGAGGATCGAGATCAGCGCGATGATCGCCACCACCCAGGTCGGCGCGGCGCTGGTGAAGTGGATCACTTCGGCGGCGAGCGCACCGACGCCGGACAGCGCCAGTGGCCACCAGTGTTTTTTCACCGGGGCGGCGGCCGGGGAATCAACGCCGGCCTCCAGCGGCTCGGCCTGCATGCCGAGGGATTTGATCGCGTCGATGATCGGCGCGGTGTCCGGCAGATTATGGGTCACGCCGAGCACGCGATTGATCAGGTTGAATTCCAGCTGCTGGATCCCGGCCAGTTTGCCGAGCTTGTTCTGGATCAGTGTCTGCTCCGTCGGGCAGTCCATTGCTTCGATGCGGAAACTGCTCAAGCGGGCGTCGGCGCTTTTCGCCTCGCTCAGTTGAATCAGCGACGGGGCCGCGGCTTTTGATGCACAGCAGGCATCAGCACCGTGGTCATGTTTATGCACAGGCTGCAATTTGTGGCTGTGATCGTGTCCCGCGTGGGATTTGTGGGTGTGCTGGGAATCGCTCATTGGTCGCGTCCATGAAGGTGCCTGTTGCCAAGTAAAGACCCTGTAGCCACTATAGGGTCAAGCACCCTTTTGGAGATTGCCGTCATGAAGATCGGAGAACTGGCGAAACAGACCGATTGCGCCGTGGAAACCATCCGCTACTACGAGCGTGAAAACCTGCTGCCGGAGCCGGCCCGCAGCGACGGCAACTACCGCGTCTACACCCAGGCCCACGCCGAGCGCCTGACCTTCATCCGCAACTGTCGCACCCTCGACATGACCCTCGAAGAAATCCGCAGCCTGCTCGCCTTGCGCGACAGTCCGCAGGATCAGTGCGAAAGCGTGAACGCACTGATCGACGAGCACATCCAGCACGTCAAGGCGCGGATCGACGGGTTGTTGGCGTTGCAGACGCAACTGCTCGACCTGCGCCAGCGTTGTGGCGAAGGACCAGAGGCGGATCAATGCGGGATCCTGCAGCGGCTGGAGGTGAGTGGCGGGGTTGTGGCGGCGGAGGTTGAGCATTCGCATGTGGGCCGCAGCCACGGCCATTAAGAACGCCAGAAACAACTGAGGGAGCCATTTGGCTCCCTCGGTGTTTGATCAGACCGCCATCGGCGCGGTCATCGGCGCATGGTGCTCATAACCTTCCAGCGAGAAGTCGCCTGGCTCCACCAGTTCCAGCCACTCCGGCTGGTAAATACCCGTCTTGGCAAACTCCGGCACACGATCCGAAATCTTCAGTTTCGGCATGGCGAACGGCTCGCGCTTGAGCTGTTCGTTGAGCATGTCCAGATGGTTTTCGTAGACGTGGGCGTCACCGATGAAATAGGTGAACCAGCGCGGCGTGTAGCCGGTCAGGCGACCGATCAGGCTCAGCAGCGCGGCGCCTTCGGTGAGGTTGAACGGCGTGCCCAGACCCAGGTCGTTGGAACGGATGTAGAGCGTCAAAGAGATCTCTTTGGTCTCGACATTCGGGTGGAACTGGTACAGCAGATGGCACGGCGGCAGGGCCATTTCATCGAGCTGGGCGCAGTTCCAGCCGTGGAACAGGATACGCCGGCTGCCCGGGTCCTTGATGATCGTGTCGACGCACTGGCGCACCTGATCGATGGCTTTGTACAGCACCACGTAGGCCTGGCCGTCTTCTTCGCCCTGGGCAATCTGCTTGTAGCCGTTGCTCAGGGTTTGTTCGATGGCGGCGCTGTTGCTCAGCGGGATCTGCTTGTACGCCGGCCATTTGCGCCATTGCACACCGTAGATTTCGCCGAGGTCGTCTTCGCCCTGGCGGAACGGGTTGGCCAGCCACTGGGCGTTTTCATTGGCGTTCTGATCCCAGACCTTGCAGCCCAGCGCACGGAATTCGGCGGCGTTGTTCACGCCACGCAGAAAGCCGCACATTTCGCCGATGGCCGATTTGAAGGCCATCTTGCGGGTGGTGATCGCCGGGAAACCTTCCTGCAGATCGAAGCGCAGCATCGCGCCCGGAAAGCTGATGGTGTTCACGCCGGTACGGTTGGCCTGTTTGGTACCGTTGTTGATGACGTGCGACACCAGATCGAGATATTGCTTCATGAGTTACCTGTGTCCTTGAGCCCCGGCCAGCTGCGCCGGGGTTCGAATATTTAAGCTGTCGGTGCAACCGGCGCCGACGGGGCACGGCGGTAGGCCAGCCAGATCAGGAACAGCCCGCCGATGATCATCGGTACGCAGAGGATCTGACCCATGGTCAGCCAGTTCCAGGCCAGGTAGCCCAGTTGCGCATCCGGCACGCGGACGAATTCGACGATGAAACGGAAGATGCCATAGAACAGCGCGAACATGCCCGAGACCGCCATGGTTGGTCGCGGCTTGCGCGAGAACAGCCAGAGGATCAGGAACAGCGCGACGCCTTCCAGTGCGAACTGATACAGCTGCGACGGGTGGCGCGGCAGTTGCGCCGGGTCGCTGAACGGCGGGAACACCATGGCCCATGGCACATCGGTGGCCTTGCCCCACAGCTCGGCGTTGATGAAGTTGCCGATACGTCCGGCGCCCAGACCGATCGGCACCATCGGTGCCACGAAGTCCATCAGCTGGAAGAACGACTTGCCGTTACGCTTGCCGAACCACAAAGCCGCCAGCATCACGCCGATGAAGCCGCCGTGGAACGACATGCCGCCCTTCCACACCTCGAAAATCAGCGTCGGGTTGGCGATGTAGGCGCTCAGATCGTAGAACAGCACATAGCCCAGTCGCCCGCCGACAATCACGCCCATCGAGAGCCAGAACACCAGATCGGAGAGTTTCTCCTTGGTCCAGGTCGGGTCAAAACGGTTGAGCCGGCGCGACGCCAGCAGCCACGCACCGCCGATGCCGACCAGATACATCAGGCCGTACCAATGGATTTTCAGCGGACCGATGGCCAAGGCCACCGGGTCGATCTGCGGGTAAGGCAGCATTGCGACTCCTCGTTAGAGTTCAAATCTTCAAAATTCCCGGGCGACGCTGCCACCTCAGGATTAAGCCAGGATTGTGGCCTGCTCGGAACAGACGCCTCAGAACAGAAAGCTCAGCCCCACGCAGAACAGCAAAGCGGCGAACAGCCGTTTCAGCAACTTCGGCGACAACTTGTGCGCCAGCCGCGCGCCGAGACGGGCGAACACCATGCTGGTCAGCGCAATGCCCAGCAGCGCCGGCAAATACACAAACCCGAGACTATGGGCCGGCAGCAACGGATCATGCCAGCCCAGAATCATGAAACTTATTGCACTTGCCACGGCGATCGGTAGGCCACAGGCCGACGAAGTCGCCACGGCCTGCTGCATCGGCACGCTGCGCCAGGTCAGGAACGGCACGGTCAACGAGCCGCCGCCAATCCCGAAAATCGCCGAGGCCCAGCCGATCACACTGCCGGCCACGGTCAGACCGAATTTGCCGGGCACCGTTCGGCTGGCCTTGGGTTTGACGTCCAGCGCCAGTTGCGCCGCGATCACCAGGGCGAACACACCGATGATTTTTTGCAAGTTGGGCCCGGAGATCGCTTCGGCAGTCAGCGCCCCGAAACCGGCACCGAGCAGGATCCCGACGGTCATCCAGGCGAAAATCGGCCAGCGCACCGCCCCGCGTCGATGATGTTCACGCACGGCGTTGACCGAGGTGAAGATGATCGTCGCCAGCGATGTGCCGACGGCCAGGTGGGTCAGGATCGACTGATCGAAGCCCTGCAAGGTGAAACTGAACACCAGCACCGGAACGATGATGATCCCACCGCCAACCCCGAACAGCCCGGCCAGCACGCCTGCACAGGCACCCAGTGCCAGATAGAGCAGAAATTCCATGACTGCCTCCAGAGGCGCATCCCAAAACCGGAGCGGCATGGTAACGGATGCATGGCCTTCGGCTCCACTGGCGATGGATGCACGGACGATGTCTGCGTAGAGTGGGCAAAAAACACACAAGGACTACCTTATGTGCCTGATCGTTTTCGCCTGGCGGCCGGGGCATGCCCAGCCGCTGATCGTCGCGGCCAACCGTGACGAATTCTACGCCCGGCCCAGCCTGCCGCTGGCCCAATGGCCCGAGTCGCCGCAGGTTCATGCCGGACGGGATCTGGAGGCCGGCGGCACCTGGCTCGGCCTCGGCGCCAACGGCCGCTTTGCCGCGCTGACCAACATCCGCGATCCGCATCAGCCTCCGGCCCGGCGTTCCCGGGGTGAACTG